>JBFHXD010000084.1:0-10742 GCA_041599135.1 Methylomirabilales bacterium (SeqCode) | reverse complement strand
TCTACGGGGTGTTGGGCGATCCATTTCCGCACGACAAGATCATCTCCGATATCCCTTCGACGATGACGCTCGTCATTCAGCAGGGGGAGACGCACGAATTCGCCGTCAAGCAGAAGGATCTAAAGTTCTTCGACCGGACCACAGGGCTGCGCACGACTCCGCGGCCCTTGTAGGGAGGGGGAATGGAAGCGCCGGCGACAGCGGTGACCGTACCAGCGCAAGCGCGCGCGAGTCGGCTGGGCCATCTGCTGGATAGCGAGAAGTGGCTTGGGTGGCTGATGATCAGCCCCGCCATCCTTTTTATTGTTGCCCTGGTGGGGTTTCCGTTTTTCCTGGCGATCTTTTACAGCGTCAGTGATATCACCGTCGGCAGCACGAGCATGAGCTTCGTCGGGCTCGAGAATTTCAAGCACGTGGTCCAGGACCACGTCTTCCAACGAGCCCTCAAGAATACCTTCATCTTTGCTATTGTCTCGAATGTCATAGTCCTGGTGTTGGCAAAGGTCCTCGCGCTCGCGCTCCTCAAGGATTTCCGCGGCAAGTGGTTCGTGCGGCTCTTGATCCTGCTTCCCTGGGTCGCGCCCATCTCGCTCGGCAGCATCGGCTGGCTCTGGATCCTCGATTCCATCTACAGCATCATCAACTGGAGTCTTCGGGCCGTTGGCATCTTTGGTCCGCACACCTGGCCGATCTGGCTTGGACAGCCTGACCTGGCGATGGTCTCCATCATCACCGTCCACGCCTGGCGGTTGCTCCCCCTGGCGACGGTCATCCTCCTGGCAGGGTTGACCGCCATCCCCCAGGACATCCACGATGCCGCCGCCGTGGATGGTGCCGGATTCTGGCGTCACCTCTTTCAGATCACCATCCCCCTCGTGCTCCCGATCATGATCGTGGCCGTCCTCTTCGGTATGGTCTTTACCTTTACCGATATGATCGTCATCTACGTGCTGACCCGCGGGGGGCCGTTCCACACGACCGAGGTCCTCGCCAGCCTGGCCTTCTTTACCGGGATCGACGGGGGCAACCTCGCGGAGGGTGCCGCCATCGCCCTCTTCCTCTTCCCCGTGCTGGCGGCAAGTGCCATCGTCCTCCTGCGCGTTGCGAAACGGACGGAGGTAGCCTGAGATGGCTTCGGGTAGGCATACACTCAAAAAGTGGGGCGCGAAAGGTGGGCACTTTGGGGTTTTGGCGGCGTTTACCACGTTTGCCGCCTTCCCGTTTTACTGGATGCTGATTACCACGTTCAAGGAGACGCGTGACCTCTTGAACACGAAGAACAATCCGTTTCTCTTCAACGATCCTCCTACCCTCGAACACCTGAGGCTCCTGTTCCAAGGGACCTTGTACGGACAGTGGCTCTGGAACACCGTCTGGGTGGGGGTGATCGTCGTCGGCATCACGCTCCTCCTGGCGATGCCCGCCGGATACGCCCTCGCGCGCCTGACGGGGCGGACGGGTGAGCAACTCGGGATCGCGATCTTCCTGACGTATCTGGTCCCGCCCACGATCCTGTTTATCCCGCTGTCCCGGGTCATCGGCGACTTGGGCCTCCAGGATTCTCTCTGGTCCCTGGTATTGGTCTATCCGAGCTTCACGGTCCCCTTTTGCACCTGGCTGCTCATGGGCTTCTTCAAGGCCATCCCCCCAGACCTCGAGGAAGCCGCCATGATCGACGGACTCAGCCGCTTTGGGGCCTTCGTGAAGATCGTTATCCCCATGTCCGTGGCCGGAGTGCTCACCGTGGTGATCTTCAGCTTTACGCTGGTGATGCAGGAGTTCGTCTACGCCCTGACCTTCATCACCGCCGCATCGAATTTCACCGTCAGCGTCGGTGTGCCCACCTTCCTTGTCCGGGGGGATGTCTACTTCTGGGGCTCGTTGATGGCCGGCTGTTTCATCGCCAGCGTCCCAATCGCCATCGTGTACAACTTTTTCGTCGATCGGTTCATCGCCGGGTTTACCGTCGGGGCGGTCAAGTGATGGTGAGGATGGTTCTAGGCGGTTGCTCCTTGCGACGGGGCTGGTGAACTTTCGTGAAAGAATGAATAGGCGTATAAAGGAAAGGTCTCTTCCTGCCTTTCTGAAAAACGAATCCCGTGGCGGTACCCCAGGTCTGTCCTTTTTTCATCGGCCCACTGGATGAATCCCGGTAAAGCCAGGGAACCGCCTTTGGCGTCGAGCGTCACGGTGATTGGCTCCCCGTGGAGGAGCCGATCAGGAAGGTGCGCGCCGAGCCCTCCGGCGCTCAAGTCGTGGAGTCTGCCTGACATATCGGCGCCCGAGGTCGCGCGGATGCGAATAGGGACCGTAAAGGCCACCCGGGCGCCCTGACGCCTCGCGGCCTCCGGGGCTGTCTCACGGGGTGGAGGGGCGAGGGGATGAGGTCTTTCGAGTGCCTCTTGCACGGCGCCGAGGAGGTCCTCGCGGCGGAGGGGCTTTTGCAGCAGCCGATCCGCTCCAAGACGGAGGAGGCTCTGGCAGAGCCCGGAGTCTTCCATCCAGCTGCTCACCACAAGGACGGGAACCTCTCGAATTTTTGCTAGTCGGCTCCGGTACTCAAGAAAACTTCGACCGTCCAACACGGGCATCCTCAAATCAAGAATGATCAGATCCGCCGTCTCTTTCAGAAACCAAATCAGGGCCTCGGCCCCATTGCAGGCCTCCACGACGCAAAATCCATTCGCCTCCAAAAGATTTCGGTAGTGCTCCCGGACCCCGGGATGATCATCGATGACCATAATGGTGCGTTGGGCTTGTAAGACCATATTCTCTTTCACGTCTCGCGGTGTCTGGAAAGAAGGTATCAAGGGGTATTCTCTTCGCTCGATGTTGAGCAATGGAAGTGCCAGATCGATTGAGCTGGAAGGGGCTTAATAAACGGTATGTATCACGGAGAGAAAAGATTAGGAGTCTGCCATTCTGTCAGAGGAACATGAGAATCCGGCCATCTTGGAGCAAAGCCGTATCATCCTTGACAGCGGTGGAGCCGGAAGATACCTTGATGACAATCGATGAATGATTTCTATGAGGGAGAAAGCGCATGGGAACCGATGGCACAACCATTCAGTGTGGCAATCTGATCGGGTCGAAATGGGAGCAGCAGGGAACTTCCGCCATTCGGCGGTTGAATCCTGCCAACATTCGCGATCTGGTCGCCACCGCTCCGGACTCATCAGCCGAAGATACCGGCAGGGCCATCCAGGCGGCAGCCGACGCCTTTCAGGCCTGGCGGCGCACCACCCCCCCTGAGCGAGGCAAGATCGTGCTGCGGGCCGCGCAGCTGCTCGAATCGCGCCTGGAGGAAGTTGCGCAACTGCTCACCCGCGAAGAAGGAAAGATCCTCAGCGAGTCGCGGGGTGAGGTGCAGCGAGCCATTGATATCATGGAGTTCGTCTCAGGGATCGGACGACGGTTGGGCGGGCAGACCCTGCCGACAGAGGCCCCCAATGTTTTCTGTTTCACCACCCGGCAGCCGATTGGTCCGGTGGCCGCTATCAGCCCCTGGAACTTTCCGGTTGCTATTCCCTGCTGGAAGATCGCACCGGCCCTGGTCTGTGGAAACACGGTGGTGGTAAAACCCTCGCCCCTGACACCCGCGACAGCCACGCGGGTGGTCGAGATCTTCCAAGAAGCAGGCGTCCCCTCGGGGGTATTGAACCTGGTGCATGGCGGGGCCCAGGTTGGGAGTGAACTCGTCAACAACCCGCTGATCCGAGGGATCTCCTTCACCGGCTCAACAAGAGTGGGGATGGCCATCCATGCGGCGGCGGCCCCGCGCCTGGCCAAGGTCCAGCTCGAGATGGGAGGAAAGAACCCGCAAATCGTCCTGCGGGATGCAGATCTGGAAAACGCGGTGAAGGCCTTGCTCACCGCAGCGTACGGCTCGACCGGTCAGCGGTGCACAGCCACGAGCCGAGCGATCGTGGACCGGAAAGTGGCCACGGAGGTTGTCGAGCGCTTGGCTCAAGGGACCAAAGCCATCCGCGTGGGGTCGGGCGATCGTCCAGAAGTACACATGGGACCACTGGTGGATGAAGCTCGCCTCCGGGATGTGAAGGGTTTTGTCCAGCGGGCGTGTGAGGAAGGGGCAAAGGTGGTTGTGGGGGGATCTCAGCCCGAGGACCTTCGAGATGGCTTCTACTACTTGCCGACGCTGGTCAGTGATGTGCGGCCCGAACACGAAATTGCCCGGGAAGAGGTCTTTGGGCCGGTGCTCAGCTTCATCGAGGTGAGCGACATCGAAGAAGCCCTCGCGGTGGCGAACGCGGTGGACTATGGACTCTGCGCCTCAATTTTCACTAAGGATATCGGGCGTGCCTTCACCTTTATCGACAAAATTGAGGCTGGTTTGATCCATGTGAACCGGCCCGGACTCGGCGGGTTTTCCCATTTCCCCTTCGGGGGACTCAAGTATTCGAGCTATGGTGCCAGGGAAGTCGGCGACGACACGATCAACTTCTACACCGATATCAAGAGCGTCCACATCCAAGAGAACTAAATACTCACAAGACGCCTTTTTGTGCCGTAGAAAAGATTCAGAAAACACAATAAGAAGAAGATGTCCGAGAGACCATATTCCAAAGTTGCCAAAGAGAAAATGATCCTGCGAGATTACCTCGCTGCGGATCGAACGACGCTAGCCAATGAAAGAACATTCCTTGCGTACATACGAACAGGTTTAACCCTCTTTGTAGCCGGGGTATCGTTCATCCAATTTTTTGATCCGGTCATGATTGTTGTACTCGGGTGGATATTCGCGCCTTCAGGGATAGTTCTTTTCGTGATAGGGGCAATGAGATACAGAAAGATGCAAAGCCTGCTCCGCGAAATGGAAGAGGGTGGCCCGAGGACCCCCAGCACAGAGTAACCAGCTTTCATGCCTCGCCTTCCAGCCCGGATTATTCACACAGGAATGAATAATCCGCCCTCCACACCGCTCGGTCCTCGGATGATTCGAGCACTGTGTTGAAGCGATAAGGACATCACGGAGGGATCTCCGAGGGCAGATGCATAACGCGGAAGTCGCCCACATCCTTAATGCCATCGCCGATATCCTCGAGATCAAGGGGGATAACCCGTTTCGGATCCGGGCCTACCGGCGCGCCGCCCAAAACATCGACGGGCTCGCAGAAGACGTCGCAACCCTCGTCGAGCGAGAAACCCTGGAGGAGATTCCCGGGATCGGGAAGGACCTCGGGGCCAAGGTTCGCGAGATCGTCGGGACCGGGACACTCAAAGAATATGAAACGCTCAAAGCAGAGGTCCCTCCGGGGTTAGTCGAGCTTCTGCACATCCCGGGCGTGGGCCCCAAGACGGCGAGGCTCTTCTATGAGGAGAAAAGCATCGACAGCATCCAAAAGCTCGAGGCGGCAGCCCAGGGCGGACAACTGCGGGGCATACCAGGGATCAAGGCCAAAACCGAAAAGAATATCCTTCGCGGAATCGCGATGCTCAAGCGAACCTCGGGACGCATGCCTCTTGGCCTCGCCCTCCCCTTGGCCCAGGAGATCACCGCCCGCCTCCAGCACGTAAAAGGAATCCAACGGATCCACTACGCCGGCAGCCTCCGGCGGATGAAGGAGACCGTCGGGGATATCGATATCCTGGCTATCTCCACTGCCCCGGAAAAGATCATGGATGCCTTCGTCTCCCTTCCCTTCGTCCAGGAAATCCTTGCCAAGGGGGAGACGAAATCGAGCGTCATCACGCGCCAGGGCATCCAGGTCGATGTCCGGGTGGTGGAGCCTGAGGCTTTTGGGGCGGCATTATGCTACTTCACCGGCTCCAAGACTCACAATATCCGTCTTCGAGAAATGGCCCGGAAAAAGGGACTCAAAGTCAGCGAATACGGCGTCTTTGAGGAACGGACCGGCAGGCGGATCGCGGGCAGAGAGGAAGAAGAGATTTACGGGGTCCTCGGCCTCCCCTTCATCGCCCCAGAACTCCGTGAGGACACCGGCGAAATCGAGGCGGCGCTGAAAGGGCAATTGCCAGAACTGATCACCCTCGAGGATATCAGGGGGGATCTCCATGTCCACAGCAAGTGGAGTGATGGTGCCCACACCATCGAAGAGGTCGTGCACGCTGCGCGGAAGCGAGGGTACGCCTACATCGCCATCACCGACCATTCGAAAGGATTAGGCATTGCGCGGGGCCTTACCGGACACGATCTGGCAAAGCAAAGGGAGGAGATCGACCAGCTCAACAAACGGCTAAAAGACTTTCGCATTCTTGCGGGCATCGAAGTTGATATCCGCGCCGACGGACGCCTCGACCTCTCGGACACCGTCTTGGCTCAACTCGACTTTGTCGTCGCTTCGGTCCACTCCGCCTTCCGTCAGGACCGCGAAACCATGACCAAGCGGATTGTGCGCGCCCTCGGCAATCGGTACGTTCGGACTCTTGGCCACCCCACCGGCAGGCTCTTGGGCGAGCGTGAACCTTTCGACCTAGACTTCGAGCACCTGCTTGATACGGTCCGTCAAAGTGGTGTGGCGTTGGAAATCAACGCCTCTCCGTTCCGCCTGGATCTCAACGATGCGCATGCCCGCCAGGTCAAAGAGGCCGGCCTTCCCCTCGTCATCAACACTGATACGCACATTCTCTCAAACTTTGACCACATCAACCTTGGCGTCGCCATCGCCCGCCGCGCGTGGATCGAGAAAAAAGACGTCTTGAACGCCCTCCCACTGGACCAGCTTTTGAAGCGCCTCGCCCACTAAAGATACGGTGTACAGAAACACAAAGGGCCCTGCGGCGACCTGCCGCAGGGCCCCTCTTGCCCGAGAGGTTCAAGCGGGGGGGAGGGCGAGGACTTGCAGCATGGCCTGATGGATGTGAGGGTTTGAGGCGACGATTTCTTTACCGAAGATATCCAGGGGACGTCCCCCGAAATCGCTGACGGTTCCTCGCGCCTCGGTGACGAGGAGGGCACCAGCAGCGATATCCCATGCCTTCAGCTTGAATTCCCAGAAACCATCGAGTCTCCCCGCCGCCACGTAGGCCAGGTCTATGGATGCGACGCCCGGGCGACGCACCGCTTGGGCCCGCATGCTGAAATTCCGAAAATGGTCGAGGTTATTGTCGGGAGATTCCTTCATATCGTAGGGAAAACCCGTAGCCAGTAACGCTTGTTCCAGCTCGGTAGTGTCCGAGACGTGAATAGGGTCTCCGTTGAGGTATGCTCCGTCGCCACGGATTGCCGTGAACCACTCCTCCCTCAAGGGATCATAGACCACTCCACAGCGCAGCTGGCCCTGTTGCTCCAACGCAATGGAGATAGAAAAGAAGGGAAAGCCGTGGGCATAGTTGGTCGTGCCATCGAGGGGATCGACGATCCAGCAGGCTTCAGCCGTTCCCTTGTGCCCCCGACCTTCCTCGGAGAGGATGGTGTAGTCGGGGAAGCGGCGGTGCAAAAAAGCGACAATAGAATCCTCAGACCGGCGGTCCACTTCGGTGACGAGATCGATCCGCCCCTTGTAATAGACCTCGGGACGGCGGCCAAATCCTTCCATCAAGATCCGACCCGATTCTTTTGCCGCGTGCCGTGCTGCTTCGAGCTGTTCACGATGTTCCGAAATCACTTTTCACTCCTGTCCGGCCGACTGTAGCACAGCGAACAAGCCGCCTCAAGGGTCACTCCCCGGCAAGGCTTTTGAGATCTCCACGCAGATTCGGGAAGGCAGAGTTGCCCCCCATTGGCAGAGGTGATATCTTCGACGCATGAAGGAAGTCAGCCCTGAAAAAGCGGCCCAGAAACAGTTTGGCCAACAGGCTGCCTGTTATGCGGTGAGCCGCCCTCATGCGACGGGAACGAGCCTGGGGGTGATGGTCAACTGGGCAAAGCCCACACCCGGGGAGCGCGTCCTGGACATTGCCACCGGGACAGGGTTTACCGCATTTGCCTTTGCTGAATTTGCCGCCGAGGTCGTGGCCACCGACATTACGGCAACGATGCTCCACGAGGCTCGACGCTTGGCGGTCGAGCGGCAACTCCGCAACATTCGTTTCTCCCAAGTCGCCGCGGAGAGGCTTCCCTTTCGCAATCACAGCTTTGACATTGCTACCTGTCGGATTGCCCCTCATCATTTTGCCTCGGTCCCGGCCTATCTCCGGGAGACCCATCGAATCCTCCGGCCGACGGGACGACTCGTCCTCACCGACTCATCGACTCCGGAGCAGCCGGACACCAACACCTGGCACCAGGAGACGGAACGGTTGCGGGATCCGTCTCATGTTCGGAATTACACACCCTCTGAGTGGCGGAGGCTCATTGGAGAGGCAGGGTTCACGCTGGAGGAGCTGACCACTTCCCATCGAACTGAGCTGGTGTTCTCGGACTGGGTTCGAACCTCGGGGTCCCCTCCCTCCCTGGTGGATAAGCTCCGCCGGCGGTTCATCGAAGCCTCTCCTGCGGTCCGAGACGCCTTCCGCATCCGCGAGGTGGACGGCGACTTTCACTTCTCGTGGATGCTTGTCATCCTGCTCGCCCGTCCCCTCTAAGACCACAACAATCAGCTATCGGTTGTCAGCAGACTTCGACGAGCGGTTTGGCCGAGGTCACCGTCGAGGCCTCAGTCGAGCCATCAGCCACAGAAGAGCACGTCCCGGGCAATTGCAAAAATCGACGGTGCAAGGTCAGCTGGCCATCACCGTTCGGCCGCGGGCCCACGTCCGGAGAGCCGTGATGTCTTCTTGCCTGGTCACCGAAAGAGGCGCTGTGGCCTTGAGTTCATCGAGGAGAAGTGGAGTATCGAGATCGGTGTCTCGGGAAAAGGCGGTGTAGAGCGCGGAAACAACGGCCTGCTCGATCTCGGCACCGCTAAAGCCCTCTGCGGCCTGAGCGAGCGCGGCGAGATCAAAGGCCGCGGGATTGCGCTTTCGCTTCTTGAGGTGAACGGCGAAGATTTCCTTACGCGCTTCTGCACTGGGAAGGTCGATGAAGAAGATCTCATCAAAGCGCCCCTTGCGCATCAGTTCCGGAGGGAGTCCTGCAATCTGATTGCAGGTCGCGACGACAAAGACAGGCTCTTTTCGATCCTGGAGCCACCCGAGGAGCCGGCCGAAGATCCGCTTGGAGAGCCCGGCATCGGCCTCCGAGCTTCCCATCGCCGCAAATCCCTTTTCGATCTCATCAATCATCATCACGCAGGGAGCCATCCGCTCTGCCATTTTCAGGGCCTTGTCCAAATTTTTATCCGATTCACCAACATACTTGTCGTAGAGCCGTCCCGGCTCCATTTTCAGGAGCGGAAGTCCCCACTCCCTGGCCGCGGCCTTGGCGGCCATAGTCTTGCCGCAACCCTGGACTCCCAAAAGAATAATCCCTTTCGGGGCTGGAACGCCGAATCGCTTGGCCTCGGGAGTAAAGGCTTTCTTCCGCTTTGCAAGCCACCGTTTCAGTTTGCCAAGTCCTCCAATATCGCCGAGCCCCTGCTCGACAGGAAAATACTCCAGAACCCCTTCCTTCTCGAGGAGCTGCCTCTTCGTCTCGAGAATGACCTCCAGGTCCCTATGCGTGAGCGCCAGATCACGCAGAATCGCCTTGGTGAGGGTTCGCTCCGCTTCAAACAGGGTCAGGCCCTTCATCCCTTCCACCAGCCGGTCAAACTCATCGGCTGAAATTTCCACCTTGATCCGGTGCTCTCGTGACAGATCCTTGATGACGTTCTTCGCCAGGACTTTCAGCTCCTTTTCGGTGGGAAGGTCCAGCCTGAAGAAGGCCACCAGCTTTTCCAGTTCGGGGGGGAGGGTGATCTGCGGGGCGCTGAGGATGATGGCTCTGCGATCCTTAGCAAATGGGCGGGCAAGATCCTGGAGTTGGCGGACCACCTCGGCTTCACCCCAGAATCGGTGCAGATCTTTCAGGAGGTAGATTCCCTCGCGCGGGATGGCGGCTACGTTGCCCAATGCCTTGAGGGGATGTTTGGTGTCGTAGATCGGGTTACCCTCCCCGACGCGCTCGAGCCCACCGGTGACAGTCCAGACGAACAAAGGAATACCCAGTTTCGCGGCAATGTGCTTGAGACCCTCTTCAATTCGCTCTTCCTCGTAGGTCTCGACCGCGATGATCGGATACCGAGAAAGGACAAGGATCTCAAGATCCTTCAGCATTTCCATTTACCCCCCGGTTCACTGGCGCCGTACCTCACCAACCAACGAGAATCATACCAGAGGGACGGCCATTGAAAGCTCCAATCATCGACATGATGTCCCGGTTGTGGTTTTCCTAAGGACTCGCCTGATCCAATCAGTGTACCTTGGGAAGCGTATAGCCCTCGAAGAGAGCAATCCCCCAGAACAGCAGAGTTGCCGGATCTGCCTTTACTCCCTCGACCACCAACGTGAACATCGCTGTGACGGGCAGAAGCAGGGGAATGTCTGTGTACCCCTGCTGAGCCAAAGCTTGCGCGGTAAAATGATGAACAATCAAATACTCGCTCATCACCATTGCCAATGCGGTGATGACGACGCTGAGTACCTGAAGACGTGGACCGCGCTTGCCCCCGGCTCCCCACATCACCGCCTGGGCCACAAGCCAGCCCACGGCAATGGCGACGATGCCTAGCTGGTAGTTGGTGAGAACGACGATCGTATACCACAGGATTGAAGAGATGATCGCTGCCCCCAAACCCAAGAGGATCGCGCCTCCCATATTCGGATTTTCCCGTTCGTCTTTCAAAGCTCTCCCAACGAAAGACGTGGATGCACACGTGGGACAGACGGTCGTCGCATGCCCG
>JBFHXD010000083.1:0-10923 GCA_041599135.1 Methylomirabilales bacterium (SeqCode) | reverse complement strand
TCGTCTCTTGGTGTGAGGGAAACGATCTTCACGATCGAGAGACCCCAACCCGTCTAACTCCCGCTGAAGAACCGGGCAATCTCACGTGAGGCAATAATCCCCCGCGCATCAATGAAGGGTGATTCAGCGAGTTAAAGGAAAGGAGGTGAGAATATGACACGCACACTGATGATTCTAACGCTCATTGTGACCTTTTTCGTGACCGTAGGCGGCGCTGGCCTGTCCGTCATCCCGGCGCATGCGGCAGAGAAGACGGTCAGCAACTACTGCCGGAACATTCCCGAGTCCCTCGTGAAAGCGGGATTCGGGCCTGGTATCTGTAAGTAAGGCATCAAGTGTGATTCAGACACTTACGGGAAAGGAGGTGAGAAAACATGAAGAGACTTGCAGCGCTGATGCTTGCCGTGGTACTCTTCGCCGCTCCGGCGGTGGCCCTGGCAGACGACTGGAATGGTCCCTCGCTAGAGCAGATCTTTGGCCAAAACTACGTGGACACCATCGTGATGGATACTGGTGGATAATTGGATCCTGTGAACTTTCAAAAGCAAAAGGGCCCCGGATGTCCAGGGCTCTTTTGCTTTCGGGGGTAATGGGGTCAAGTCTGCTCTTGACTCATCTCGGGGAGCCACTCGCGTATCACTGCGGGCCGCCCAAACGATAAAAAGACTCCCGACCCCTTTTTCCCGGGAATAATTTATTTACATTGAACGTTTCAATTCCTCCTCGAGGCGCGCCAATGTGTCGGCGCATGTTTTCTGACAGCTTGCGCAAAAGGTCACCTGATCGTCGTAATTCAAGCCACTTGCAAGTTTCTGGCTGGATCCGTCACGTCCGTCAATTGCGGCGCGCAGCACCCTTCTCGACTCCAGGCATGAGATGGTCCCGTCATCGTGCAGGTCTAATGTGTCCCGACAAATCACAGGCGGGCCGGCCAACCCCTTTCGATCAAACACCAAAAATTCTCGTGCCGATTGTATGCACTGTTGGGCGCGTTCGATATCCTCTCTGGTTTTATGCTTGTTGACAAGAATCCGCTCAACCTGATCGATGGCTTTTTTTAACGTCTCAAACTCCATTTTCTTTACCCCCCATATGTTGAATTACTTCAAGAAGGTGGTGCAAAGCTTGTGCCAGGGGCTGTTTGCTTTTTATAGGATGGATGTTGCGCAGCAGACTGACAGGATCAGCGTGCCAGGACGCGGACGGGCGAGCAAGGAGAGAGGAGCCACTACGCGGGCCGCATGATCCGCTTCAAGGCCGACAGCAGCACGTTGACGTGATTCTGGGTGCTGCTGCACCCCATCAGGCCAATGCGCCAGACCTTACCGGCAAAATCACCGAGCCCCGCGCCGATTTCAATGTTGTACTCGTCCAGCAGACGCCGGCGCGTGGGGGCGTCTGCCAGTCCCTCGGGAATCCAGACGGTGTTCAGCATGGGCAGCCGATACGGCGGCTCGACCACGAACCTGAAACCCAGCTCTTCCAGGCCGTCGCGGAGCAGTTCATGGTTGCGCTGGTGCCGTTCGAAGCGCGCGTCCAGTCCCTCGGTCAAGACGATGCGCAGGGCCTCGTGCAGCGCGTACACCGAGCTGATGGGGGCCGTGTGGTGGTACGCGCGCTGCCCGCCCCAGTAGTTGCGCACCATGCCCATGTCCAAATACCAGCTCTGGACCTTCGTTTTGCGGGCATCCATCGCGGCGACGGCGCGTGGACTGAACGACACCGGTGACAAGCCGGGCGGCGCGCTCAGGCATTTCTGGGTGCCGCTGTACACAGCATCAATGCGCCAGTCGTCCACGTGCATGTCCGTCCCCCCGAGCGAGGTGACCGCATCAACCAACAGGAGCGCGCCGGCCTCGTGCACGATCCGGCTGATGTCCACCAGCGGTTGCAGCACGCCCGTGGATGTCTCTGCGTGGACGAGGGCGACGAGCTTGGGTTTGCACTTGCGCAAGGCATCTGCAACCTGCTGCGGATCGATGGGGGACCCCCACGGCGCGTCCACGCGGTGCAGCTTGGCACCGCAGCGCTCCACGATATCGGACATGCGGTTGCCAAACACGCCGTTCACGCACACCAGCGCTTCGTCGCCCGGCGCCAGCAGATTGACGAAGCACGTTTCCATCCCAGCGCTGCCCGTAGCCGACACGGCAAGGGTCATCTCGTTTGCCGTCCGAAAAACGGCCTGGAGCATCGCCTTGACCTCGTCCATGATCGCCAGAAACTGCGGGTCTAGGTGGCCGATCACCGGGGTAGCCATGGCGCGCAGGACGCGCGGGTGCACGTCGCTGGGGCCGGGACCCATCAGGAAGCGCGGCGTGGGGATCAGTTCACGGGGAAGAGACACGGGAATTCTCCGGTCAGCCTGGTGTTTCGCCGGCACTTTCAGCCGGCTGGGAGGGTGGCGATCCCCCACGCGACAATGCGAAGGGTCGCCATAGGAATAGAGAGGGTATCTTACGAGAAAACACCTGTCAAGATGCAGTGTCTACATCCATCGGCGACTGACGGAGACCAATGAGATTGGGACGCTATTTCCAGCCACGGGCGGGATGGGACTCGAGCATCTCGGGCGTCTTGATGGCGCGTTCCCGGGCCCGTTCTACCATTTTCTCATACCACTCCGCCCGGTAGCGTTCGCGGTCCGCGGGATCGATACCTTGCATTTTCTGTTGGTATTCCTTCCACTCTTGCTCGCTCATGAGCCGCCGACCCATGCCTGGGACGAGGTTGAAGCTCTCCTCGGCCTGCCGTTCCCAGCGGCTCGGAGCGTGGCCCTGTCCTTGGGCTTCACCCAGCGGGAAGAGCAGGGCCAAGAGAGCGATGAGACAGTGGGTGAAGATCAACCACCTGATCGACGCCTTGCACTCCATGACGACCTCCTTATATGAAGCGTCAAAGTTTTCCGGTGGACTTGATTGCTGTTGTCCGCGGCAAGCCGCGATGGTGAGGCTGTTGTTGGTTTGTTGTGGCTGGAAAACTCGTGGGGCCTCTCCTCGTCACGTGGCCTACGGGAGGATCCGAGGAGTGGGTCTTTCGGTCTTGGCAATGGCAACCTTCATGCCATACCAGGGGAAAGGCTTTCGAACCGTGACGACGACCACGCTGTTTTTCTCAGGTTTATTACGGGACGCTCAATAAGCGTCTGAGAGTTTCCGGGGGGCTTTCGGGCCGGGGCACGATGTAAGCATTACATGATGAGGGTAGGTAAGAGTTACCATGACACGTATGGCTCAGGATTGTCACAAGAGTCAGGAGCAAGGAGAGAGGAAGGGGGGGGCGGGAAATTCGTTGACAAACGAGACGTTCTTCGTTGTATTACGAAAGACCCAAAAAAGAGGCGGGACAGCTCAACGCCCGAAAAGATCGATCGTAGAGGAGGATGGGCGATGCGGCGTGGGCGCGACTACGGGATCACAGTGCTGCGGATCACATTGGGGGTGGTCTTTGTGATGCACGGCTATCTCGCCCTTTTTGTCTTTGGTCCTGCGGGTCTCGCTGCCTATAACGCCTCCAAGGGCATTCCGCTTCCGACATTCACGGCCTGGTTTGTCATTCTCGGTCACTTCTTGGGTGGGGTATCGCTCGTCCTCGGGTACCTCACACGCCTGGGCGCGTCAGTCCATGTGGTCATCATGGGGGGTGCGGTTTTCTTCGTGCACCTCGGGCAAGGCTTTTTCTTGCATGGAATCATCGTTGACAGTGCGGCGGGCAAGGCGACCGTGGGTGGATACGAATATAGCTTCGTCCTTCTCCTGGCCTCGGTCGCGATTCTCTTGCTGGGCGGCGGGCCGCTCGCCCTCGACAAGCCGAGGCGCTGACTATCGAACGGCTGATCTCCGAGACAAAACCTCCTTGCCGCCCCGTCTAGGTTATGGTATGGTCCCTCCCGTTTTGGCACGGAACCTCGCGCTCTCCATACCTCGGCGCGGAATTCTTCCATCACAGAAGACACGGATTACGTAGCGGCATGCGGGTATCCCTCACGCCTCTCGAGTGTCGTGTTCTGCCCATCCGGTTCGAGGGGTTGATACACATCGGCATGGCCTTGAGACCCCGGAGGACTGGGTGATTCTCCTCCTTGTCGTCCTCCTGTGTCCATTTGTTGCCGCGGCCCTGACCCCGCTCCTCGCCCGCTACCTCGGGACGCGGACCGGGTGGTGGGCCGCCGCGGTCGCGCTGGGAAACACCCTAGCACTCCTCTCGCTCCTTCCCCCCATCCTCCATGGCGCGACCGTCCAATACACGCTTTCCTGGATCCCCGTTCTCGACGCCAATCTAACGCTGATGGCGGATGGACTCGGCCTCTTCTTCGCCCTCCTGATTTCCTTCGCCGGATGTCTCATCATGGCCTACGGTCGCTTCTATCTGGACCCGCGCGAGCAGCACGGGAAGTTTTTTGCCTACATGCTGCTCTTCATGGGGTCCATGCTGGGCGTGGTCCTGACTGACAACTTGATTGCCTTGTTTGTCTTCTGGGAGCTGACCAGCCTCTCATCGTTCCTCCTCATTGGATTCTGGGACGACCGCGAGGCCTCGCGGTATGGAGCGACGAAGGCGCTGCTGATCACGGCGAGCGGCGGGATGGCCATGCTCATCGGGTTCATCCTGTTGCATCAAGTCACCGGGTCTTGGGAATTGCAGTCGATTCTCCATCAGGGCGACGTCATCCGCGCCAGCTCTCTGTATCTGCCCATCCTCGGTTTGGTGTTCCTCGGATGCATGACCAAATCGGCGCAGACGCCCTTCCACATTTGGCTCCCCAACGCGATGGAGGCCCCCACGCCGGTCAGCGCGTATCTGCACTCCGCCACCATGGTAAAGGCCGGGCTGTACCTCGTAGCCCGCCTGCATCCGGTGCTTTCAGGGACCGAGGCGTGGGTGTATCTGGTCGCCGGAGTCGGCATGCTGACCCTGTGCGTGGGAGGATTCTTGGCGCTTGCCCAAGACGACCTGAAGGCCCTGTTGGCCTATTCCACGGTGAGCCAGCTCGGGCTGATCATGGCCCTGTACGGGCTGGGCACCGCGCAGGGGGTGGTGGCGGGGTCTTTTCACCTCATGAATCACGCGGCGTTCAAGGCGGCCCTGTTCCTCTGTGTCGGGATGGTCGAACATGAAACGGGCACGCGCCGATTGAGTCAGTTGGGAGGCCTTTGGGGGGCGATGCCCTGGACGGGGGTTTTCACACTTGTGGCGGCAGCCGCGATGGCCGGGTTACCACCGCTTGGCGGTTTTGTGAGTAAGGAACTTTTTTATGAGGCCACGTTGCAGGTACCCGAACCCGGGGTGCGGACGCTGTTTCCTATCCTCGCGGTGGTGGGATCGGCCTTCACGTTTGCCTACTCGTTGCGGCTCGTGTACGGGGTCTTCTTCGGGAAGCCGGGGCACCCTCCCAAGCATCCCCATGAGGCTCCGCTGGGGATGCGGTGGTCGCCACTCATTCTCGCTGCGTGTAATCCGCTCTTCGGGCTCTGGCCGGCTCCGGTGGATCACTTCCTCCTCGAGCCGATGGCCGCGGGGATTCTGCGGGAAGTGGTGCACGTTCATCTGGCGCTGTGGCACGGGTTCGGATTACCCCTCGTGATGAGTGCGGTCACCATCGCCGCGGGCCTCGTCCTCTATCCGGCATGGGCGCGGATCCAGCAGTGGCAGGGCGATGTCTTTTCCCGGGTCAGCCTGGATGCGGCCTACGACGGCAGCCTGCATGTCCTCTCGCGGTCGGGGCGGGATGTCTCACTGGCGCTCCAATCGGGCATTCTCAGGCGATACTTGCTCTGGATTTTCTCCTTTCTGAGCCTGCTCGTCCTCTCGACTTTTATTTGGGATCGGGTCTCGGTTGTCCCGGTGGAGGCGCGATCGGTCCTCTCCTACGAGGGAATTCTCCTCGTCTTGACGATCGTGACGAGCATTGCGGTGGTCCTGGCTCCCCGCCCGCTTCCCGCGGTGATTCTGCTGGGAGGGGTGGGGTATCTGGTGGGGATTCTCTTTATCCTTCTGTACGCGCCGGACCTCGCCCTCACCCAGATCCTCATTGAGACCGTCTCCCTCATTCTCTTTCTGTTGGTGATCTATCGTCTTCCCCCGTTCATCCCGGAACACGCCTCGCCCGGTCGCCTCCTGCGGGACGGTCTGTTCGCCACGATGGTGGGCGGCGCGGTGGCGGCAGTCATTTTGGCGACCGCCGGCCAGGGCTATTTCCCGTCGATCGCAGAGTTCTTTCTGCGAGAAAGCGTGCCGGGGGGAGGCGGCAGAAACGTGGTCAACGTGATCCTGATTGATTTCCGAGGGTACGATACCCTGGGAGAGGTTACGGTCCTCGCCATCGCCTTGTTAGGAGTGTTCACGCTTCTCGCACGAAAGGACACGCGATGAGGCGGCCGACGACGCTCATTGCCGAAATTGTCACCCGGTGGGCCTTTCCGGTCATCTTCCTCTTTGCGCTCTATCTCCTCTTGGCTGGCCACAATAATCCAGGAGGAGGGTTCATCGCCGGCGTCATGACCGCGGCGGCGCTGACGCTGCAGTATGTGGTGTTTGGCATGCGGGAAGTGCAGCGCGTGACGCGGTCTAGCTATCTCGGTTTGGTGGCCCTCGGGCTCACGTTCGCGCTGGGCACGGGGCTGGGCAGCCTCGTTTTGGGATGGGGATTTCTCAAGAGCGGCATCCTGCATCTGACGCTCCCTATCTTCGGAGAGGTGGAGGTCGTGTCGGCCGTCGTCTTTGATGTGGGCGTGTTCTTCATCGTCGTGGGGGTCACCGTGACCATCATATCTCTGCTGGGACGGGAGGCAGCGTGACGACCCTGCTCGCCATGACGATCGGGACCCTCTTCGCGACCGGCACCTTCCTCGTGCTTCGCCGCAATGCGCTGAAGGTCATTATCGGTCTCTCCCTCATCTCTCATGGCGCCAACCTCGTGTTGGTGACCTCGGGGGGGTTTGCCGGGAACCGTCCGCCGATCATTGGGCCGGGTGGAGTCGGCTACGTCGATCCCCTTCCCCAGGCATTAGTCCTCACCGCGATCGTGATCAGCTTCGGGGTCACCGCGTTTATGGTGGTCCTCCTGTACCGTCTCTACCAGCGCACCGGTACCGTGGACATGGATCAAATCCGAAGGCTTCGCGGATGAACGCCCTGGTCCCCCTACCAATCTTACTTTCCTTGGCGACCGCCATTGTGACGATCTTTCTCGGGCGGTCCCTTCGTGGAAAGATTGTGGTGAGCCTCGGCGGAGGCGGGGCGACATTCGTGACCGCCCTCTTCCTTCTCTGGACCGTGTGGAGCCGGGGACCTGTGGTCCACGCCATGGGAAGCTGGCCGCCCCCCTTTGGCATCATTCTGGTGGCGGATCTCTTAAGCAGCGGGATCGTCCTCCTGGCGAGCGGCGTCGCCATGGTCGCGCTCTGTTACTCCGTGGGATACGTTGAGGAAGAGGGACAGCGTCTCGCGTACCACCCCCTCTTCCATTTGCTCATGATGGGGATCTATGGCGCCTTTCTCACCGGGGACATCTTCAATCTCTTTGTCTTCTTCGAGATTCTCCTGATCTCCTCGTATGCCTTGGTGGCCTTCGCTGGCGAGGACTATCAGCTCGAGGCCTCGCTGAAATACGCGACCATTAACCTCATTGCGTCCGCGGCGTTTTTGTTAGCCGTGGGCGGGCTGTACGGCGTCATGGGCACCTTGAACATGGCCGATTTGAGTCTCAAGATCAGACAGCTGCACGACGCCGGCCCGCTCCCCACGATCTTTCTCCTCTTCGTCGCGGTGTTTGGGGTCAAGGCCTCGATCTTTCCGTTCTACTTCTGGCTGCCTGACGCCCACTCGAGTGCCCCGACGCCGATTAGTGCCATGCTCTCCGGGATCCTGATCAAGGTGGGTGCGTACAGCATCCTGCGCGTCTCCAGTGTGATCTTCGTCCCGCTCTGGCCCGACGTGCAGACGTGGATTCTGACCTTGGCGGCCATCACCATGGTGATCGGGGCCTGTGGGGCCCTCGCCCAGTCGGACGTCAAGCGGCTCCTGGCGTATTCGAGCGTCGGCCAGATGGGGTACATCATCTTAGGCCTCGGCATCGGGACTCCCCTCGCCCTGGTGAGCACCCTGCTCTTTATCGTGAATCACGCACTGGCCAAGGCGATGCTCTTTCTCATGGCGGGGGTGGTGATTGAGGCCACGGGGACCAGGGACATGGGAGGCATGGGTGGACTCGCCAGGCAGATGCCCTGGACGGCAGGGGCCTTTCTGGTGGGGGTCATGGCTATTGCGGGCGTTCCCCCCCTCTTCGGTTTTTTCGCCAAATTTCTCCTGATCACGGCCGCGATCGAGGCGGGATACGGTTTCCTCGCCGCGCTGGCGGCAGGCTTGGCCATCGTGACGTTATGGTATCTCTTTGCGGCGTGGCAACAGATCTTTTGGCGTGAAGGAAATGGGCATGCCCTCCACGCGCCCCCTCGACTCATGAAAGGCCCAGGCTTCGTCTTGGCCGGGGTGATCGTCGTCGGCACGGTATTTCTGAATCCCGTGGTGAATTTTCTGAGGAACGTGGAAGCACAGATGCGGCAGCCGGCGAATTACGTCACGGCCGTTTTTGAAGAAGTGTCGCATCGGAGTGGCCCGTCCGAGGAATCGAAATGAAGACGCAGAAGCTCTGGATCCTCACCGTCCTGCTCGCGGTGGTCTGGTGCTTTCTGAGCGGGGGGTTTACGTTGGCGAACTTCCTCATGGGACTACTGATGGGGACGCTGACCCTCGTGTGCTTTCGCCCGTTTTTTCCCTGGCAGCCATCGCCGCGCCGTCTGTTGCAGAAGGTTCCGGCCTTCGTCCGCTACGTTCCTCGCTTTGTCTACGAGCTGATCAAGGCGAACCTGCAGGTGGCCTACCTTGCGCTTCATCCACAAATGCCGATTCGTCCCGGGATCATTGCCTTTCGGACCCGCCATCGGAGTCCCCTTGGGATTACGTTGTTGGCCAATAGCATCACGCTTACTCCCGGGACCCTCACGATGGACGTTTCTTCTGATGGCCATACCCTCTACATCCATACGCTGGACATTGCCCACCCAGAAGAGGTCCGAGAGGGGATTCGCCAGGGGCTGGAAGATTACACGGTAGAGGTGGCAGACTGATGAGTCTCCTTTTACATGGGGCGCTCTTGGTGGTGGCCTGCTCAACCGTGCTGTGTCTGTACCGCATCGTCATGGGTCCGTCGGTGCCGGATCGGATCGTCGCCTTCGACGCCTTCTCGACGAACCTGGCCGCCGTCGTCGTGCTGCTCGTCATGCGGGATGGCTTGGTGGAACTCATCGATGTCGTCCTGGTTCTCACGATCTTGGGATTTGTGGGGACCATGGCCATAGCGAAGTACATCAAGAAGGGGGATATCGTTGACTGATCTGCTTGCCGGACTGTTGATTGTCATCGGGACGTTCTTTCTCGCGGTCGGCTCGATTGGGCTCATCCGGTTTCCCGATGTACTCTGCCGGATGCAAGCCACGACGAAGACCACGACGCTCGGCGCCTGCACTATCTTCTTGGCTGCCGCGCTGAAGTTCGGATACTCCCCTATCGCCCTTAAATCCATTCTGGCCCTGTGGTTTCTGCTGCTGACGGCGCCCGCCGGGGCGCATATGATCGCACGGGCCGCCTACCGGGGTCGGGTTCCCCTCGCGACCCATCGAATGGTGGCAGATGACCTCAAAGAGGTCGTAGAGCGGTCCGCCTACCTATCCGAGCACAATATAGATCTTTAATATCAAATACTTAACTCAACGCATTATTTTTAATGCAGCGCACAAAAAATACTTGACATGTATGACGCAGAGTGTTATATTCCCGAGCAGAAAGTCCAGATCCTCTTGGGTGGGCCAAGAGGAGAGATGGATAGGCATAAAGATACGGAGAAGAGGAGGAATGCAATGAGTCAAACCGATTTTTCCGAGATCACCAGCAAGGCCAATCAGGCATGGAGCGAGACCGTCGATAAGGTGCTCGAGGCCTTTTCCCTAGCCAGCGAGGTCCAGCGGGACCTCTCGGCCCGGACGGTCGATGTCAACGCCGCCATCGCAAGGCAAGGGGTCGAGTATCTGGACCATGTCCAGGGGGCGTTCCGCCGAGCGTCAGAGGAGGCCAGGGAGCTCTTGAACCGTCAGTGGGCTGTGGCGCAGGAGTTTCCAAAGGATCCGATGAGTTTCCCCCAAAAGGTGGTGACCCTGTACTGGGAGGAGGGAGAGAAGTTCACCCGCCTTGGCGATGCCCAGGTAGAGGCCCTGGCCCGGTTCAACGCGAGCGTGCAAGATCTCGTGGAGAAGGCCGGTAAGGAGGCCCGGGAGCGCCTCACGAAGTATTCCGAGAAGATCCTCGCCCTGTACGGTCTCAAGAACTAAGAGGATTTTGCTCCGAAAAAAGCCCTGTCTTCGGACGGGGCTTTTTTATTTCTGGCGGAGAAAATCTTCAAGAAATCGTCGGGACCAGTGTGTACGGACTCTTTCACAAACTAACGCTGTTTGATTAAGGTAAGTGCTTTATAAATATAGGGTTGAGGGTTTCATCTTGACACCACGGGGGATCCAGTAATAGCCTACTGCCCCACCCCGGAGGTCCCGGGGGGGTGACACGAAGGTCCGTGGCGTTCGAGGCAAGGGAGGTGAGGCATGAGGAAGGACGTGCGTACCCGCCGAAGCTGGTATCTGGTTGTCGTAAGTGCAGCCGTGTTCGTCGTAGCCGTGACAATGGCCCCAGCGGCTATGGCGGCAGAGCAGCCGAAGGCAGGAGGCATCCTGACCTTCGCTGTTGCCGCAGAACCCCCATCATATGATCTGCACCAGGAGACGAGCTTTGCAGCGATCCATCCGGTGGCCCCTCACTACAGCCTGCTGGTCAAGTTCAATCAATTGGCATACCCCGAGATTGAAGGGGATGTGG
>JBFHXD010000082.1:0-10944 GCA_041599135.1 Methylomirabilales bacterium (SeqCode) | reverse complement strand
CGAGCCGGGGAAGCAAGACCTTGAAGCCCGGCTGTCCGAACCGTTCCTCGGGGAAAAAGGTTCCGCCACCGTAGAAGACCTTTCCTTCGGGGGTCATAAAGACTGTCAGAGGCCAGCCCCCGTATCCCGTTATTGCTCCCACCGCCTGCTGGTACCGGACATCAATATCAGGCCGCTCATCCCGGTCCACCCTGATGGCGATGAATGCGTTGTTGATCAGTTCCGCCACCTCCGGGTTGCTATAGGTCTCTTGGTCCATTACATGGCACCAATGGCACCAAATCGCACCAACGTCCATGAGAATCGGTCGATCAAGCTCCTTGGCCAGTCGAAAGGCCTCCTCCCCCCAGGGGTGCCAGGCGACCGGTTGGCTTGCCGCGTCCCGAAGATACGGGCTGGACGCGTTGGCCAGCTGATTGGTCAACTTCTGCCCGGCCTCTATTGAGGAGGTGCCCACGAGGGCGAGCGCGGTCATGATCGCCCAAAAGCGCGACCGGGAATTGACAATCCTATGGCCCGCGTCCCTATGTGTGTTCACGGGTTGCCTCCATGAGGGAGCCCTGCGCCTCACTATTCAGTCGATTTCTCAGACTGGGAAATCATATCAGGAGTAGGCTCTGGCTGGAAGGGGAGTGTCGCGATAAAACGCAGGTCGAGATCCCGATCGCGGCCGTAAGGCAGTCCCTGCACGGCGAGGTGGTCTGGAGTGGGAAATTTCAGTGAAATTCGAGATAAACTTGCGAACCTAACGTATTGAATTTTTGGGTGGGACCAAAAGACTGGTGTGGAGCCCCGAGTCTAAGTGCATCTTTCCCCGGCTCCGAACGTCTGTTGCTGTGGGGGAAGGAATTGCCGATTACGGTTTAGAGAAGATAGTTTTTCCGTCCTCATCGAAGAGGATCAGGACCGGACCTTTGCCCACGACGCCAAAGGCCGCACGTCGTCTCTGGGTCGAGTCGAGAAAGAAGAGCCCCGGTCCCCTCTCCGCGATGCCGAACACCGCACGCTGCGCCCCGTCTTCATCGTAGAGCGCGAGGAGGGGCCCATGCCCCGCCATACCGAGCTCCGCTCGCACCTTCCCGTTCTCGTCCTTGAGGACGAAACTTTGGGCCTCAACTTTCCATTGTAGCGCGGCTTGGCCAATCAGCAGCGTCGCGGCGGCGAGGACCATCACGATAAGGCCCGCACGCTTTAGGCCGCGGTTTTGTCTTTCCAGCTTCTCCAGCCGTTCAAGCACGGATGCGTCCATCTTCCCCTCCTCTCGACAAATTAGCAATCAGCAGCCAAATCCGATGACCGACTTCCGGCGGCCACAACTCGATGACCGTTGACCGATGACCGTAAGGAACCAGAAGCATTTTTCGACCATCGGTCGTTGACAGACGGCTATCGGGTGCCGGTCGTCGGACGTCAGTGGTCGGTTATCGGATGTCGGTCGTCGGCCAGCGGCTACCGCACCCACTTATTGGGTGTCCCTTCCATCGCCGAGCCCTCCTCGGGTCGCCAGATGGCCGCCTTCTCGATCATCTTGGCTATGTCGAAGTCGCGCTCGGTGATGCCGCCAGAGGCATGGGTCCGCAGCTTGACCCAGACCTTGCCCCAGGTCACCTCCAGATCCGGATGGTGCCAGCCCGCCTCTGAGAGAAAACCGATCGCATTGACCAGCATCAACGTGGTCGGCCACCCGTCGGTGTTATACTTCCGGCGGATCCAGCGCCCTTCCAGATACCACTCGGGAAGTTCCTTTTCCAGGCGCTTGACCACCTCGTCATCCGGGATCACCGGCAGCTTTTTTTCCCTTTCCATCGTCCGATCCTCCGTGTGAACGGTTCCCTGTGTTCTTGAAAGGTCCTTGCGTCGCTGTTCGATAAGCCTGGAGCCTTAGGAGAACAGAGCCTCCACGAACGCCTTCGCCTTCACGAGCGTTTCTTCATACTCTGCCTCCGGGTCCGAATCAGCTACGATGCCCCCGCCCACCTGGAAGTACGCCTGGCCGCCTCGGCAGATCATGGTGCGGATGGCGATGTTCAGGTCCAGGTCTCCGCCGAAGTCCAGATATCCAATGGAGCCGGTATAAATCCCCCGGCGGGTGGGCTCGAGCTCCTCGATAATTTCCATGGCGCGGATTTTTGGGGCGCCTGTTACGGATCCGCCGGGGAAGCAGGCGCGGATGAGGTCAATGCGGTCACGGTCCGGCCGCATTCGGCCCAGAATTCTGGCGGTAGTTTGAAAGACGGTCGCGTACGTCTCAAGTACCCGCAAGGTTGGTACTCGGACGGAACCGTACTTGCAAACCCGGCCCAAATCATTGCGCTCAAGGTCCACAATCATGACGAGCTCCGCCTGGTCTTTCACGCTGCTCAGCAGTTCCGTCCGCAGGTACCGATCCTCATCGGGGCTCTTCCCGCGGGGACGCGTCCCCTTCATCGGGCGGGTCTCAACTTCCCGGCCCCGGAGTCGAAGGAACCGTTCGGGCGATGCCCCGACGACGGCGACATCGCCATAATCGAGGAAGCAACCGAATGGCACTGGATTGATCCGATGGAGGCGCCGGTACAGCACAAACGGTTCTCCGTCAAGCCCAGTGGAAAAGCGCTGGGAGAGGTTGACCTGGTAGATGTCCCCGGCGGCGATGTACTCCTTGGCTTTCCGCACCACATCGAGATACCCATCCTTGGTGAAGTTGGCTTGGAGGCCGCCGATCGGAGGTCCCAGCTCCCCGGGTGATATTCGCAGAGCTCGCCACTTCGTAAACCACTCCAGCCTGCGAATCAGTTCTTCTCCCCGCGCTCGCGCCCGGCGGGAGGCCGCGTCTGGGTTAAGTTCTGGCAGGCCCGTTGAGGCGACATAGAGACGGCCGTTGACATGGTCAAAGATGAGCACTCGATCGTAGAGCCCCATGAGGCAGTCCGGAACCTGCAGATCATCACTGGCGAGACAGGGGAGTTGTTCGATGTGGCGGCCCAGATCGTAACCCAAGTGCCCGACGGCTCCCGCGAGAAAGGGGACGGGTTGCAGCGTCCAGCGGACCCGGAAGCGTTCGAGGAGCGCACGGAGGGCGTCAAAGGGGTCCGCTTGAAAGGTCACCGCATGGCCATCCTCTCGAATCTCGATCTCTTGTCCCCGTGCCCGAAATGTGAGAAAGGGATCAGCGCCAAGAAAGGAGAAGCGACCAAGCTGAAAGCGGTTCATGCCGCTTTCCAGCAGGAAGCTCCAGGGTGACTCTCGAAATATGGAGAAGGCCTCTGCGGGCGAGCAATGCAAAGGATACTCTCTGAAGAAAGGGGTCAGGGTCGGCGGGGCGGTCAACATCTCTCTTCTTCTCGGGAGATGATATGTTCATCGGGGGAGCCCGTACGGTTCTCCCCGGAGGCTCAGACCTTACGCACGATCAAAAATATAACGGGATTATAACGCCACCGCCAAGGACGTCAAGTCCAAACGGACCCGCGCAGTTTCTTCGGAAGGAAGCAAGCCAGGTTTGACACGGGGTCGCCGCTACCGTATCATCCGTGGGCCCAAACATCTCAAGCGCCAATGCTCACCACCTTCGTAAGGGGGCGTAGATGCTCTGGCCGAGGTCCGTGCTCCGCTTCCCTCCCCGTAAGCAACTTCTTATGGCCTCCCGGCCTTTCCACTATCAAAAAGGACGGCTTTGGATCGAGGAAGTGCCGTGGGAGAGGATCGTTGAGGCGCTCGGAACTCCCCTCCTCATCTATTCTCGAGAGCGGCTCCTGAGCAATATCGCGTCCCTGGAGAAGAGTGTCAGATCCTTGTCCCTTCCGGTCCGAATCCATGCCGCCCTGAAGGCCTGCACACTCCCCGGGATTGCGACCATCCTGCGGGAGGCCGGCCTCCACATCGAAGTCATGTCAGAATTCGAATACTCGCTCAGCCGAAGGGCAGGCTTCACCGCCGATCAGATCGTCGTAAATGCCCCGGCCAAAGAGAGTGGATTTCTTGCCCAGGCCGTGACCGAGCGGGTGGCCCTGATCAATGTGGAGTCCGAGGAAGAGCTTCGGGCCATCGATGGCCTGGGGAGGCGAGTGGGGGTCCCGGTCCGGATCGGGGTCCGTGTCAATCCGTCGCTCAGGCCAGAGCCTTCGGCCGCCTTCGGCGGCCGCGGGTCCAGGTTTGGATTCGACATCGATGCCGGCGATGCCTTCCGGGCGGTCAAGCTTGCCGCCAGCCTCCCGGGCGTGGACCTGAAGGCTATCCATTGTCATGCCTGGACCCGACTTTATGATCCGCGTCCGTACCTTGCCGCGGTCCGGTCAGTCCTAAAGTTCCTGGGTGAAGTTGAGCGCGAGATCAGTCGCCTCGTCCCCTGGATTGACCTGGGGGGAGGGTTTGGCAGCCGGAACATGCTGGAGGCTTCTGGCCATCACATCGACGATTTCCTAACCCCTATAAGCGAGCAGGTCCGACGGCTGGGGGGGGACCGAAGACTCCTTTTGGAGCCGGGCCGGTATCTCCTCAACGATGCGGCTATTTGCATCGGCCAGGTCTTGACCCGGAAGCAAAATGCCGGCCGTCGGTGGGTTTTGACGGATGCGGGGTCCCACATCCTCCCGCTTCGGGAAAACGTCGAATATTACGTCATGCCTACCCACGAGACTCGGGGACATGAGCGCTACTACGTCGGCGACGGGCTGTGTATCCCCTCGGGGGTATTGCCAGGGTCTTTTCCCCTGGGAAAGATCCGGGCCGGCGACAAGTTGGTCATCTTGAATTGCGGCGCCTATACCTTCTCCCTCGCCCGGCACTTTGGAGGTCTCGCCCCGGCTGTCGCAGTCGTGGAGGGGGACAGATGGAGGCTACTGTTTAGGCGTCGGTCCTCGGAAGAGTGGTTGAAGTGGATCGATGATCAGTAATCCCGGGTTATGCGGAACATGCCGAATTCTCATGCCTGAGACCCAAAAAAGGGGTTGACAAAGAAGGGGCTTTCGGTTACGAATGCACCATCTTCGACAGCATATTTGGAACGGGGTTTTAAAGCGGAGAACACTCTAACCTTCATCACAGAAGGAGGAAAACGATGTCATCAATAATGGTTGGGGAATCGTTGGTCGGCGGTGGTGACGAGGTCGCCCACATTGACCTCATGATCGGCCGAAAGGATGGTCCAGTCGGAGCTGCGTTTGCCAACCGCCTGGCCTCACAGAGTGCTGGCCACAGCGCGCTCTTGGCGGTGCTCGAGCCGAACCTCCCGGCAAAGCCCGACACGGTGATGTTCAACAAGGTCACCCTCAAGGGGGCGACTCAGGTGGTCCATATGTTCGGCCCGGCTCAGATGGCGGTGGCCAAGGCCGTCGCGGATAGCGTCGCCGCAGGGGTCATTCCAAAGAAGGACGCGGAAGATCTCTGCATCATCTGCGGGGTCTTCATCCACTGGGAGGCTAAGGACACGAAGAAGATCTACGAGTACAATTACCAAGCCGTCAAGGAGTCGATCGAGCGCGCCTTTAAAGCGAAGCCGTCCGTCGACGATGTCCTGGCCAAAAAGGATACAGCAAAGCATCCCTTCGCCTAGCCGATCGCCTGGTAGTGATCTCTAGGATTCAGCAGACAAGAGAGGTGTGCCTTTAGGGAGACTGCGATGGAGCGGAAGCACCTCCTGTATTTCATTGCCAACGATGACGTAATCAGCCCCTTTGACATTAACATGGCCTACGATGCGGGGTTCCACGCGGTCATCCCGTACGAGAACGTGGATGAGGAGAAGGCGGTCCTGCTCGTCCAGGACATGATTTTTTCACGCGGTCCCAAAGGGGCCAAGTTTACGGCCCTCTTTGTCGGTGGAGACACCGTCGAAACCGCAGAGAAGCTTCGTGCTGTCGCCGTCAAGAACATGTTCCCGCCCTTCCAGATCTGTGTGATGATCGACCCGAAGGGGTCTTACACGACCGCTGCCGCCCTCGTGGCCAAGGTGGAGAAAGCCGCGGGGGGCCTGAACGGGAAGAAGGTGGCGATCCTGGGCGGAACAGGCCCGGTGGGGAGGGTGGCTGCGGTACTTTGCGCGAAAAACGGCTGTGCAGTAACTCTCGGGTCGCGTTCGCAAGAGTCAGCGGATCGGCTGGCAGCCGAAATCCGACAAAAAGCGGGAGGGACGGTGGCGGGGGCTCAGATGGGGACAGATGAGGAGAAGGTCTCCGTCTTGAAGGGGGTCGATCTGATTATGGGAACGGCGAAGGCGGGTGTCCAAATCCTGTCTCGATCGGCCCTCGAAGCACTTCCATCCGGTAAGGTGGTGGGCGATGTCAACGCTGTTCCACCGGAGGGTGTGGCGGGGCTTGACCCCCAGGACGATCTGAAAGAGATCGCCCCCGGCATTCGGGGAATAGGGGCACTTGCCATCGGCGTATTGAAGATCGCGGTCGAGATGGAGATGCTGGAAACGATCAAGAACTCGAAGGAGTTCATCGTGCTGGACGACGCCTCGGCGATGGAGATCGCGAGGAAACGACTTCAGTAAAAGGCGGGCCTCGGAGGCCTCTGACAGCATCACCGTCAGGTGATTCCGTTCTTGGACAAAGGAATTTAAGGGAAGGTCGCGGAGCCCCTTCTGCGAGCTCACCGGCTGGCATCAGCCAAGACAGAAGGGGCCTTTTACTGTATAATGAAGCCGGTTGATTGTGGTATAATTCACAACCTCAGGAATCACGGAACGAAGGTGTCCAAACCATTTGTCTTAATCACCGGTCGGTCGACAAAGCAAGGGCGCACCATTCATCTCGGCAAGGAGGCCAAGGAGTATATCGAGGAGATCAGCACCCTGGAAATGAACCCTGCGGACATGCAGGCCCTTCAGGTCAAGGATGGGGACCGAGTTCGGATCAGCACTAAACATGGGTCGAGCGTGGTCCGGTGCAAGAAGGGGACGGTGCCGCCGGGGCTTCTCTTCGTCGCATACGGTCACTTTGTCAATGCGTTAGTTGGACCAGATACCCAGGGGACGGGAATGCCAGACACGAAAGGATTCCAGGTGGAGGTCACAAGAGATGACGGCGGTTAAAGAGAAAGAAGCGGTGAAAGAATTGACGGTGGTGAAAGACGTCACGTGTCCATTCTGTGGGGTGACCTGTGACGATTTGGAGGTGCACGTCGACAACGGCAAGATCGTTGAGGTCAAGAATGCGTGTGTCCTTGGGAAGGATACGTTCCTTCATCACCTGGAGGGATTGTCCACGCCTCGGATCGATGGCAAGCCGGCCACGATCGACGAGTGCATTGAGGCGGCGGCCGATATCCTGGTGAAAGCAAAGTACCCCCTCATTTATGGACTGGATTCTACCGAGCTGTATGCGCACCGCAAAGCCATCGAGCTCGCGGACATCCTCGGGGCGAACATCGATCACACCTCTTCGGTCTGTCATGCCCCCAGCCTTCAGGCGGTGCAGACCGTCGGGCTCCCGAGCTGCACGGTCGGCGAAGTCAAGAATCGCGCTGATCTGGTGATCTTTTGGGGCTGTAACCCGGCGGAGGCACATCCACGACACCCGACTCGCTACTCCGTCACGGTGAAAGGTATGTTCACCCCTGCAGGCAGGAAGGATCGGAAGGTCATCCATGTCGATGTGCGGCGCACGCCGACCAGCCGCATGGCCGACGCGTTCATCCAGATCAAGCCGCACTCCGATTACGAGGTCTTTTCCACGCTGGCCGCCCTGGTCAATGGTCACGACCTCGACGTCCCGGAAGTCGGGGGCGTCCCCCTGCAGGAATGGCGCGACATGGTGGAACTGATGAAGGAGGCGAAGTTTGGCATCCTATATTGGGGCATGGGACTCACCATGACGCGGGGCAAGTATCTCAACATTGTGGCACTGCTGCGGCTCTGCCAAGAGTTGAACCGCTTCACCAAGTTTCTGGCAGCGCCGCTCCGGGGTCACGGCAACGTCGTCGGGATGGCCCAGGTCCTCACCTGGCAGACGGGGTTCCCGTTCGCTGTCAATATGAGCCGAGGCTACCCGCGATTCAATCCGGGCGAGTTCTCGGTTGCCGATCTGTTAGGTCGGGGAGAGATCGATGCTGCGTTCATCATTGCAGCGGACGCCGTCGGAAATTTCCCGGCCAAAGCGGCGGAGCATCTGAAGTCGATCCCCCTGATTGCCGTAGATCCGAAGGAGAGTGAGACGACCAAGGTTGCCAAAGTAGTCATCCCGGTGGCCCAGGCCGCGGTGGCAGCCCCCGGCGTAGCGTACCGCATGGATCACATCCCCCTTCCCATGAAAAAGGTCGTCGATTCCCCCTATCCCTCAGACCGTGAAGTCCTCGAGCGGCTCATCGCGCGGGTGTTGGAGAAGCAGAAGGATGGTCAGGGCGGTCGGGGTCGCGCCCGCGGGTAGTCGCCGATGACACAAGCAATCCGGATCAAAGGGGGGCGCGTCTACGATCCCCTTAACGGGCTCGACGGGGTGGTCAAGGATCTCTGCATTCAAGACGGCAAGATCGTCGAGGAATGTGATGGGAGCGCGGAGGTCATTGACGCGGAGAACCTTGTCATCTTTCCCGGCGGTGTTGACGTCCACACCCATATCGCTTCTCCGGCGGTGAATTCGGCTCGGGCGCTGCGACCCGAGGATCACCGGCTGCTCTGCTGTCCACGCAAGCCAGGCATGCGCTCGGGCGTCGGTCTCACAGTCCCTTCCACCTTCACGACCGGATACCTCTATTCTCGGCTTGGCTACACCACCGTCATCGAGGCCGCAACCCCTCCAATCGGGACCCGGCACACCCATGAAGAGCTGAATGACGTCCCCATGGTCGATAAGGGCTGTCTGCTGCTGATGGGGAATAATGAATTTATCCTAGGCTACCTCAAGTCGGGGGAGATGGATAAGATCAAGCGCTACATCGCTTGGTTACTTCACTCCCTCAAGGGGTTTGGTCTCAAGCTGGTCAATCCCGGCGGCGTCGAGCAGTGGAAGTACGGGAAGGATGTCGAGGGCCTGGATGACAAAGTGAATCATTTCGATGTGACTCCGCGCCAGATCATGCAGGCTGTGACCTGGGTCAACGAGGAGCTCGGCCTTCCCCATTCGATCCACATCCACGCCAATCGTCTGGGGGTCCCCGGCAATTACGAGGTCACGCTCGAGACGATGCGGGCCTTGGAAGGGAAGCGGGTGCACATGGCGCACGTCCAGTTTCACAGCTATGGGGGAGACGACTACGTGAGCATGACTTCCAAGGCCAAGGAGCTGACGGACTATATCAACCGACACCCGAACGTGACGGTGGATGTCGGCCAGGTGGTCTTCGGGGATGCCACGACGATCACTGCGGATGGGCCATGGCAGTATCGTCTCCACAAGTTGACCAAGAACAAATGGTACAACCACGACGTGGAGGTCGAGACCGGGTCCGGGATTGTTCCCTATACCTATCGCGAGAAGAATAACGTCAACGCCTTGCAATGGGCGATCGGCCTCGAGACGTTTCTGTTGATTAAGGATCCCTGGCGTGTCTTTCTCTCGACGGATCATCCAAACGGTGGGCCCTTCCTCTATTACCCATGGGTCATCAAGCTCCTGATGGATGCCGAATTTCGGTCCCAGATGCTCAAACGGGTCCATAAGCATGTCCTCACCCGCACCCTGCTTCCCAAGCTTTCCCGGGAGTATTCCCTGTACGAGATTGCGATCATCACCCGGGCAGGCCCGGCTCGCGCCCTCGGCTTGCGAAACAAGGGCCATCTCGGTCCCGGGGCGGATGCGGACATCGCCATCTACGCGGAGGCCAAGGACAAAGAGGAGATGTTCGACAGAGCGGTGTATGTCCTCAAGGATGGAAAGATCGTCGTCCGTGACGGTGAGGTGGTTCAATCCGTCCCAGGCCGAACGATCTTCGCCGATGTTCCCGCAGATGACGACCTGACGAACGAGCTTCGCGAGAAGTTCGAAAAATATTACACGGTGGAGATTGGGAACTTCCCCATTCCTTTGGAGGAGCTTCCTCTCCACCAGGCGGTGCCCACGCATCAGTCTGCATAGGGCAGGAGTTCGTCTCATCAGTGACGCACTAGGTACCATAGGGGGTCGGCATGCAGCTAAACGGTATTCCCATCGAAGATACCTATGCTGAGGCGTTCTCGGCGGTGGGGTCACGAGTCCTCATCACGGCCGAGAATGAGCGGTGGGCTCGGGAGGCCGCTGCCAGCTTCACCGGCTTTGCCACATCCGTCATCGGATGCGGCTGCGAGGCAGGCGTGGAAGGGATTGATTCCAGTGAGACGCCGGATGGCCGGCCGGGCATCGCAGTGCTGATCTTCGCCATGTCCAAGAAGGGCCTCCACGACCAGCTCATCAAGCGCGTCGGCCAGTCAGTGATGACCTGTCCCACGACCGCCTGCTATAACGCGCTGGAGGGAGAGTCGTGGCTCTCCGTAGGTGGGAAGCTTCGCTTCTTCGGAGATGGATTTCAGTTTAGCAAGGTGCTGCACGGCATGCTCAATCCCGCGGGTGAACGGGCGCGTCGGTTTTGGCGGATCCCCGTGATGGATGGTGAGTTTGTCGTAGAGGATCGGTTTGGGGTCGTCAAGGGTGTTGCCGGTGGAAACTTTCTCCTCTTGGGTGAAGGGCTTCAGGCCGTGCTGCAGGCTGCCGATCTTGCGGTGCAAGCGATGCGCCGGGTGCCGGGGATCATCCTGCCCTTTCCCGGGGGTGTCGTTCGCAGCGGGAGCAAAGTAGGATCCCAATACAAGTTCCTGGCGGCATCGACCAACACGGCCTACTGCCCGACGATTCGGCGCCAGGTGAAATCTGCTCTCCCGGACGATGTGGGAGCCGTGCTCGAGATCGTGATCGACGGCCTGACGCCTGAGGCGGTGGCCGAGGCGATGCGGGTTGGCATTCACGCGGCGTGCCGTGAGGGTATCAAGGGGATCTCGGCTGGAAACTACGGTGGAAAGCTGGGCAAGTACCATTTTCGCCTCCACGAAGT
>JBFHXD010000081.1:0-10989 GCA_041599135.1 Methylomirabilales bacterium (SeqCode) | reverse complement strand
TATTCTCCAACGACACAGCTTGTTAAGGTTTAGGCGATGAAAACAGTCTGCATCCCGGTCACATTGTTCCTTCTCTGCGTGGGATGCGTCAGTATTACTCCTGAACATGTGGTCGGCCTGTTCTCAAGGCAACCGATAGAAAAAGAGTCCTTGGAGTTTCTGGAGATCGGGTCGACAACGAGAGAAGACGTTCTCCTGCGTTTGGGTGATCCGGATTATGCACGAGATAGTGAAAGGATTTTTGTATATCACTGGGTGACCAAGTCAGAGAAAGAGATTGGCTGGCTAGATTATCGCGAGGCATCAAAATTTGAAACACGCAAGAGATATCAGGTAATAATTGGATTTGATGAAGCTGGCATTGTTACGAGTTACGAAACAAAAAGAGAAGAACTGTGAAGTCCGGGCGATGATGGACGGGACCCGGGCCGCCAGGTGGATGCTCGTGTAATGATGGAATATGACAAGTTCACACAACTCGCCGAGAAGGTCATGGGCTATGCCCGTGAGAGACTTCGGGAAATGGGGGAGGTCCCGCTCACGGTATTTGTCCTCAGGCCCAATGATAAAATGAAAATTGTGGAGTTTACCGACGACATCCCCCAGCCTGTGCACGAGACGATCAGGGAAACCGTGCAACGATTGGAAGGAAGGGCCGTAGTCGTCGTCGGTGAGGCCTGGATGATGGAGTATCACGTGGCTGAGGACAATGTAGGGGAACAGGTGTTGGAGGAAGTTGCCACGCACCAACAAGTTTTAGACCGGATGGAAATACTGATGGTCGAAGGGATTCATGTGGAAGGCAGTATTTCATGGTTGATGCGTATTTCGCGTGAGGGAGGAAGGATCGTGTGTGGCCGGGCACAGAGATTGGAGGAAGGGGACAACGTATTCGGAGGGGCCCTCAGCGATGTGCTCACGCGCTAAAGCCTTGGGGACTACGAGCGCGCTTGCCGTAGCCGCGCCGAGATACGCGTGAAGACGGACGGCAGCCCACAGCTTGCCATCCGGGATGCGGGTGGAAAGGCCATCTGGAGCGTACCGGAGGACACGCAGCGGGAGGCAATTCGTGATGTGAACGGTGAAGTGGTGTTCGACGCGAATCGGTATCCCGAAGACAAAAACCTTGAAGCGAAGCTGATCGCAAAGGCGGGGCGAGAGACGAGCTTCTCAGGGATGGGCCTCGGAGAGAGAGACCTCGGCTGGTATTTCAGTACCGAAGCTGAGGCACGAGCCTGCGCGGACAAGTTCCGTGACGACCCGATACTTCGGGTGAGGCTCTATGAGGAAGAGCATGAGTGACCCAAGGGTCACCCAAGCCGCTCAGAACATTGACCCCTTATCGAAGGTCTGCATCCGTAGATACCAGGACCATCGACAATCGTCACCTTCGCCGGATTTGCCCTTCCAGTCTCCCTCGTCGAGTGGGTAAGGCAGCACTTCGCTTGCTTTGCGTTCCACTCCTTCGACGTATACGGGCTCGCTCCGTTGGTCGTCCAAAAGGCCAGGGTCCAGAGGAACTTCCAAAAGCACATCGCTTGGGGGAACCTCCTCGTTTACATCCTCGATACGTTCGATCCACAGACTGAGTTTGAAGAAGATCCGCTTTGTGAAAGCATCCTTCTGCCAGGCACCCGTGAGCTTCAAGGCGCGATGCATTTGCTCCGTCGAGTAGTCCCACAAATCTACAGCTTCACGGAGACTTATGCCCCTCGGTGACTCCCAATGGGGGTGATGGACGACGTCAAACCACTCGTAACGAGAATGCGCCGGATACCACGCAGCATCTTCTGGTGGGAGCTCTGATTCAGATCCTGAGTTGGGGACCAGCCATCGATGGACGCGGATTCGAGTCGCATACTCCTCGATGATCAGCTTGTACAAGAACTCTGACGTCGCCTCGAGCTTGAGGAACGTTTCTCGCAAGGTCGAATCATACTCGGGACGCTCGGGCGGGGCGTATAACTCGTCGATGAACTTCTTTGTCGGGAGAAACTGGAACGTCCAGGTGCGGGGGAAAACGATGGACCTTTGTTGGGCGACTCCCGGCGAGATGTTCCGTTGTGCCCATTGGTTGATCGTGTCCTGTGCGATTTTCTTTACGAGGAAGTAACCAGCGGCTACAACGCCAAGGACCGTAACTGGGTGAAATATCCACTCCATCGTACTCGGTTCCTCCACCGGGCATGGGACGGTATAACTAAGAAAACAAAGTGCAATTGGCGTGCCTAGAACGGGCAGCAGGGTGTGGGGGGAATGGGTGGCTTCTCAAGGCAGGATTGGGATGCACGGCTCGGTGGCGTGCGAGCTCAGACCAATAGCAACTTCGGAACGAGACGCGGGTGCGGGCATCGCTCGTCGAGGCGCCTGAGCCCCAGCTGGCGGGCGATCTCCTGCGCCTGAAAAAATTCCTCTGAGGTCAGCCGGCGGTTGATCTCGGAATAGTGTTCGGCACTGACCTTGCCCGCCGGATAGTACTGGTCCATAAGGTTCACGTAAGTGTCGGGTCCCAGCTCTGTGGCGATCCACTCGAGGATGGCGCGCGTTTCATCCAGGCATCCGGGCATGACCAAGTGGCGGATGAGGAGTCCGCGCTTCGCCAGCCCGTCACCGTCGAGCACGAGTTGCCCCACCTGGCGGTGCATTGCCGTAATCGCGACACGTGCCGCATCCGGATAGTTGTCGGCCTTCATGTAAAGCCGGCTGCGGTCCCGAGACCAGTACTTGAAATCGGGCATGTAGATATCGACGATGCCGTCCAAGAACTCGATGCTTTCCAACGAGTCGTACGCACTCGTGTTGTAGACGATCGGAAGGTGAAGGCCCCAATCCACGGCGACGGCGACGGCTTCAACCATTTCGGGGACGACGTGCTCGGGGGTCACAAAGTTTATATTGTGGCAGCCTCGCTCTTGCAGTTCCAGCATCATTGCAGCGATATCTTCGGGGGGAGAGCCGGGCGATGCCGGGCCGGGTTTGATGGCCTGGCTGATGTCATAGTTCTGGCAAAAGACGCAGCGCAGGTTGCAGTGAGAGAAGAAGATCGTTCCCGAGCCCTTCCACCCCCGCAGGCAGTCCTCTTCGCCGAAGTGAGGGAAGTAACTGCTTACTGCGGCGTAGCGGCCGGTCTTGCAGGCAGCCCACTTATCCTCGAGCCGATTCACGGCGCAGTCGCGGGGACAGGCCCGGCAATCCGCCAACGTGGCGATGGCCCGCTCTGCCCGCTCCTTGAGCTCTCCGGGCCCGAGGTTCAAGTAGGCCGGTCGGAACATCGAGCGACTTATGGTCCCCATTCTGCCTCCGTTCACTGCAAGTATACCACCCCGCCAGTAGCACACCTAGCCCTTTGCCTAGACCCGGGCCAACGCACCAACTCAGCATAACCGACGGAGAAACAAGATCAAATCCGCTTCTCGATCGCATTCCAGATGAGCTCGGACATATGCCGATCCCCAAACGTTCCGACACGAATCTTGACCCGAGTAATTTCCTCCGTTTTGGGCGCCACCGTTACCTTCACCGTGTCGCCATCACTCAGTTGTGCGTCGATTTCCCCTCGAGACCGAACCTTCTCCATGACCCGGATGTCGAGATCCTTCAACGCTTTAAGCGTGGCGTTCCAGGTACGGTCCATCGGGGCATCGTACTGACGCTCGAGCTCCCCATCGCTATACTTGTTATAAGCGTAGTGAGCCGAAGTGCCCAGCCCGGCTACGGCCATGGCAGCACAACCCGGTAATACCGCCAGCACCAATCCCACTCCCATCATCCTGAATGGCAGGCTCGCAATGGTCTTTCGCTCCCGCACGACTCACCCTTTCAATAAGTATTTGAAATAAAAGGGTCTTTCATCCACTGGTTTAAATTATAGACATTAGGGGGGACAAAGCAATCGGAAAGCACCTCGACCATTTACTTACCCATGAGTGCGTGCCGGGTTGCATCGTTAGACTTGACACCCCTCCTTCAGCAGGGAATACTCAAGGCCCCTTCAGGAGAGGCAGGGATGGAACTGGGCTAGTCACCTTCGAGGAACTGCTCGAGGCCATGATGTATGAACAGGAGGGGCAATGAGATGATGATTCCGCGTATATGGCTTCTCGCTGCTCTGGTGTTCATGCTGGGGCAGTTTGGAATTCCAATTGCGCAAGGGCAAGCAAAGCCGAAAAAGCTCAATCCGTACACGGGGAATCGCGGGATGCTCGAGGAAGGGCGCAAGCTGTACTTTTATTTTGGCTGCAACGGTTGCCACGGAGGAGAGGGTGGAGGGGGGATGGCGCCCGGGGTGCCCGTCATTGACGACAAGTGGAAGTTTGGCAGCGACGACGAGACCAACTTCAAGTTGTTCAGAGGGGAGATTCCGGGGCAAACCATGCCGGCTTACCGCAAAGGGAATATGACGGATGAACAGCTCTGGAAGATTCTCGCCTTCGTCCGATCTCTGTACAAGGGCGACCCCAGTAGGATCGATTGGTAGACGCGTAGGTAGGACTTGGGTGGCGACGGGGGTTGCTAGTGCCCAACGAGGGGGTCTTAGAGGTGATAAGGCGGTAAAGCGGGAGATTGAGTGGAAACGAGGGGTGGACGTGAGAGCTACCTGGACCCCCGACGCCCCTTGCAGCGCGGGATCTTTCTGAGGCGGGGAGGAGGAGTATTGTTGTGTGCCCAGAGACCCGGAAAAATCTCGAGCGCTGGTGAGGCTTTCCTCCATGGAAATCCACAGACGGGACACTCACAATGGAAGCGCACGATTCCCAGATACATGATGCGGCATCGATGACACTGTTTCGTTGTGAACTCGATCCCGTCCAAACCAGAGTTCATATCGTGCTGCTCCTGCTCAGACCCTTGGATGCATGGAAGCCCATCGCGGCGTGAATGCCTGAGGGACCATGCAACGATGATGCCAGAGAAGGAAATACGGCTGGAGATGGAAGAGACTAGGAAGAATGCAGCGAAACAGACGCCTCCCCGCGAAGCCGATCGACGACAGTGTCGATCAACGCAGCCTCGGAGGGATTGAGTGCGAGGAACTTGACGCCCATCCCGGTGATCACACCCGGCCAGATCTCCACCCAGACTACTTGTGCAGGGATCGAGAGCGTATCGGGAGAATCCAGCAGCTCGAAACGGAGCAAGATCTCACTCTCCGGTCGGGGTGGATCCTTGGTCTCGATGAACATCCCGCCCCTGCTTAGATTACGGCAAGTGGCATGCCTCGTCTTTCCCGCCTCGGTGAACTCGACGTCGAACTGGACCGGGACGCGCGGATGGGCCTGGTGTCTGGCGTTAAGTACCCATCCGCGTATCCGGTCTACGTCCACCGGATGGTCAAAGGCCACGCCGTGGGGGATGCTAGTTCCCAGATCGGTTGGCGTCGGTCTGTCAAGCCAGATGACAAGTCCGCGCAACGATTCCTCCTGACAGACCTGAACCAATACTGAGGTCTTCAGGGGGATCGTATCGGGGAGTAGGAGTCCCATTCCACCGGGACTGATGGACTTCGTCTTGCCGGTGATCGTCCTCGACGTGGACCGCCCGCGGTTTAGGGGAGTGCACTGGACGGGCAGGTAGGCCAGGAAGCGTGGGTAGCGACGGACATGTGTGTGGGAAGACACAAGTTTCCTCCAGGGCGAGGGATAGCAAGGACCGTGCCAGACCGTGGGCGGGTGGAAGACTTGGAGTTTTAGTTGTGTGAAATTGGAGAGTGAGGCGAACATCAAGGCGCGAAGGCTGGGGAAGGAAAGGAGGACCGTATGGCCAGAAAGCAAGTCCTTTACATTCGGGCAATAGTCCGAGACCTCTTTCTACCAGATGACCCCCTCGTACCCGCTCTTCTGCGAATTATGGTAGCAGTGAACGATTTGCGGACCCTACAAAAAGTGTGGTTCTACATTCACTCACGACAAGAGACCACGCCGAGTGAACAGGATATCATCAAAGCCGAGGACCACTACCTCTTTCGTCTCACGTGCGCGACGGTGTACGAAGCTGCAATTGCATTTCGAGAACTGACGGAGGCACTCGAAACTACATCGGGGGCAATAGAGAATATGCCGGTAGAGGTCCGAGCGGCTTTTGATGCATTAAATAACATCTTTCCAAAGGATTTTGAGAAAAGGTCCTATGGCAAGATTTTGGTGCAGCTCCGAAATTCTGTCTTCCACTACGACCGAGCGAAAGTTTTCCGCAAGGAGCTTGACCAACATGATGAAGTGGGAAACTTCATTCTTGGGGAGGTTATTGGAGCAAGTCGTTACTTGCTGGTTGACGACTTGCAGGCTCAGATCCTTAGTCGTCAGTTGAGTGGTCAGTTCGAGGAACAGCTCCCCGAGCTGGTGCGGCTGGCTCATGACGTGACGAAATATTTCGGTGAATTCGTGGATGGCATGGTCTATATGTATGTCCAATCACACGAGCGAGCTATCGAAGAGCAGCGTCATGACACGGTGGACCTGGAGCGTCTGTGGAACATTACACCCGAAAGAGATGACCGAGAAACTTGACCCACGCCAAGTCGTCACCTTCGGGGAACTGCTCCAGGCCCGACTATCTCGGGTTATTCGAGGAAGTTATTAATGTCAGGCTTGCCCACGTTTATTATTGCTGCTACGCTCTTCTTATGGCTCGCCATCCTCGCAATAGTGGCGGCCCGTGGGGGCTTCATCTGGCGAGCAGTCTGGGAGGAAGAATATCGAGAGGGCACTGTGGCAAGCTTCTTGGGCTGTTGTCCCTCCAATATCAGTCGGGGCCTGCGGAAGCAGGGGGCCCGACTGAGAGAAAGTAGGCACGTCTGACACTAATCCCTTGCTAATTACGGCGCTCCCGCAGGCCGTTGTGGACAGCGACGAGCACCGGCGTCGTGTGAGATAACGAGTCTGGTCAGGTTGAGATGTTCTGGGACTTTCTGGGACTCGTACAAGAGATGAGATTGGCCGACGTCCTTGACGTCGCCGTCGTCTCAGCACTCCTCTGGTCTGGGATGCAGGGATTGCGGACTGCCCGGGCGAGAGGCGCCGGGGCGGGAATGCTGCTGATTGGCGCGGTTTTCCTCGTCGCAAAATACCTCAACCTGCAACTGACGATGTGGTTGCTACAAGGCATAGCGGCCATCGCCATTCTGGTGTTCATCATCGTTTTTCAGAGCGAGATCCGCCAGTTTCTCGAGCGGCTCCCGACCCGCCGCTTGCGCACGTACCTCGGACCCGAGTTCGCGGAATCGCCTGCTCATGTCCTGCGGGAGACACTGGAGCAATTTTCCGCCGGCCGCACCGGTGCGCTTATCGTGATGCCGGGGTGGGACGCCATCGAGGGCTTCTGCCTCGGCGGCACGGAGCTCGGCGGGGCGATCAGCAAGCCGCTTTTGTTGAGCATCTTCGATGCGAGTTCGCCGGGCCACGACGGCGCCGTCGTGTTGAAGGGCTCTGAAGTGGCCCGATTCGGAGTTCGCCTGCCGTTGTCTGAGGATACGGAGCGGCTGAAAGAGCACGGATTGCGCCATACGGCCGCGCTGGGGCTCGCGGAGCGATGCGACGCGCTGATTCTCATTGTCTCCGAAGAGACCGGTCGGATATCCGTGGCCCGCGGCGGTGCGTTCAGGACGGTCTCCGGCCCCGAAGAAGCGGGGAGGATCATTGAAGAGCATTACGGGGCGCACGCCCCCTCGAAGGAAAAGCGAGGTATCGCGCGAACGCTCGTGCGGCACGTCGGCGTAGAGGGACCCTTGGCGGTGCTGACGGCGCTGGTCTTGTGGCTGGTGCTGGTGCCGGGTTCCGTGATCGAGGAATCGAAGTATCGGGTCCCGGTCATCGTGGAAAACATACCGCCCGGCTATGTGCTGCTGGAAACCATCCCGCCGGAGATCGAGGTGACCTTATCCGGCGCCCGGCGAAACCTGTACCTGTTTGACGCCAAGAACCTGGCCATTCGATTGGACGGCACGCTGACCGGCATCGGCCGGCGGAACATCAACATCAACGCGAGCCATCTCACACTTCCTTCGAACATCACACTGGCGAATCTCTCGCCATCCCAGGTCAAGCTCTCGGTGAAGAAGGAGGAGGCCGGATTGTCGCGACAGGGAGCGCGGAGCCCTGCGCCGCCCGTTCGCTCGGAACGTTTGTAGACCCACATGCCCGAGTCGAGCGTTACGGGAGAAGTTGATAACCGAAGGGGACTGCGGAAGCCTAAAGGCCGAGTTGGAAACATTGGCCAAGATGCTCAGCGCACTGATTAAGGAGATGGACAAGCGCAAGCAATAGAGCAATGGAGCAGTAGACCGCATTGGCCCATTGATCTAATGCTCCAATGCTCTGGAAATATCAAAAGCCCGGTTGCCCGGGCTTTTATATTTTCTGGTGGAGGGTAGGGGATTCGAACCCCCGACCTCTGCCTTGCGAAGGCAGCGCTCTCCCAACTGAGCTAACCCCCCACGCGGCTGTCAAATATACTGAAACAGGGGCGGCGGTGTCGAGTCCTTTCAGTCGTCTGACTTCTGTGGAGGCTTTCCCGCTCGGTACTTCAATCCGAGCCTGTACGTGATGCTGTTGACGCACGGGACCTGATTCCGATCCCCGATCCAGCCCGCGCACACCAGAATTCCCTCGCGGACCTCTTGCCGCTCCAGAACCATCTCGTCGAGAATGCGCTGGATCTCAAAGCCTCCTTCTTGACACTCCGGATGATGACATCGGATCCAGCCTTGGAAGTAACCGGCGCTGACACCCATCGTGAACTGCCCGAGTGATGAGCCGGCATTGACGAGATCTCGGGTCCACGCTTCCCATTCGACCACGGCATCGGCCAGTTCGGGGAAGGCCTCGGCAAAGGGCTTATTGAAGATCCGCAAATTTTTCTGCTGTCCTTCAGCCATCGCCCTGTATCACAATCACTGCTGCGGAGAAAACTCCTTCCGCTGTTTCTGCTGGATGATATCCTGAAACGAAAAGCTCGGTCCTTTGGGGACGAAACCGAGATAGACATAATTCGTATCCGGATCCCGGGAGATCACCCACATGTCTCCGGTCGCGGTGTCCAACAGATACTCTAACCCCCTTTGGCCTTGCTGGGTTGGGTAAAAGATATAACGCCCAGGCTCAGATTGCTGCATCGTCGCAGCGTCAGGCGGGGCGGGGATGGGTGCCTCCTGGGCCGTGGCGACTCCTCCCCCCAGGAAGATGGTTGTCAGAACCGCGATCCAGATGCGTGTCATCGCTCTCCTCCTTCGTTAGTGTCTTCTCAGGTTGTGACCCTCGTTTCTGATCGAAGCCTGCGGTGACGCATGAGCACAGGGCGATGTGCCTCTCGCCGCAGCGCGTTCACCAGGAGATGAGCCTGCCGCGTCGGCTCGGGAACACGGTAGCCTCCCGTGGCCCGAAGAACGATCTCTCGGGCTCGCGTCAGGCTCATCCGATACCCCGGGGAGACATAGATCGGTTCGACGCCGTTCCTGGTTCGCAGGATGACACCGATTTGTTCCCCCTTGTCGTACAGCATTCGGGAACTCCCCCGGCGCTGCGCTGGCTCGCGATACTCCCCGACCAATAGGCTTTTCGCGCAGCCAACGGATGGCAGGTCCAACAGAAGCCCCAAGTGGCACGCGAGTCCGAATCGGCGCGGATGCGCGATCCCCTGCCCATCACAGAACAGACAATCGGGTCGGTGGCGAAGTTGCCTCACGGCTTTCAGGACCGCCGGAACCTCGCGGAACGAGAGTAGGCCTGGAATATAGGGAAAGGTGATCTGGCTGACCGCCGTGGCTGTTTCGACGATCTGGTGATCGTTCAGATTCATGGCGATCGCCGCAGCGTAGATCGCGGAAGAGCCTTTGTCGTACGCGACATCAACACCGGCCACGGTGTCGATGGCTCCCCGGTAGTCTTTGACATCCAGGCGCCGTCTGAGCGACTGCTGAATTCGGGTCGCTTCGGCGGGTCGGACATCCCAGCGGTGGAGGCGTCGAACGTTCATCGATTCAGTCGAAAAGGGTCCAGCGGAAGGGAGGGTTGCTGCTCGAGAAGCAGCTCGGCCATGAGCTGGCCGGTTACCGGGGCTAACAGGATTCCGTTGCGATAATGGCCGGAGGCGACATAGAGGCTCGGCGAACCCGGCACATCGCCGAGATACGGCAGCTCGTCCGGCGTCCAGGGACGAAAGCCTGCCCAGGCTCTCAGGATTGGCCGGCTTCCCAGCGCGGGGACAAGCCGCCTGGCGGCTGCCAGCAATGCCTCCATGCCGCCGACGGTCACATGTTTCTCAAATCCGGCAAACTCCACGGTGCTTCCGACGACCAGCTCACCGTGCGGGCGTGGAACCAGGTAGGCGTCTCGCGTGTAGAGGATGTGACGAAAAAAGTCCCCTCGCGTTTCCAGACAGAGGAGTTGTCCTCGGGCGGGTTGGATAGGGATCTGCTGATCTGGAAGATCGCCGATCGTTCCTGACCAGGCCCCGGCGGCTATGACTACCTTGTCTGCATAGTACGTCTCGCTGAGGGAGCGCACCCCGAGTACCCTCTCCTTGTCCCGCACCAAACCGGTGACGGGTGTTCCCTCCATGATCTGGACCCCTCGTCGGGCTGCGAGGAGCGACAGGGCCCGAACCATACGGGCGTTCTGAACCTGGTGATCGTCGGGAAAGTAGAGGGCTCCCCGGACGGTGGGAGTGAGCTGGGGCTCGGCCTCCAGCACCTGCCGGCGGTCCCACCGCTCTACCCGGAGGCCGCGGGCGCGTTGCTCATCAAGCATCCGTTTGCCCTGGAACTCATCATCATCTGTCAAGAACAGGTAGAGGATGCCGGAGCGAACGTACTCGATATCGATCCCGGTCTCCGCCTTGAGCAGCTCCTGGATGGCGCCAAACATTTCCCGGCTCTTGAGGCACTGGTCCAAGAACGGCCCGGCGGGAATGTCTTCGGCCTGCGGGGCCAACATCCCTGCGGCCTCTCCCGAAGCCTCACACCCGATCCGGTCCCGTTCAAGCAGGAGCACCCGG
>JBFHXD010000080.1:0-10995 GCA_041599135.1 Methylomirabilales bacterium (SeqCode) | reverse complement strand
CGTGAGTACTCGATAGCCAGCGCTCTCGAGCAGGTCGGTCACGAGCTCAAGATTCTGTGGATGGTCCTCGACCACGAGGATAACTTTCGGCGTCGTGGTCGTCATGCTGCGTCCTCCCCGTCAGCGTCATCGACCCAGGGTGATAACCTGGATACGTCATCCACAACCAGCAACTTCATGGGCATCGCTTGTCCCTTTGGACGGTTTTGATTTGGAACGCTTTCTAAAATATCCCTTCGCCCCGAGCCCTTTGGCCGTGATCTCCCTCCCCCAGTCACACCCGCTGAAGATGACGACCGGGATGTGCTTCAACTTCTCATCACGCCTCAAGTGGAAGAGAACCTCATACCCATCCATGCGGGGCATGTCGAGATCGAGAAGAAAGAGGTCCGGCTTGTCCAGCTGGGCCTGCTCCAGGGCTTCTCTCCCGTCGAAGGCCTCGATGATCTCATGCCCTCGGGCCTCAAGGAATCCTCTGAGCACCCGCACCACGTCCGGGTCATCATCCGCCACGAGGATCTTCTTTCCCCCTTCACCCATGAGCTCGAGATGCGGGAGAAGTTCCTGTGGCTCTAACGGATTGGTCACATAGCCGGCGGATCCCAGTGTCTCCCACTTTGCGTCGCAAAGCTGCCCCGTTGCCGTGCCAGTTGCCAGGATCTCCTCACTCAGGCGCATCAGTCGCGTCGTATTCCGCATCGCGATGGCGATGAGCTCTCCGATGGAAGGGGGAAGCTCCTCGGACTTGTCGAGGACCAACTCAAGGGAACCTTTGAGAGAAAAGAGATGCTTCCTCAGCGCGTGAGAAAGCGCCCTTCGTTCTGAGGGCTCTCTCGCTTCGGAGGAAGCCATCTCTCGACTTTCTGACTTCGGCGCCTTGCTCTGTCGGGGAGCGAGAAGTTCATTGACGGTTTTGAGGAAACTTTCGAAGTCCTCAATGGGTTTGACTACATACCCGTCAGCCCCGCTCTCCTCTAGGAAGCGCTCCCGGTCTCCCTGCATGGCATGGGCCGTCACGAGGACTATCGGGAGATGCACCGTGTCGTTATCTCCCTTGAGCATCCGAGTGAGATGCAGGCCATCGACCGGCTCGCCCTGGTAGCGACTATTGGTGAGGGACACGTCCATCAGGACGAGATCCACCGACCCGTCCTGGCAGAGAGCCACGACCCGCGCTGCGTCTTCTGTCACCTCGGCCTGGTGGCCCCCGCCCTTGGTCAGCAATCGCTGCATCACGACCGCGCTATCGGGATCATCTTCGACGACTAAGATTCGCGCCATGCGCGTCGCTCCTCGCTTGCTTGAAGTTGCTCGGGCCATGGGTGACGGGGCGAACGCCCCGCGCGTGTGCCCACCTACCTCTCCCCACGACCCGGGAGAGGCAGGCTAAAGCGGAACCGCGCTCCCTCCCCTTCCACGCTCTCGACCCCGATGTCCCCCCCCATCAGCCCAACCAGGTGCTTGGTGATGGCGAGGCCGAGCCCGGTGCCGCCATACTTGCGGGTGGTGCTTCCATCCGCTTGGGTGAACTTCTCAAAGATGAATTGCTGCTTGGCCTGTGGAATGCCGATCCCGGTATCGACCACCTCGCAGAGGACTTGCCCCTTTGCCGGCTGGAGGGTGGCGCGGATGGTCACCTGCCCGCCGGCGGGGGTAAACTTCAGGGCATTGTCGATGAGGTTCAGCCAGACCTGCCTGAGGCGATCTACATCTGCCCATACCGTAATCCCCTGCACCGATTCGATCTGCAGCCGGATTTCTTTCTGGGTCGCCTGCACATGGGTAAAGTGGTAGACCTCTTCGAGCAGTGGTGCGAGGGGGACTGCCGTAAGCTCCAACTGGAACTTGCCTGCCTCGATCCGGGCCAGGTCGAGGATCTCATTGATCAGGGTGAGGAGGTGTTTGGCCGAGTCCATGGCCCTCTCGGCACACTGGCGTTCTTCATCCGGGCCGTCACACAATCCCTTCAGGACCAGCTGGAGAAAGCCCATCAGCCCATTCAATGGCGTTCGGAGCTCATGGGTCATGCTGGTCAGAAACTCCGACTTGGCAAGGTTCGCCGCCTCGGCCTGTTCTTTGGCCCTCTCCAACGCTTTGTTGGTTGCTTCCAATGCATTGGCATGGTCGCGCAACTCCTGGGTTCGATCCTCAACCGCCTTCTGGAGACGCTCGAGGTAAGTGCGTTGCTCGCTCAGCCGAGCACCGTGCTCTTCGAGGATTGAAGCGACCATTCTCCGATGCTGCATGTGGTAGACCTCGTCCTGCCGCCTGATTTGCTGGAGACGCGTCTCCGCCTCCCGGAGGCGCTCCGCCTGGTGACTGAGCTCTAGTGCCAGTGTTCCGACCGCCTGGAGCCAAGGAAGAACAGCCAACATGTTCTGCCGCGTGGTTTCAGGCCACACGTCATCCCGGAATCTGGCAATGAGCATCCCTGGGTCTTTTTTTCCGTTTTCCAGGGTGATCCGGGCGAGATGCGTGCCTGCGGACTCCTCCATCACCTGGGCCAGTGCGTCCTCACGGATCCAACTGCCCAGGCCCGGCAGGCTCTCGAGTGCAGTGTGCTCTTCGCCCTCTCTACAGCAGCAAGAACCCAGGAGGGTCCCGTCAATTCGGGTCAGCCAAAGGTGTGTCACTCCCAACGGCGCCAACCTGATCCCGAGGACGCGGAGACAGTTCGTAAATCCGGTCCGCGCATCTTCCGAACCGTAGATATCGTTCAGGAGGTGTGTAATGTCCATCACAGGGCAATCCTCAGATGTCGATCAGGGCTTGCACCTTGGCCAATTCGTGGTCAAGATCGTCCCACAGGACCTTGAGGCCGTCCCGGCTGATCGACAAGGCCCTCAAGGCCGATTCACTGGGTTTCTCCATACATGCGGTCCCGATAGCACTCCTCCCCTTCGACGAACAAAGAACGTTCGCTATCTCGACAGCTTGAACGATTATCTTATGTCCATCCTCACAGCCTTCGGATCCGTGGTGATAGCGTATCGCAGCTCGGGTGCTGGCCGGCAAGGACCAGATTTCGGCGACCCGCGTTCCCAGCTGCGTATGATCGAACCCTAGGTATTCCTGTTCAGCTTGCCACAGCGGTTTTGTCCTCGATAGGCTCGTGAGGATCTCGGCGAACGTTTCACGCAGGTGCTCCTCGATGAGGAGAATCCCCATGTCGTGCAGCAAACCTCCCAGATACGCCTCCTCAAAATTTTCCACTCCGGCACGGGCAGCAACGAGGCGGGCACCCAAGCCAACGCATATCATATGCTGCCACACACCCTGGCGGTTGTAAGAGCCGACCACCACGTCCTTCTTAAATATGTCGGCGATCAATGCGGTCAGCGCCACGTTTCCCACTTCGGTGAGATCGACAAAGCTGACTGCCCCGAGGAGTGTTTCGACTGGGGCCCGTAGGCCATACACCGCCGAATTTAGCGTGCGCAGCACGCGTGCCGCCAGCGAAGGGGCGCTCTCGAGAACCGTCGTGAGGGCGGCTGGCGCGGATCGGGGGTTGTGCACCATCTCGATGATCTGCATGGCAATATGCGGGATTGTCGAGACGTTGCAGATCCGATCAGCGATCTCATCCAGCCGACATTCACCCCGATTGATGTTACGGCGCTCATGTTGATCTTTGTGCCTTTGAGGTGCCTTGCCTCGACGACGAGCGAGGTACCCATTCACCGTTCCCAGCAATGCCTCGTAATCCTCGATCGGCTTCACGACGTAGCCGTCGGCCCCACTCTCCTTCAGGAAGCGCTCCCGGTCTCCCTGCATGGCATGAGCCGACACGAGGAGCACCGGAAGATGTGCCGTCTGAGCATCCTTCTTGAGCATCCGGGTGAGATGCAGGCCATCGACCGGCTCACCTAGGGAGCGACTGTTGGGGAGGGAGACATCCATCAAGACGAGATCCACGGCGCCGGCCCGGCAGAGTGCCACGACCCGCGCCGCGTCTTCTGTCACCTCCGTCTGGTGTCCTCCACCTTTAGTCAACATTCGCTGCATGACCACGGCACTGTCGGGGTCATCCTCGACGACCAGGATGCGCGCCATTTTCCTTGTTCCTCTCCCGACCTGAGCCCTAACCATTCGATCCAACCCTGGCAAAGGTCACCGAAAAAACCGTACGGATTGGCTCCCACCGTCCTGGAAGACGCTTTTCGCCTTCCTGTCCGAGTATTCGCGCGGTTACAGACTCATCAATATGGATCAGGCGTTGGATGGCTTTCGAAAGGGCGCATGCGGTTCACCCCAGGCTGCCCAACCCAGCTGATACTCCGCCACCGGAAAGGAGTCGACAAACTCTCGAATGACCTCCCAGTCGTTGAAGGGCTTACAGGTGTGAACCGAGAGTGAGAGGTACCCGAATTTCTCCCAGGTGTAGATATCGGCCCCACTTTCCGCCCAGTTCAGGGACACGTGGACGCCGCGTCCCATGCCGTTCGGCAGCTCCACTTCGAGACCTAGCGGGTCGGCGACGACCTGCATCCCGAGCCGATCGCCGAGGCGGTGGAGAAAAGCGATCAGTTCCGGGACGGCGGGAATCCCGCCGGGAAGCTGGGCACGGATCAGGAGGCGTTGCTCATCAATAGGGAGATCTCGGAGCAACATGGTCGGTGATCCCTTCCTGCGGTGGACGCGAATTGTGCAGGGCATTCCAGAGCCCGGAGTCATGTTCGAAGTCGGACGACGCCTCCAAGAAGCCTCTTTCGGCCTTCGAGGCGGAGTCGGGGTGAGCTTGGATCAAGCCGACATGCTCGGGGCCTTCGAGGTAGACGCTTTGTCCGTGGACGCGGCTATCGCTACAGCATAGCCCTTCGTGTTTCCAAAAAAGGAGATATTGCAGAGAGATCCAAAGGATTGAAATGATCAGGCAAAGGAAGTTGAGCTCGACCGGCAGGATTGGAGGACTCGAGAGTTCCATCCACATGGTAAATCCAAGCTCGCCCATTCTTGTTCTTCTCCGCTACTCAATGCTTGCGATTTGCTTATTACACTTTGGCGAGATGCTTGGCTCCAATTCCCACTCATCCCCTTCGACGGGTTCAGACCGCAGAATCCATCCCTTCCAACCGGTTTGGCGGCCCTTGGTAAGGAGCGCCTTGTTGATCCATATTGGCCCGCACGGATCGGCTGGGCTGAGGTCCACTGCCTGCAAGCGACGAGTTTCAAAGGGGTTCCATTCCACCACCACTTCTCCGGCAGAAGTCTTGTAGAACTCCACAAGCACAGGCACAATGTCGCCCTTGTCTGTAACGAGAGGTAAAAAGGATACATACTGAAGGTTTTTCCCTTCCGGCTCGAAGGGGGCCTTCACCTCTTCGGATCTCGTGGTGGTCGCTGGTGCCCAGACCAGCACGCCGACCAGCAGGGGTAAGAGCATTCGCCTCACTTGTCGAAGCATCTTTTCTCCTTCTCGCTAAGCGGCCCGGCGGCCCCCGAAAGACATTCGGGCCCCCTCCGATTGGGTTCTGACTTCTCCCTCGCCAGCCGCCGGTTGACCCTCGGCCAGCACCTCACGAGCAGGCAAGGAACGTGCCAGCGAGCTTGCGAGAGCGGCGACTTCCGTCTTGGGAGCCATGACTCGTAATTGGATCGATGGAGAGCTCCGTGGAAGATGGGGGCAAGAGGCACGGAGCTTCCACCTGGAAAATTCTGCCTACGCCTGCCTGAGAGACGAGATCTGACCTTGATGATCTTGCGAGGGGCTGGGTGCCAACAATCTTTAGGGTCTCTTTAATAAATCAACATGTTGCTCCGTCCTCCGCGTGCAGGAAAACGTCTGGCACGGACATTGCCGGAATAACGCCCTCAACCGGAGTTGTGTTTGAGATACCAGACACTGGTTCGCATGGAGGAGGGTGGAGATGGAAAGGCACAAGACGCTGGCTCGGCGAATCACGAAGGAAAGAGAGGCTGTTCAAACGCAATTAAGCAGGATGGCCGACCGCAGGACGAACGGCTTCTGGGCCTCCAGGGAGGGGTCAAGCGGTGATCCAGAAGACCTTCCAGAGCAGGCGCAACAGGAGCTTTTGACCGAACAAGAGACAAGAGCATATGAACTGTTGATCTCCCGAGCCAAGGCCCTGGATCTGGCCTGGAAGAACTTTCAGCGTGGGACCTACGGCATCTGTCGTCTGTGCGGAAAGCACATCCCCTGGAAACGGTTACAGGCCATCCCCACTGCCACCCTGTGTGTCTCCTGCCAGGAAACCGTAGAATAAGCTTACCTGTTTGGGAAGGACCTCCGACGAGAAGTCATGACGAGGATTTACCCGTCCGGCCTACGGCCGTGCGCGGCGGGCCAGGGGCTAGAGGATCTTCTGGCGGCGGACCCGCAGATCCACGATGTCCTGGATCCAATTCCAGAGCCGTTTTTCTTCCTCAAGGGTCGGCTTTTTTTCCAGTTGATCGCGCCATCCCTTCATGACGTCTGCATCCACCGCCCAGATCCGCACCCGCTGGCGGGGGATCTCAAGTTTCCATGCGTTGGCCACGATGGGAGATGGGTAGAGGACCCGGATCGTTACGTTTCGCGCGAGGAATTCGAGGGGCGAAACATTGATCTTCTCATAGCTCGCCTTCTGAACCTTTCCAGACTTCTTCCCCGCCACCTCGGGAACCCCATCGGTGACGATGACGATGGCTATGGGGGTGATGAGCAAGTTTTGCTCTTGCACGACTACTGAGACATTCTTGAAAAAGGCGTTGAAGTCGGTCAGAAAATTTCCCTTTTTGCCGAAGAGTTCCTTCAGTTCGGCCTCGATCTCCGGGACGTTCTTGCGCTCGAACTTCTGGATGGGATACAAGGTCTTGGGTTCGTTCGGTATATCCCCCCCGAGAGAGCCTACGTAGAGGGCCCTCACCTTTTCCAGATCCCCCATACCATGGAGGTGGCCATAGATGTAGTACGACAGAAAGCGGAGGGAGTCCTGAAACTGTGGAGTACGGGCAAAGGATCCGCTCACATCGACCCCCACGAAGAGCGACAGACGGGGCGGTGCTTCTTTGCTGGATGTGCAACCTGTCAGCAGCAGCGCAACGACGAGTAGAATGTAAAGTCGGCGTGCCATGGGTACCTCCTATGACCGGCCGCTCGAGCGGCCTTCAGCCCGCACCGTCTTGAGCAACTCGCCCGTTTCCATGAAGGTGTGCAGCGTCTTGAGCGGCATCGGGAAGAGGTGCCGCCCGGCGAAGAGGACCATGAAAAAGTTGATGGTAGCCGCGATGACCTGGAGCGGCGGGAGGACGTAGGCCTCCAGCAACTGCATCCCGGCGCTTTGGAACCAGCCAATGTCCGCCTTGACATGGCCGATCATTTCCTTGGTCCACACAAGCACGGCCTGCGGGACGGGATGATCGTCCGCATGGGGCTCCGTGATACCCTGGGCGGATATGATGGCTCTGAGGGTCGGGGTGCCGTATCGGGCAAAGAGGAACCAGGTCATGCCGCGAATGCCAATCCAGGCCATCGACGAGATGAGCAGCACCCCCGTGAGACCGATCACGACCTGCCCACCACTTTGGTGGGCCAGCACCGGGGTTATGGCATCGACCAGCTCACGGTAGAGGAAGAGAACTTCAAAGAACATGACAAACGCCTCCACCGCCACTGTTTTGACTATGTCCGGCACGTTACGCTTTTGGATAGCCTCGACCATGGCGTCCAAAGCGGCAAAACTACCAGCAATGAGCAGAACGAGGAAGACAAAGAGAATCGGTTGCAGGTAAGGGAGGGATCCCTCCCCCACGTAGACGGCGACGATATCTGCGAAGACGGGGTACAGGGTGAAGCTAAAGGCCCCTCCCTCGAGGATACACCAAAAGATGGTGAGGGTAACCGCGATCCAGGGGATGCCTGGCCGTAACGTCTTCTTCTTGACCTGCTTGAGGAGGGAGAGGGGAAGCGTGATAAGTTCAACAGTGGCCAGATACAGGCCAGCGGCAAAAATGCGGATGAACCCCCACACGTACCCTGCTGTCAGGAACATGGCCCGGAGCATGCCGGCCCAATACAGGCCGATCGCGCGACCACTATCCCACCAGGTGCTGAGCACCAAGGCGAAAAATTGCTTCCGCCCTCCCCGAAATGGTACGGTGTAGACGGCGGTCATCGTACACCACATACCGGCGATGACGTGCAAGGCCGGGAGCAGGAAAAGCATGAATTTCAGGGTCGCCTCCATGGAGGAAGAGTGATTCCAGACGAAATCTAAGATCGTCGCCTGGACGCTCGGGATCCAGGCGATTGGGAACGTCACGATCTGGACGAGAAGTCTCCATTGGGCAGGAATAGCGTTTTCAATTTCCGGGGTCATGTGACCTCCTCCGCCGGCCGGGTTCTCCCAGGCCTCTCACGACTTTGTGATTGATTGCGGCTAAACGCCACTTGGGTCCATAACGAGTCCGAGGCTCTACCTAGCAAATTTGGGGCCAAAACTTCCTCGAGGCCACCGATCAGGTGGATCCCCCGGGAGCATGGGTGCAGGGATCGAAAGGCCCTTTTCCTCCTACGAAGGGCAGGCCCTTTCCGACCAGACCTTGCTGGAAAACGACATACCGCCGGCTGTGGGCACCATAAGAGACATCCTGACGTAAGGACCTCGTTTTCCCTGACGGTCTTGGACAGAGCCGGTAGGGAAACCCACGGCCAGATGGCACCTTTTCTGCAAGTAGTCCTTGCCCTACCCAAAGCAGTGGGTGTGGTGGACCCATTCGTGGACCAAAGGGTACGAGAAGACTTCAGACATCGAGATCATGAAGAAAACCACTCACAAAGGAGATATGCTTAAGAATCTAGAGATGCAGAGCCCTCCGCGGTTTCGCATTTCTGGCATCAGGGCGGGCATCACGGCTCTCCAGATGGCGGAGGTGATAGATCTCACGTTGAAAGGAGCCCTCGTAGAGCACCGCGACATGTTTCAGCCGCAAACCCCCTGCTTTGTACAACTGGGGGCTAACGGGGACCTGTCAACCATCCGCTGTCGATTGATACAGAGTCGGGTAAGTCGCAGCGAAGGAGGAGGGTTATGTTATCAGACCAGGGTGGAATTCCTCGACCTGAGTCCCGCGGCTGAGCACGTGCTGAGGGCCCTCATCCAAATCGCACGGGCAGACGGCGGGGGGGATGGTGGAGGGCCGTGAGGGCCACTAAAACTCTAAATCATCCACCCACTTGGGATGATCTATGAATCGGTTCCGAGTGCCCTGGATCTCTTCGATGACGTTGTTCCGGCGCATCTCATTGCAGTTTGGAGGATCCTCGCGGTTCCATTGCTTCAGGAGGTCCACATCGCGAGAATCAATCGGAAGACCATACTCCTTGTGCATATAGAAGATGGTCCTCGCGATGTTGCCACGGGTGATCGGGCGTGGCTCGACAACATGGCTATCCTTGTCGCGTTCGAAATTACACTCCCCAAATTCGCGTAACTCACCCTCGACAATCCCAAACCGAAAATTGGACCTCGCCTGCTTGAGTTCGGCTCGGACCGGGAAGAGATTGTGCAGATCGGCCTCCATGCGGTTAAACCTCTCATTGGTCGCTCGACACTGCTCCGGGCTTCCACAGCCCAGGAAAGCCGCCATCCAGGAGGCAGGGTAGATGTGCTCCACCTGCAGCCCAGCTTTATCCTCGAACTGCTCTCCGCAGTAGAAAGTAAAGCTGCCGCTTGCGTACAGTCGGCCCCAGAGAAGCTGCCTGGCCGTCTCGTAATCGCGGATCTGGGTTTGGTCGGCGAAGGCGGGTGAAACCAGAAACAGGAACAGACAGAGCCAGGCTACACACCTCGAACGATTCATCACGACCAACCTCCTCCCGAGAGAACACTTCCGCAGCGCGCAGCCCCGAGGGATGCATTCTCATCATGCTGGCGTTGTCCCTCACCGTGGCTCCTTGAGCGGCATCGCTGACCCCGGACACTCACAGCGCAACACGCGTCAATAGGGACACCCTGCTCGTTAAGGCGGTTGATGGTTAGGATCTGGTGACAATCGAGGGAAGATAACGGGTCTTGGTGGGATGTCACGAGTCGAAAGGCCTGGAGGGCCGCCGGGGACTCGAACCCCGGACCCGCTGATTAAGAGTCAGCTGCTCTGCCAACTGAGCTAGCGGCCCCTGGTGGTTCATGGTTTATGGAACCTAGACCCCTGAACTATGAACCAGTCGCTTGTGGCGGCTTTGGCGCGCCTGAGAGGATTCGAACCTCTGACCTACTGCTTAGAAGGCAGTTGCTCTATCCACTGAGCTACAGGCGCTCCGGAAAGTTCACGGTTCACAGAAAAAACCGAATGCCGAAGCTCTTACCGTGAACTGTGAACCGTGAACGCCTTTATTCCCATGTGGCGCGCCCAGCAGGATTCGAACCTGCGACCTACGGATTCGAAGTCCGGCGCTCTATCCAGCTGAGCTATGGGCGCATAAAAATCAGCCATTAGCAGTCCGCAGCCAGCAGTCAGCCAAAATGACCAGTCTTCCCTTGCGTCTCCGTTGTCATCAAAAAGCTGACCGCTGATCGCTGACTGCTGCCAGGCTCCTATTTGGGGTGAGCGAAGGGATTTGAACCCTCAACCCCTGGAGCCACAGTCCAGTGCTCTGACCGTTGAGCTACGCTCACCATCGCTACTATTGAGTTCACAGTTCTCTGTTCACGGTTCACGGTGAAGAAGTCAAAAACCCAGTCTTTACTTTTGCCGTGAACTTTGAACCGTGAACGTCCTTGCGCAATGTGGCGCGCCTGAGAGGATTCGAACCTCTGACACACGGCTCCGGAGGCCGTTGCTCTATCCTGGCTGAGCTACAGGCGCGAAAACTTAGATACCGCATCGGGGTCGCGCCTCTCTGTCTCGGATGCGGCCTGCGCATCGTTGGTCGGGGCGATCCCGCAACATCGTCCCCTGAAAATTTGGTCGGGGTGATCCCGCACCATCCTCGAATGACTGGTCGGGGCGAGAGGATTTGAACCTCCGACCCCCTGCGCCCAAGGCAGGTGCGCT
>JBFHXD010000079.1:0-11093 GCA_041599135.1 Methylomirabilales bacterium (SeqCode) | reverse complement strand
CTGACTCTGGATCAGGTTGTCGAGGTTCGAATCCTCGCCCCGCAGCCACCCCTCGGCTCGTCGGCCCCATCGTCTAGCCCGGCCTAGGACGCCGCCCTCTCAAGGCGGAAACGCGGGTTCGAATCCCGCTGGGGCCACCAGAGAATGAAAAGCCCGGCGAGTCCGGGCTTTCATTTTCAGAAGGTGTTCGAAATCAAGAAAAATCTTCAGAGTCTTTACGTGATCGTGCAAACCTTGCGCCCCTTTCAGGACCGCTTGGCGACCTATCAGACCCACCCCCTATCGGATTAAATTACGACAACTCCTCAGAATGAAAAGACTTGGCTGATTGGACCTGACGCTCAGACTGGCGCTGGCATATCGCATGCATTCTTAAAAGTTGCGGGGATTGGTATCTTTGAACCTTCTCGGAGAGCGTGGAAGAATGAAACCGGGGTGAGTACTTGTCCCCGGCCCACCTCAGGCACAATTGATGGCGCGCCAATCACTCAGACGCCTTCTCGGGTAACGTGTGGCCTCGAGAGGGTGTTTTTATTTGCAAAATAGCAGGGGAATGGAGGAACTCGTAATGACGGGCGCGGAGCTGACATCTGTTGCGATCACGGTAATCATAGTCGGGTTCTTCCTTGGCATTTTCGAGGGGTGGTTATAATCGGGAGGCGCGATTGGAGAAAAACACTGATGGGGACCCCGTACTTTATGGAATGCCCGACCTGCCTCGGAGGGACCAATCCTCGCTACACTCTCTCCCCCTGTCCTAACTGTTGGGGCTCTCGGAAGATACCGCACGTGTCCTCCGTCATGCGGAGAGCAATGGTGCGGCTCTACCCACGGAGACGGAAAGGTCGGAGTAAGCAGTATGTGGTACAGGATAAAAGGTAACACCCGAGAGTGGTCGTGCGGTGACGTAGCCGAACAATGGGTGGTTCTTGGTAGATTGAAAACCCTGCTTCAGACGTATATTTGCCACACGTGCCAACCTCTACTGGCAGAGTATGTGAGGCGTCAACCGTCAATCGGCCGCCAGTACGAAGAGGTTGGATACGAACCCCCTGTCCCATGAATGGACAAGGGATAGGGAAACGATGAACCCGTAGGGGGGAGGGGAACTCGAGACGTATATGCAAATATTGCATATTGACAGGTGGTTATTCGGGAATCTATCTTTAAAAAGCCGTTTGTGGAACATACTCACCTCCATTCAGTAAGATCAGAAAAATCCTATCCGTTCCATAGAGGGTGGAAGCTCGTAGACCCCAGGGTCTTGAGAAAATCCCTGTTAACAGCGCTTGGGTATGAGATCACTGTGTGTGTACGAAGGACTTGCCGACAAGAAAAGTGACAGGCGGAATCCCCCTAACCCCCCGAGTTACAAAGGCTTAGAGGACATCAGACCTATGCGAAGTATAGACAGAGGAAGGTGTCGAGTTTCTTTATGAAAAAACGACGTTTTATTGCAGAAAGTTCGCATATGACTACAACTTCTCTACTGCCTCTTACGAGATTGTGACATCTGCTCAGCGAAGGGCGTATCAGCGGGTGTTGGTTTGCTTACGTAGTTTGGGGTTTGCAACTTTTTGATTGGAAGAGGCTTGCGGTTCCATGAGACGGGCGTGCCGCGAACGTGTGTTCCTGAAACCCGGCGCTTGGGACCGAGGCGGCGAAAAGAAGGTTCCCTTCTGGAAAATGGAGGGGGGATGAACGAGACGCTCAAACAGCTGGTTCAAGCCTTCGACCGGATGGCAGAATCCTACCGGTTAATCGCGGACCGCGTCGGCCGCCGACTTGATGAGCTGGAGGATGCCCATGCCTCCCTCCAACAGTACGTGCGCCAGCTAGAGGAGAGATCCACGCAGCTCAGTGACTCGAACAGGGTGCTCTGCGCCAGAGTGGCGGAACTGGAAACGCAGGCACAGGCGCTGCGTGAACAGAATGAGGCCCTGGAGATCCTAGACCGCCAGAAGAGCGACTTCCTCACAACCCTGTCCCACCAGATCCGAACGCCGCTGACCGTCATCGAGGGTTCCCTCAGACTGCTCTTTCACGAGGAAGAGGTGGAGCCGGCCGCCCGGCATGAGTTCCTGACGATGGCCCACCAGCACGTGGATCGGCTCATTCGGCTTGTCAGCAACTTTTTGAACCTGACCCGGATCGAAACCGGCCAGATCGTAGGGGAACGGCGTGAGCTTGACCTGTCGCTCCTCGTCAGAAGGACGGTCGATCGGTTGAAGCCGCTTGCCATAAATCGGAATATTCGAATCGACTTCGAGCAGCCGCCGGGACGAGTCTTGGTCCAGGGCGATATCGAGATGCTCGAGAGCCTGCTGACCAATTTGCTGGACAATGCCGTAAAATTCTCGGGACAGGGGAAACTGATCGAGATCAAGGTGGAGGAGACTCCGACGGAGGCCATTGTCCATGTCGCTGACCAAGGGTTGGGAATCCCCTCCGGGGACCTTGACCGAATCTTCGAGCGATTCTACCGGAGTGATTTGCCAGGAATTCCGAGGACCGCGGGGTCAGGCTTGGGCCTTTATATCTCAAAAATCATCGTCGAGGCGCATGAGGGACGGATATGGGCGACCAGCGAGCTCGGCCGCGGAAGCAGATTCAGTTTCGCCCTGCCCCGGAGTGCATCTTTCCCGCATTCGGTCGTGTAATGTGTGGCCGCACGCATTGTCGGTTCCCCCTCCGGATGTTGGTTCTGTGCTAGCGTCCAGCGTTTCCCCGTCACGACGCCCTGCCGTTCCCAATCGACTGAGATTGACTTGTTCCCCGTCCCCCCGGGCCCCATCCATCGGTCCCACCGTCTCGCCCAATTTCGGGCTACACGAAGCCACGCAGCTGGATACCGTTTAGGATTGACACCCACTAGAGAGCTGGGTTTAATTGCCCGCAGTAGACCTTAAAGCGGTCGGAGGCATCGCAAGGCAGAATATGAGGAAGACGCTGTTGATATTTGTGCTGCTTTCTTCTGGGGCGTGTATGCATACACGCTCGCCGGCCAGCGGCAGTCAGGACGTACCGCTCAACACAATTCGTCTTCCTGATGGATTTGAGATCAGCATCTATGCGAGCGACGTGGCGGGCGCGCGTTCGATGGCACTGAGCCCGAACGGCACGCTCTTTGTCGGGACGCGCGTGGGGGAGGTCTACGCCATCGTTGATCGAAACCGGGACAACAAAGCTGACGAGGTCATCACCGTCGCGCACGGTTTACGGATGCCCAATGGCGTTGCCTTCCGCGAGGGAGCACTGTATGTCGCCGAGGTGAGCCGTATTCTGCGGTACGATGATATCGAAACCCACCTCACCAATCCACCGACGCCTATGGTGGTCAACGATACCTTTCCCAGCGATCGGCATCACGGATGGAAGTTCATCCGTTTTGGGCCTGATGGACAGCTGTATGTCCCGGTGGGAGCTCCCTGTAATGTCTGCGAACGGGGGGACGAACGCTACGCCACGATCATGCGGATGAATCCCGACGGTACCGGCCTGGAAATCTTTGCCCGAGGTGTCCGGAACAGCGTGGGGTTCGATTGGCATCCCGAAACCAAGACACTCTGGTTTACCGATAACGGGCGCGACTGGCTAGGTGATGATGTGCCGCCGGATGAGCTCAACCATGCGCCACGGAAGGGACTCCACTTCGGCTTTCCCTATTGCCACGCGGGGGAAATTTCCGATCCTGAGTTTGGAAAGAAACACTCCTGTGGAAAATTCGTTTCACCTGCGGTAAAACTGGGCCCACACGTGGCAGCAATCGGGATGCGCTTTTATACGGGAACCATGTTTCCGGAAAGGTACCGGAATCAGATCTTTATTGCCGAGCACGGCTCATGGAACCGCAGCACGCCCATTGGGTACCGCGTCACGCTCGTGCGGCTCGAAGCGAACCGGGCGGTCGCGTATGAAGTGTTTGCCGAGGGCTGGCTCCAAGGCAACGAGGCGTGGGGCCGTCCCGCAGATGTGCTGGTTATGCCCGATGGTGCGCTGCTGGTCTCCGACGATCGAGCGGGTGTGATCTACCGGATCATTTACTCCAGGTAATATGGGACCAATCGATGATCATGTCATGGCCTCATGGCCGGGTTCAACACGCAAGGTGCTCAGCACCATTCAGAAGGCGCTGAGATGTGCGGCCTCGGCTACGGGAAGCTGTTCTAACGAGCTTTGCTGATTGCTGGGAGGGGTGGAACCTTCATGGCCTTTCCGAATGTCGGTGGCTCGGTAGATGAGACCCCGTTGTCGCCCGGCGGATTCGATTCGGCCCAGGATGCGGAGGATCGTGACCCAATTCGGATCATAACGCACGGTGAGGCGGTGACTTTCCGAATCATAGTGGACACCGAGGACCCCATACAATCCTTCCAGGGTCTTCACCAATCTGACCAGTGCGTTGCTCGATCCATCGCTGGTACGGTCCAGCCCGTTTACTCGGAGCGAGATATCGAGGCTCATTAGCGGTATCCTCCTTTTCCGTTTCCGTTTTCGGCAGAGGGGCGGAGAGGTGTTATGCACATTTTGTTCCAGATGCGGTGCGGTTCCCAGGGGCCGGGTCCGCCAAATTCTTCCAATTCCAGTCGAGGGGGCTGGCGTTGGCGCAAGTTTTGCTAGTTAGGTGATAAACATTCAGGCTCACCTGGTTGTCGAACGAAGAATAGGGAGGGAGGAAAATGTGGCAGCCCCGTAAATCAGTAGTTTACTTCAGCGCGCTCGTCGTCATTCTTTCCGCCTGCGCGAGCACTGCGCAACCCGACCCGGAGGACGCAGTGCGGGCCGAGTTCCGACGCTCGCTCGCCGAGCGCCAGGTTGCCCGGCGTCACGAGACTGTTGAGTTGTGTCTCCGCCGGGGGGTGGTCCTCCCTGACGGCTACCGGCAGAAGGGTGGCGGCATGTTGGAGGACTATGTGTCCGGCCATGCCCCCTGTGGAATTCCGGCAGAGGAGCGGGCAGAGCGGGCTGAAGCCGATTTTCGCGAGACCTGGGAAGTTGTGGTAAGTAAACCGATCCCCCTGGGCTATGAGTGGTTGCTTGAGGTCAAGCGCCGGCTTGCTTCCTGGGTGGATGCGGGCGTGCTCAGTCCTGAACAGGCCGGTAAAACTCTGCGCGAGGCACAGTGGCTTCTCGTCGAGCGGCAGGAGTCCCTGGCTTCGGCGTCTTCCTCGCAATCGCACGTGGAATTTTTTGCCGAGCTTAACTCGGCGCTGAATCGGGCTATAGCCGAACAGGGGATTACCTGCCAGAAGAACGGCGAAGAGCTTCCGTGTTAGGAGGCCACCTTTCCTCGGGACAAGGCCTGCCTATGAACCACACTGCTACGTCTCACTCGTGGGTCAGGGAAATTGCCTGGATCTTGCGGAGGTCTAGGGGTAACTGATACTTTGGCAAGCCGTTGGGCCTGATGCAGTGGCCCATGACAGAAAGTTCATCCATAGCTGTAATCTCGGACACCCCTCCATCTGGCATCCTTCGCGTAAGTGCACGATTTACGGGCTGATTGTCTCTATTCGACATGGCATGTGGGTTGCAACCTTCCACAAGAGCATAATCTGCGTTTCCCCTCACTAAAGTACATGTTCGATGGAGGCAACACCTGTGAAAATCAATACCTTGGCATGTCGACTCGCAATTTTTGCCACTGCCTTTGCCCTTCCACGCATCGCCATGGCGGGCTCTCCAACTGACTGGGTCCAGGGCACCGTCTTCGAGGTGAGAAGTATTGCGTCTATAGAGGATTCAAGGGCAGACCTGACGCCTAAGCAGATCGAGAAGGTCTCTCGCGTCCTCGGGCAGCGCTTTAGTTTTCACGAGATGGCGCGACTCGCCTTAGGTCAGCACTGGAAGCAGCTTTCGTCACAGGAAAGGACGGAATTCGTTCACCTGTTCCAAAACCTCATGGAGCGGTCCCACCTTTGGAGCATGTCGACACACGCAGGGGCGGAGCAGCGCTACGTCGGAGAGCGCATCGATGGTGACAGGGCCGTCGTCAGTGCTCTGGTAAAGAGTGATGATGGTGAGATCCCTGTAGACTACTTTCTCCTTCCGAATAATGGTGCCTGGAAGATCTGCGACCTGAGTATCGACGGCGTGAGGCTCTCCCACATGTACCGGGCTGAGTTTAACAAGGTCATCACCAAGAGCTCTTACAAGGAACTGGTCCGGAAGATGTCCGTCAAGCTGGAAGAAATCGCCCTGGAAGCGGGGTCGCAAAGGTAATTGTCTGCACAGATCGTAAGTTGAGGGGCTTCCAAGCTTTGGAAGCCCCTCTTCGTTTTTCCGCAAACCGATCGCGCCACTCCCTCCTCCAGAATCTCCTGCGATCGCATCTCGAGGTGTCGATCGCGGGTGCCAAGCAGCTCATCGCATGGATGGTTTATCCGTCTGAGGCTTTTGAGTATAATACCTCACGAGGATGAGCGGAAGTCGATCGTGTGAGGATGCCGATGACCGGTGAGAGGGATCGCCTGCGGCGGTGGCTGCAACGGAAAATCGAGGCGAGCAAAAGCGTGGGGGAAGAACCGCAGCTCATTGCCCTCGAAGACGTTGCGAAGCGCCTCCATCTGGATGTTGAATACTTGAATCAGCTTCATCGCGAAAGCGCCCTGTTCCGTCTGGTGACGATGCCGGATGGGCGGCGCCGCGTTCGGCAGGAAGAGATACTAACGCTCCTGCGGCGGACGGCGACGCGTCCGGGTCTCCCCAACACGCTCGATCAAATTTTCCATAGTCCAGAGGACCTGGCGGGGGAAATCGGGATTCCTCTCGAAGACTTCTTGGCTCTCCTGCATAGGGGCGAGGTGGGCGCGATCCGGATCGAGTCCCATCTTCGAGTGCCGGAAGAGGAGATACGGCGTCTCCTTCGAGAGATGGAGGGACCGGTCTCTGAGAAATTTGGACAAGAGCGATGAACGAGGAGCGATCCCAGAGTTTTACTTTCTTCGTCGGCCTTCTCTTCTTGTCGCTGGCCACGCCGGTTGGGGCCGAGAGTGTCAAGGGGCGAGTAGAATTCCTAGGGCCAAAGCTCGAGGAGCAATGGGTCCAAGTACACAAAGACCGAGAGGTCTGTGGCGAGTTTAGACCTCTGGAACGACTTCTCCTTTCCCCCGAGAAAGGGGTGGCCAATGTGTTGGTGGAACTCGAGGGAGTTAATGGGCAGGGTCTGGTCCGTACATCGGACATCGCCGTGCTAGATAACCGCGACTGTCGGTTTATGCCAAGAGTTCAGATTGCCCGGGTTGGCGCGGTGCTGGAGGTGAGAAACAGCGACGCCGTCCTCCATACCGCCCATGCCTTCCGGAAGCGAGACGAGACCCTCTTCCACGTGGCACTTCCCCATTTTCGAGAGCAAACACGGATTGCGCTGAACACCCCTGGACTCCTCCGAGTTATCTGTGATGTGGGTCATGTCTGGATGAGGGCCTTCATCTTAGTCACCGACAACCCGTTTGCAACGGTGACTGACTCGCAGGGTCAATTCGCGCTCACAGGTGTCCCTCCTGGGACCTATCGCCTTCGTGTCTGGCATGAAGTTTTGGGAACCCTCTCGAGGTCGGTAACGGTCCCTGAGAAGGAGATGGCAGTGGTAGTGCTGCGGTATCGCTGAAGCGGATCACTCCTCCTCATTCAATCGATCCAAAAGAGATTGGCCATTCTCCTCTTCCTCCTCCTCAGGGGGGTAGGCCCGGCGGAAACTGGTGGCGAGTAACCAAACGAGGACGCCAATCACATTTGCCCCGAAAAAAAGGCCGAGGGCCGCCGTCGCCTGGCCGTGGATCAAAAAGAGAAAGGCCAGGGCGAAAAGAGCAAGCATCACGGTGCCACCCCAGACCCAGACGGCATTGTGTAACTTCATCGTGTGTTCAGTCCTTTCACAATCGCGCCATTGTACTGTTCCGTGCCTTGTGAATGCAAGCCGTCATGGAATTTCCGCTTGCGGGAACTGTCTATTTCTGTTATACATGCTCGATTTATCGTGGAGCTTGCGGTCGGGACGGGAGAGAAGACAATGCTGATCACACCGGTGAGCTACACGTTGGCGGTGGGTGCGGCCGCGGGTCCTACGCCGCTGAACGCCTTTGACAATGCGCTGCTCGCCGCGGGAATCGGCAACGTGAATCTCATGAAGATGAGTAGCATTTTACCGCCGGGCGTCAAGTATGTAGAGAGGCTCGACATTCCTCCAGGATCTCTTGTGCCGACCGCGTATTGCACGTGGACGTCTGAGGTTCCCGGTGAACACATCGCGGCGGCGGTCGGCGTCGGACTCTCGCGGAACAGCTTTGGCGTTATCATGGAATATGCGGGGCCGGGCACGCGCGAGCAAGCTGAGGCCGAGATTTCTCGGATGTTAGAGGAGGCCTACGAACAGCGCAAGATGAAACTGCACGAGGTCCGGATTCGGGGGGTGGATTATCAGGTAAGAACGCTGGGGTCGGTGGTGGCTGCTGCTGTTCTCTGGTATTAGGTATTAGTTCAGGGTTCATGGTTTGAGGGAAAATCTGACTTCTGAGTTGCTGAACTCTGAACGCTTAACTATGATCGTGTCCGAAGGACGGAAGAATGGAATTTTGGTTCACTGAAAGACAAACCGAGCATCTCGGAATTACACTTCGGGTGCGGGAGAGCCTGTTAGTGGAGCAAACTCCCTTCCAGCAGCTGGCTGTGCTGGACACATACGAGTACGGCCGAATGTTGGTCCTCGATGGAGCGATCCAGACGACGGAAGTAGACGAGTTCATCTATCATGAGATGATCACCCATGTCCCGATGACTGTCCATCCGAAGCCCCAGGAGGTTCTGGTGATCGGGGGGGGTGACGGCGGGGTGGTTCGGGAAATTCTCAAGCACGCGGACGTCAAGCACGTGTGTATCGCAGAGGTTGACGAGCGGGTGGTGGCTGCCGCCCGACGGTTCTTCCCTAAGCTGAGCCAGGCTCTGGATGATCCGCGCGTAGAGGTTGTGATTACAGACGGGGCAAAGCATGTCCGGGCGATGCGTGGGGTCTGCGATGTGATTCTCGTCGATTCGACCGACCCGGTCGGTCCGGCCGTCAAGCTCTTTCAGCCGGAGTTTTACCGGGCGGTGCACGACGCCCTCACGCCAGAAGGAGTCTTCGTGGCCCAATCCAAATCTCCCCACCTTGATCGGAAACTGATTCGTGAGGTCTTCGGTATCGTCGGTTCCCTCTTCCCTGTGGCCCACCTTTACACTGCAGCGGTTCCAACCTACCCTAGCGGGTTCTGGAGCTTTGTACTCGGCTCAAAGGTGCACCAGGCGCTCCAGTTCGATGAGGGCCGGGCGGAGAAACTGGAAACTCGCTACTACTCCCCTGAGATCCACCGCGGTGCCTTTGCGCTCCCGCGCGAGATCCGGGGTGACCTCCTCTTGGCGGAATGATGCGACCAGAACGTCCTGGGGTTGTCATCTTCGGAGCGCCCCTGGATCTTACATCCTCGTATCGCAGCGGGGCCCGTTTTGGCCCACCACAGATCCGAGCGGCTGGGGAAGGGCTCGAAGATTATAGCTTGAAACTGGACCGCGATGTTCGCCAGGTCACCGTGATGGATCAGGGGGATCTCGAGCTCCCTCCGGGAAATCTTGAGGCAAGTTTGGCGAGGATTGAAAAGGAGGCGGCGACGGTCCTCGAGAACGGCTTTCCTTTTCTTGTCCTAGGGGGGGAACACCTGATTACCCTTCCCTTGGTCAAGGCGGCTCTTGCGAGATACCCAGATCTGGTGCTCCTGCAATTGGATGCCCATGCGGACCTGGCAGAAAGCTACGACGGCGAGCTCCTCACGCACGCCACTGTTATGCGACGCATTGCAGAGTTGTTGGAATCAGGACGTATCGTGCAGATGGGAATCCGTTCCGCGACCGCCGAAGAGGTGGCCTTTGCCCGCCACCGGACGAACTTTTTCCCTGGCTCGCCTACAGACGCGGACCGCGTTCTGAAGTTACTTACGGGAAAGCCAGTCTATCTCACCATCGACATCGACGTCGTAGATCCTGCCTTTGCACCGGGGGTGGGGTCCCCGGAACCTGGCGGATGGAGCAGTGGCGAGCTGTTTCAGATGCTTGGCAAGATGACCGATCTTCAGATCGTGGGGATGGATCTCGTCGAGGTCTGTCCTCCCTACGATCCAGCCGGGATTACGTCAGCGCTGGCTGCGAAGGTCCTCCGCGAGGCCCTCCTTACCTTCTTTTACCCGGGTTCACCCTGACGTCCTCCCCCTTGCGGCTCGGGAAAGGCCTCCTCGTCGGACTTCCACCACTGCTCGTTCCGCACACGCCCCTCATTTTCGCTGGAGCCGACATGCGGGAGGGTGACCCGTCTAAACTGTTTGGCCGACGACGGGGAGGGCTTTCCCGAGCTGCTCCTCATCTTCCCCTCGCCGCGGGAGGACGCGCAGGGGGGGTCGTTGCCGAGCCGCTCGTTACGGCTCGCCGGTGAGCTGAAAGATCACCTTTCTGCGCCGGGGCCGTGTATCAAAATCGACGAGGACGAGCTGCTGCCAGGTGCCGAGCAGGGGTTTGCTGTTACGAAAGGGGATCGGGAGGGCGGGCTTGAGGAGGGCGGCCCGCAGGTGGCTGGCGCCGTTGTCATCGCCCCACGTGGCGTGATGATGATAATCCCGACGCTCCGGGATGATATCCTCGAAGAACTCGCGAAGGTCCCGAACCACCCCCGGCTCGAACTCGATCGTCGTGACTCCCGCAGTTGAGCCCGGGATGAAGACCAACACCTGCCCTTGACGGAGACCGCTCTTCTGGATGGCCTCGTGCATGGAAGGGGTCAGATCATGTACATCGCAGTGGCCTTTCGTCGGAACCGTGGTCTCAATCGTGCGAATCATACGCTTACCCTCCTGTGAACAGCCGTTTTGCTCGGGGCCAGCTAGACTCCGAGGCCGCGTAACGTCAGTGGGATGTCTAGGCCTAGACTGGGAAATCACAGGACCATTGTTGCCCACGTAATAATTGGAATGAGCCCTGTCCTAACGATAGCCCGGAGAATCTCCGACTGAGCAATCAATTCAGCGAGCGGCGGACTCAGCGCCAGGAAGTCGTTGAGGATTTCTAAAAATCTG
>JBFHXD010000078.1:0-11239 GCA_041599135.1 Methylomirabilales bacterium (SeqCode) | reverse complement strand
TCCCGCGATCATCCCGTGTCCGCCTGCCATTCCGGAGGGCAAGATCGAGGCAAGAAGGAGACCGGCAGAAGCCTCAGTATCCCTGGTGCGCACGGAGATATAAAGATGTCCCTGATGATGGCCCACGCACACAGACCACGTGGCATTTTCGAGCCGAATGAGAAAGTCGGCCACTTCGGCCACGGCTTCCGAGTACGGGATAGATTCCAAGGTAATTGCCACGACATCTTCGTAGAGCACCGCGCTGTGGATAGCCTGACCGAGCAGGTGAAAATAAGGACGACCACGGAGCGGGTTTTCGATCTCGCCGAGAAGTCGCTTATTCACGTACGGGTAGAGGAACTGGCTGGCGACGATGTCGGCCGGTTTGGCCTCCCGCCCCAGGTGTTGTGTCTCTGAGGAGATTCCGTAAAAGAGGGCCGTAGCCACCCGGGGATTGAGGGGCACCTCGGCTGCCTGGAGGTACTCGGTGAGAATAGTGGACGTGGCTCCGTAATCCTCACGCAAGTCCAGATACGGCACAGCCCCGTTCTGTCCCCAATCCGGGTGGTGATCGATCACCGCAACCGGAGTGATGTGCGGGGGCAGGGGGTTGTTGGCCCTGCCGGGTTGGGTGTCCACTACGACCACAGCCCCCTGGAAGTCGGGAAAAAGCTGCTCTAGCGGAACGAGAGGAGTCTCCAGAATTGACACGAGCGCCCGGTTCTCTGATCGACCAACCATACCAGCCAAGCCAATCATCGAAGTTTTCTTCAGTTTATGCGCGATAAGGGACCGGAGGGCAGCAGCGCTGGCAAGCGAGTCAGGATCCGGGTTGTCATGCGGAAGAATGAGAATTTTCTTTGAAGCAGCAAGGAGAAATAGCAGCTTTGGGATTTCACCGCGCGATTTTTCAGGCATTATCTTTACCGCTACAAACACCTATTACTTAAAGATGCAGTAGCTCTCCACCCGCCGCCGGGACCAGAGATAAGGGCCGTTGTCAAGCAGGGGGGAGACCCGACCCCCGTTCGAGCGCCCACAGTGCCCAGCCTGCCGTTTGCAAGGGCCGCAACCACATGGGCGATGACGCCAATAATGAGGGTCACGATCTTCGTTGCCACCCCTCCTTATTTCAGGTCCTTCTCTTTCGACTAAGTAGCTATTAAAAAGAGACAAAACCGTGGCGGGAATCAGGGGCCCATAGTCTACCGAACGAAAGTTCTATGTCAAGGAGTTTCTATACCCGTTTTATTTGCGGTAAACCCGAAAGTTCGGCTTCGACCGGGTTGAGCCTCACTCTTCGCTGGGCCCGAGATTTAGCCTGTATCGCTTCGCAATTCGATAGAGCGTCCTCCGTTGATTCCGAACAGCTCTGCGGCAAGCTTTTTGTTGCCTTTCGCTTCCCGGAGTACGCGCTGAATGTGCCTCCGCTCGACTTACAGCCGTGATTTAAACCTCCTTGACAGACCTTCCCGCCCATCCTATTATGGCCGCCGCGGTTGCCGGCCCCACGGCGGATCCGAAACTTGCTGAGATCCGTCCCGGCCCCTGGTGAAGCTCAGGAGCCTTGGTCATGAAATTCATCTCCGGCGTCGATATTATTATTAAGAAGTGGTGAAAGGATCCTGGGCATGCCGCACACTTCATCCCCTCCCAAAACGGTCGCCTATTTTTCCATGGAAATTGCCCTCGACCCGGCCATGCCTACGTATAGCGGTGGCTTGGGGGTACTTGCGGGGGATATCTTGCGTGCTGCCGCCGATCTGGGACTGCCCATGACGGGCGTGACCCTGCTCCATCGGAAAGGGTACTTCCACCAGCATCTGGATCCCTGGGGAAGCCAGTCCGAGACTCCTGCCAGTTGGACTCCGGAAGAGATTTTGGAACCCCTACCGCCTCGCGTGTCATTGGAAATTGAAGGGAGACAGGTGCACGTGCGTGCATGGCGCTATGTCGTTCACGGCTTGGCCGGGCATATCGTTCCCGTCTATTTCTTGGACACCGCCCTGGCAGAAAACAGCCCCCAAGACCAGACGCTCACGGATCATCTCTATGGCGGAGACGACCACTACCGTCTGTGCCAGGAAATCGTGCTGGGTTTGGGCGGCGTTGCCATCTTGCATGCCCTCGGGCACAACACTCGCATGTGCTACCACATGAACGAGGGGCATTCTGCCCTCCTGTCACTGGCCTTGCTAGAGCAGCAGGCCGAGGGGCGAGGTCTGTGTGCGATTACCGAGACGGACGTGGAATCCGTGCGACGGCAGTGCGTGTTTACCACCCACACGCCGGCACCTACAGGTCACGACCAGTTCCCTTTGGAATTGGTGAGACAGGTGCTGGGGGAGCAGCGAGCCTCTGCCCTGGAGACGATGCACTGTTACATGAACGGCACCCTGAACATGACGCACCTCGCCCTGCGTTTTGCGTACTACATTAACGGTGTCGCCATGAGGCATGGTGAGGTCTCCCTCGGGATGTTTCCGCGCTTCCCCATTAACGCCATCACCAATGGGGTGCACGCGGTGACCTGGACTGTGCCGGTCTTTCGAGACCTCTATGACCGCAGGATCCCTGAATGGCGCGAGGACAACTTCTACCTGCGTTACGCCATAGGTATCCCAGTGAATGAAATTCAGCAAGCCCATATCCAGGCCAAACGGGAGCTCCTGGAAGAGGTGCGAAAGCGAACCGGCGTCCTCTTCAACGAGGAAGTGATGACCCTAGGCTTCGCGCGGCGTGCCACGCCATACAAGCGAGCCGACCTGCTCTTTGCCGACGTAGACCGTCTCAAGGAACTCAGCCGCCGGGTCGGCCCACTCCAGATCATTTACGGAGGCAAGGCCCATCCCGAGGATGAAGGCGGCAAGGCCATCATCCGACGTATCTATGAAGCAGCAGGCGCGCTCGGGGACGCCGTGCGCAGTGTGTATCTGGAAAATTACGACATGGCGTTGGCGCAACGGCTATGCGCCGGGGTGGATCTCTGGCTCAACACCCCGCAGAGGCCGCTCGAAGCCTCTGGCACAAGCGGGATGAAGGCAGCACTGAACGGTGTGCCCAGTCTGAGTGTGCTGGACGGGTGGTGGATCGAAGGCCACGTCGAGGGAGTGACTGGGTGGTCCATCGGTGATGGGCGGGAACCCTCGGGAGATTCCTCAGCAGAGGTCGCATCACTCTACGACAAACTAGAGCGTGTAATCGTTCCCCTCTTTTACGGGCGGCCTAACACATTTGCCGAGGTGATGCGTTCGACCATCGCATTCAATGGTTCGTTTTTCAACACCCAGCGGGTGCTCTCCCAGTACGTGAGAAACGCCTACTCTCCCGCCGCAACACGGAAACCCGGATGACCCTCCACGTCAGTCGCGTCGCTCCAGCGATGTTCCTACTTGATTAGCGAGTTCACGAGCCTTTCGCTTTATCTTCCGAAGGAGAAGTCTGGCCCAGGCAAACTGTGTTGCCAGGATCGCGAGACCCGCGGGTATAACCAGAATCGCGGGCCCAGGCAGGACAATCATCGCCACGCCTACCAGCAGCACGACCGTACCGACGATCAGGACGATGACTCGCCTAACGTTCTTGTAAGCCAGCACCGCCAGGTCTGCCAGCTCCTCGGCAATGGGCGACGCCAAGGCCGCCGTGTCACGTCCGGCCCCTATGATAGACGCCAAGACGCCGACGCTCAATATGCCCACGATGACCGCAAGGGATACACCAGTCGGGATTGGATGATGGTGAGAGAGGATCATCTTGACGCCTACAAAGGCCAGGATGAAAACCAAACTCATTTTTAAATACCGGAACTTTTCCATCACGGCGGCCAGGGCGAAGTACAGAGATCGCAGGCCGAGAATGGCGAAGATGTTGGAAGTAAAGACGAGGAATGGATCCCTCGTGATGGCAAAAATGGCCGGGATCGAGTCGATCGCAAAGAGCACATCCGTGGTTTCAACCATCATGAGGGCTAGGAATAACGGCGTAATGGCACGTCGTCCGTCAAGCTGTGTAAAAAAAAGCTGGCCATCGTAGTCCGGTGTGACAGGATAGAATCGGCGCGCCAGTCGGACGGCCGGGTTCTTGTCCGGCTCGATGTTGTCATGGCGAGCAACGAGCAGCTTGGCGGCGGTCAGAATGAGCAAGGCACCGAAGACGTAGACGATCCAGTCAAAGCGCGCGATGAGGATTGCACCTGCCGCGATCATCACGCCGCGCATCACCACAGCACCGACCACGCCCCAGAACAGGACGCGATGCTGATACATGAGCGGAACGCGAAAGTACGCAAAGATCAGGGCGATGACGAAGATGTTATCGAGGCTAAGGGACTTTTCGACCAGATAGCCGGTGAAGAATTGCAGGGCGGCCTGGCCGCCACTGAGCTCAGCGCCAATTCCAAGCCAATTGTGTTCGTAGATGAAGTATACGCCTACATTGAATGCTAGTGCCAAGACGATCCAGAAGGCGGTCCACGCCAGGGCCTCTGTGGTCGAAATGACGTGGGCTTTTCGATGGAAGACGCCGAGATCCAGCGCAAGCATCACTACCACCAACGCGAGAAACCCGATCCAGATCCAGATGATCATCATGCACGCCTCATGCGCCGAGTCGTCCCGGGGCCATGGCTCCTGGGCCCTAGCGACCGTTGTCGCGCGACCCAGGAGTCATACTCTCGACTTGTGCGGAAAGCCCCTAGCTCTAACAGCCCCCACGGCATTGCAGCTCAACGGATGATTCGGGGACCGAAACCATGCCCCCACATGGGTGACAGAACGCGCCGTTGTCCGTACGGTACATCCCCCGGCAGGAGTGGTCGTTCCACCAGGCGGAACTCGACTTTTCTCGTCTCTCCATCTCGATAGAGGGTCAGGCGGACTTGACCGCCTATTTTGAGCGAGTGAATGAAATGCACATACCTTTCCGGGGAATCGAGCCGTTCGCCGTTGGCGACGGTGATGATGTCGCCTCCCAAGAGGAACTCCTCCGCTGCGATCCTCATGGGCAGGTGCCCCCCTCGCAGTCCTGCCTGCGCAGCTGGGCTGCCAGGCTCGATCGTCTCAACCAGAAAGCCATCGACCAGGGGCATCTTGAGGATCGCCCGAAGCTCCCTCCCGATGATCTTTCCCCCCACACCAAGCCATGGGCGGATAACCCGTCCGTACTTGACGAGCTCCGGTAGGATACGTTTCGCGACATTGATCGGCACGGCAAATCCGATGCCCTCTGCTTGGGTCAGGAAAGCCGAGTTGATCCCAATGACTTCTCCGCACCGGTTCAAGAGAGGGCCGCCCGAGTTGCCCGGGTTAATGGCCGCGTCTGTCTGGATCAGTGGAAGGGTCAGGCTCATGGGAGTTTCAGGAAGAATCCGGTTCAGGCCGGAGACCACGCCAAGCGTGAGAGTCTGCTCCAGGCCGAAGGAGGGGTTGCCAATGGCGACGACCTGGTCACCGACTCGGATGGCGGCTGAATCGCCGAAGGTGACTTTGGGAAGCCTCTCGGGGGGTACCGGGATGCGGAGGACTGCCAGATCGAGGATCGGATCCACCCCCACAAGCTTCCCCGTGGTCTGGCGGCCGTCATCCAGTATTACCCTGATGGCCTGGCTTCCAAAGACAACATGAGAGGTCGTGAGAACCAGACCGTCCGTGCTAATGATGAAGCCCGAGCCGACGACTAGCGACACTCGATCGGTGATACTAAATGGGTCGATTGCAACCGCGGAGACAAATACCACCGACGGTGAGACCTGCTGGAAGAGCTCCGGAATGGGCCGGGAGCATTTGGACTGTCCAAGTGCCGTTCGTGGCGTCATCATGATCACAGAAACGAGAATAAATCCCCAAACCAGATACCCTCTCATCTCAGGACCTCCTGTATTCGTCTGTCCCCCTCACAGGCGCTCTATGAGGTCCAGTGGGGCTGACCCATGGTATACTCGCCTCAACCGCCATGGCGCCCGCCTCTCGGGAGGAGCGCATGTCCGTGATGACGCCTGAATGGGTTAAAGACACGGTCTTCTATCAGATTTTCCCTGATCGCTTTGCCAAAAGCAATCGTCTTCCCAAGAATTTGAACTTCGAACCGTGGGACAGTCCCCCAACCCCCTTCGGCTTCAAGGGTGGGGATCTGCTCGGTGTGATCGAGCATCTCGACTACCTGCAAGACTTGGGCATCACGGCGATCTACTTCAACCCCGTCTTTAGCTCAGCCGCCAATCATCGCTACCATACATACGATTATTTTGAGGTCGATCCCATACTTGGGGGCAACACGGCCTTCCGCGAATTGCTTGATGCGGCGCACGCGCGAGACATCCGAATCATGCTGGATGGTGTCTTCAACCATACCGGTCGCGGGTTCTGGCAGTTCCACCATACACTGGAAAACCGCGCCGCATCACCCTATATTGACTGGTTCCACTTTGATCCCGACCGTTTGTCCGACATGCGGCACTTCGGGGCCTATCCCGATCCGGCATCCGAGCGGGTGTTGCAGAAGGGCGTTGGAAGTTTGAAGGCGATCGGTTATGAAGCCTGGTGGGATCTCCCAGCACTACCCAAATTCAACATCCGTACACCGGCGGTGCGCGAGTTTCTTTGGACCGTGGCTACGCACTGGATTCACTTCGGTATTGATGGCTGGCGGCTCGATGTGCCGAGCGAGATCGACGATGATGATTTCTGGCGGGAGTTTCGCCGCCGGGTAAAGGGCGTGAATCCCGATGCCTACCTTGTCGGTGAGATCTGGCACGAGGCCAAGCGCTGGCTACAAGGCGACCAGTTTGACGCGGTCATGAACTATCCGGTCACAATCGCCTGTCTCGGATTCTTTGGTGGTGACCAACTTAATATGGACGAGACACGCCGCCCTGTCGGGTACCGCGACGTTCGGCCGCTCAACGCAGAGGAATTTGCCAACCTTATCGACCGAATCCTAAGCCTATACGACCCAGTCATCACTCAGGCTTTGCTCAATTCGCTCGATAGCCACGACACCCCGCGTTTCCTCACCAGTGTTGGCGGCGACCAGTCAGCGCTCCGCCTGGCGCTGTTGTTTCTCTTCACCTATCCGGGTGCGCCGTGTATATTCTACGGGGACGAAATCGGCCTCGACGGGGGTTATGAACCCGACTGTCGCAAAACATTCCCGTGGGACTCCTCGAAGTGGAATACAGACCTACTTGCCTTTGTGAAAAGGTGTATCGCGTTGCGACGAACTCACCCCGCCCTGCGAAGGGGCACGTACCATCGTCTCTATGCGAACGATGGAGTCTATGTCTTTGCGCGCACACTTGCCGATGATCTGCTGGTCGTCGCTCTCAATGCGGCCTCAGGCACCCGGTCCGTTGACGTCCCGGTGGGAAATCTCGGCCTCAGCGAAGGTGTCCTGCGAGAACTTTGGAGTGGCACACGATGGCCCATTTCCGGCGAGGCACTGCGAAACCTCAAGCTCGCACCGCGGGATGGCGTTGTTCTCTCAACCCACCTCGAGGGTGTTGTTCAATGAAACACCTTAAAAAGCAGCGAGTGCTTGTTGTCTGCATCATCCTTTGGTGTCTCGCAGGATGTGAGCAGTCTGTACCGGAGAGCGTCCGTGATGCGGGGAAACTGGTTGTACTGACCCGGAACGCTCCCACGACGTACTACATAGGGCGAGACAGGCCTATGGGGTTTGAACATGATTTGGTCACGGCCTTCGCGGCATCCCTTGGCGTCGAAGTCGAGTTTAAAATGCGTCACACCATTGCCTCCGTCCTGGAGGCCATTGACCGAGGCGAAGCGCACATTGCCGCAGCGGGCCTCACTCGTACCCCCCAACGTGAAAGGACCTTTCTGTTTGGGCCCGATTACCATATGGTCCAGCAGCAAGTCGTCTGTCATCGGGATGGACCCCGTCCGCGGCGCCTCCGGGATCTGCCAAACGTCGAGATCCTCATTATCAAGAATAGCAGCTACGAGGAACGATTGAAGGAACTCCAAGATATGTTGCCGGAATTGCGATGGAAAACGACTGCTTACTGGGTGACTGAAGAGGTTCTGGAACGCGTCTGGCGCAAGCAGTTGGATTGTACCGTTGCCGACTCAACGATTGTCTCGATTAACCGACGCTACCATCCTGAACTTGTGGTCGCCTTTCCCATCACCGATCCCCAGCCCTTGGCCTGGATATTGCGACCTGGCAGCACAGATCTGCGACATGCCCTCGGGCGATGGTTCGAGGAAGATGCGCAGAATGACCTCCTTCGGACGCTCCGTGACCGGTACTTCGGTCATGTTGAGATTTTCGACTATGTCGATGTGAGGACTTACCACAGGCATATCGAGAAGCGACTGCCTGAGTTTCGTCCGCTGTTTGAACACGCCGCCAAGACCCACCAGCTCCCTTGGACATTACTGGCCGCCGTGGCATATCAGGAATCCCACTGGAGACCCAAGGCGAAAAGCCCCACCGGTGTGCGTGGTATCATGATGCTGACCCAACCAACAGCCCGGGCCTTAGGGGTAACGAACCGCCTGGATCCCGTCCAAAGCATCAATGCGGGCGCGAAGCATTTGTCCCAACAGTTCCGGCGCGTGCCGAAAAAGGTTCAAAACCCCGACCGCATGTGGTTTGGACTCGCCGCGTACAATGTGGGTATGAATCATCTCTTGGACGCCATGGTACTTGCCGAGCGCCTCGACAAGAATCCGCATGTGTGGCGCGATCTCAAAACCGTGTTGCCATTGTTGGCAAAGCGGAAGTATTTCGAGACGTTGAGATACGGCTATGCTCGTGGCAGCGAACCCGTGCGTTTTGTCCGGCGGATCCGCAATTATCGGGAGATATTGGAAAGGCAGTTTTAAGGGAACGATTTCCCTGCCAAAGGTGCCAGCCTCATCGCGCACTTCCTCGCCGGCTATAAGCAAGGCCCACCACGTTCATTCCTCAGTACCTTGTGCTCGAGACAGTGTCGTGTCACTAGGAATTGGCACGGATGGAGTGCACGAGGTCCTTCAGTCTCAATTTGTCTTGTCTCGCTGTCTCGGCGGCTTTTTCACGAGGAATTGCTCGTTCCGAAGCCATCCCCGTCGAGCGAACCAATAAATCATCGAGACTGGTACAGCGACCACCAGCAGCACCGCGACAAGGAAAAGAGCAGCGTTTTTCCAAGGAATCTGTTCAAAGTTCATTCCGAAAAAGCCCGTGATGAAACTGAGCGGAAGGAAGATCGTGGCGATGATCGTCAGCTGCTTCATGACTTCGTTCATGCGGTTGGACGTGGCCGAGAGATACGCCTCGACCGTCGTAGCAACCAGATCCCGACAAGCATCCACAGACTCTGTGGCCCGAATCAGGTGGTCATAAACATCCCGGAAATAGAGGGCGCTTTTCGGATCAATGAGCGGGTAATCGCGCCGGCTGAGGCCGTTAAAGACTTCCCGGAGGGGACTGAGCGATTTCCGCAGATGAATAAGAGTCCGCTTGAAGGCGAAGAGACGGCGGAGCAGCGCAGGGCGGGCGGAGGTCAGGACCTTATCCTCAAGATCATCGATTTCATCCTCCAGATGGTCGAGAAATGGAAAGAACTCGTCTACCACGTTGTCCGCGACGTAATGGAGGAGAAACCCGGGGGGTTGGGTCAGGAGGGCAGGATCCTTGTGCAGTCGCTCATGAAACTTGTTCACCGCTCGGGCGTCCCGCTGGTGCACGGTCACTAAGGCTCGGGGGGTCACATAGACATAGATTTCATCAAGCTCCTCAACGACAGTAGAGTTTTTCGCCCCCTGGGGAAGCGTGTGAAAGGCCAGGAAAAGGTACCCGTCGTACTCCTCCAGCTTTGGACGCTGCCCGCCGTGCAGGCAGTCCTCGATCGTCAGGGGATGAAAGCCGAACTGACGGCCCACCTCCTCCATCTCTTCGACATTTGGACTCGTGATGTCTGCCCAGAGCCTGCTTTCGGCTCCCGCGAGCCAGGGACCAAGAGAGGAGAGGTCGTTCGTTTCCTCAAGCGTTCCATCAGGCTGACAGCGTACCATTGAGAACATTGGTTTTCACTCCCCACGCACACTTGACCCTCAATCAGACACCCACACTTGTCAAATTCTCTTCAGTCACTCCGTACACATCTCTTCTAATGTTCTCCAATCTGCCGAAACAGGTTAGCTTATCTCTCACAAGGATTTTCGAATCTGCAGGCGGATTTGGAATAGTCATTCCATCCCTCTCGATAACCAAGATGGTCACGTCTGCCTTTCGTAATCCCGACTCTCGCAGAGTCTTATCAATTAGCGGACTTACGTCAGAGATTTCAACCTGCGACACACCATAGCCACCCGTTGCCACGAGAAGTTCTTCAAAGGATACAGGCTTGATAATTTTCTGTTTTAACATCTGGGACCGTAAAGTCTCCGTTAACATTCGGGCAATATTCGTATTCGTGAAAATCTTATATACCACATACAGAAAACCACCAACGATCGCTAAATTTAACCAAGGGAGAAAGCCCGAAGGAATACCCTTTCGAAGAAAAGGTATCGGAAAATGAGCTGAAAGGATATTCGGGTTCAACGAATTGGCGAATGCCGCGATCATTGTGACAAAACCGGCATGACCTAAGATCATAAGCACAGACGCAACGCGCCGTCTCTGAGGGTTTCCGGTAATCAGTTCAGACTCCTTCGTGGTAAAACCGGTGGATGTAAAACAGGAGAGTGCCTGAAATTTGGCCAAAGACCATGGAATCCCTGTCAATTGAAACGCAATTGCACCGATTCTCACCACGATCATCGATACAACAATGGTCACGAGTAACAACAGCAAGTTCATTGACCTACTCCTTTTGGCGCTCCGAGCTTTCTGCCATAAGCAGGATCTCACGCATGCGATGACTATTTACCTGGAAGGCGCCCGTCCTTGCTACCTCTGATGTGCATAGACACGGGAGCGGACTGGGAAAGATGCCACGAACCGGGCACAGTTACAACAAGTAGCTCTGGAACAATACCGCAAAGCCCAAGAAGGCAAAAAAGCCCACCACATCGGTGATTGTCGTCAAGATGATGCTGGAAGACTGCGCGAAATCTAACCCGAGGGCTTTCATCGTGATCGGGATCGCAGCCCCCGAGAGTCCTGCTGCCAGTAAGTTAACGATCATCGCCAGACCTATGACGATCCCGAGATAGGGATTCCCGTGCCATATCCAAGCGATCGCAGCCGTCGGGTCATATACGCCGAAGCCCGGGGACCCAGCGCCGCGCCAAAGCCTTTGTCCGTTCGC
>JBFHXD010000077.1:0-11603 GCA_041599135.1 Methylomirabilales bacterium (SeqCode) | reverse complement strand
TGGCATCAGGACGGCCATCCCCCACCACCTCCGCTTTGCTCCGGCGGGCGGTACCCCCTGGCCGGACGCAAGCCAGGTTCCACCTTACTCAGGATTTCCTCCCGTCGCCGGCTCGCACGTAGTGGCCAACGGGTGGCGCCAGGCGGGCGCCCAGGCCGCCCCGGTCCGGGAGCCTGTCCCGGGATCTCGGACTCGCAGGAGAATTCCGCCACCGACAGCTCTTCTCCGAATGAAATGGAGCGTAATTCTCCGAGGACGGCTGGGCTGCCAGGCGACAGGATCCGTTGGCTGCACCAACGCACCCCGTAGAAAATGTTCCGCCGGCGAAGGCCTACTCCCCGAACCCTCCCTTTTGCCAACTTTCTCGTTGACTTTTCCTACCGGTCTCTTTATGAAAGACAATGGTTGCCGAAGTGGCGGAACTGGTAGACGCGCATGGTTCAGGGTCATGTGGGCGTAAGCCCGTGGGGGTTCGACTCCCCCCTTCGGCACCAAAGCGAAAGCGGTTCCACGGTATCCCCCCAGGACAGTCCTCCGGCCATTTCCATTTCCAAAAGTCCACTCGCAAGGAATAACTTCCTCCTGTTTTTTCGCATCCGACAGCACTTGCCAAACTGACTACCCGACAAATCGTGCGATATTCTACACGTGTACCCCTCTGCGTACAACCCCGGCAAGTGTCTGCTTTGGTTGACGAGTCGTTGGGACACAATTTGTGCGGGAAAACGCACAACGGCTTATAGCACAGCAGGTGGGAGTGAGGAAGCGTGGTAGGAACAGCGGAGTCAGGAGGGATGGTAGCGGACGATGCGGGTTCTCGCACAGGCCCGCCCAAACAAGGACGCAAAGAACAGATACAGATAGAAGCCGATGAAGGAGCCCAGGATCCACAGCAGAGGCGGTGCCGTCCCGGACAGAAGGATGGCCGTAAGAAAGAAGACCCCGTACCACACGGCGACCGCTCCGAGGTAGTCATGCAAAACTAACTGGATCTCTACCCAGACTTTTGGGATGGCAAAGGCTGACCAGATTTGGCCAGTCCGGGCAAGATGCACTTGGGCCATCGGCTCGAACGCCCCAGAGAGGATTGCGGCGATCGTGAAGAGGAAAGGACCTGCCCCTGCCATCCACACCAACAGGGGAAAGGCCATGTAGACAAGTCCCACGAGAAGGACTTTGAACCCCCTGATGAACAGATCGCCGAGACCCGCCCATTCGGGCAGGTACTGCTCCTCTCCCTCTAGCACCTGCTCGAGCAGACGCAGGGTATATCCAAGAGCCAACAGGTTTGCGACCGGTAGGATATTGAGGGCGGCACCGAGAAGAAGCTTCCGCACCGCTTGAGGGTCCCGGAACGGATGCTGAAAGGCGTCAATGATCATTTGTCGCATGAAGCCCTCTACCCCCGCTTCTGGCCGAGATGACGCTCGAGCTTCATCAGTGTCCGCCACGAAAAAGCCACATCGACGTCCCGATCACCTTCACGCTTCAAGGATTTTAACGATTTCGTCCCTTTCGAAGGCGGGGAAGGGTCTTTCGCCCCCTGGACCAGTCAGGACGACTCCTCTCGCCTGTGGGACGACGCGACCGAGACGCCGGGCACCGATACCTGCCTTTATGAATTTGTCAGTGTCCTTGGGAGCGCATGTGATCAGGAGAGCACCGGAGGCGATGAGCCCGAGCGGGTCCAGGCGAAACTCCTGACAGAGAATACGTGTTTCATCGAGGATTGGAATCTCGGTCTCGTTCACTTCGAGACCGACACCTGCCGCCTCACTGAGCTCGTAGAGCCCCCCCGAAAGCCCTCCTTCCGTTGGATCGTGCATTGCGTTCACCCGTGCCGTCTCCACCGCCAACAGCGCCTCCCTCGTGACGGCGATCCCTGGATTATAGAGGTATGCCTGCGCTTGCTGGATGAACGCCTCAGGATAGCCGCGCGATCTCAGAAACCCCTCCCGCTCGCGGGCGATTATCGCCGTTCCTTCCACGGCAATCCCCTTGGTCAGGAGCAGGTCATCTCCCTCTTGGGCACCAGAGGTGACCACGAGTTTATCCTTCGCCACCTCGCCGATCATTGTTCCGATCACGATGGGCCGGTCAAGTCCCGGGGTGATCTCTGTGTGGCCGCCGATCAACCCGACCTGGAAGTGGCGACAGGCGGCATCCACTTGCTGAAAAAGCTTCTCGACCTCCGCCTGAGTTCCCCCCTCCGGAAGCAGAAGGGTCATGAGAAACCACCGAGGCCTCGCCCCGCACGTCACGACATCGTTGGCATTTATCGTGACCGCGTAATATCCAATGTCATGGGTTGCAAAGGTAATCGGGTCGGTCGACACAACAAGATGGCGGTCAGCCATTTCTATAACGGCCGCATCTTCCCCGATGCGAGGCCCGAGGACGACTCCTGCTGTAGGGTGTGTATACCGCTCAAGGAGAGAGGCCAGAACGCCACGCGGAAGCTTGCCAGCCGGGAGGCGTTTCCCCACTGCTCTGCCCCTTAGAAATCAGGAGACATGAAGGGAGCAGGGGTCAACAGGGAAAGGAGCAGGATGAGCGCACCCATGGCCAAGAGGCGGCGGCGAGGATCGAGCGGGGTTACATCATCCATGGGTGGGGGATGCTTGAACCCCAGCATAAAGGCTAGAAAGGCCCAAAATAGCCAACCAGGCCAATACACGAATCCCAGGAACACCAGAACGATGGCGCTCAGAAAGGCAATCTTCTCCGACTGCCGACCGAGGAGGGCGTACGCAATATGCCCGCCGTCGAGCTGCCCGAGGGGAAGAAGGTTGAGTGCCGTGACAAAAAAACCGATCCATCCGGCGAAGGCAACCGGGTGCAGTAAAATGTCCATGCCCTCCGGAATTGGACCCAAGGTCACTTTTTGAACGAACGTAAACAGGAGGGGCGATCCCAGCGAGATTCCCACCTTGCCGCCCGCGGGGACGATCTCGGACATGGTGAGCCCGATCATTAAGATGGGGATGGCAAGACACAGGCCCGCTATCGGTCCGGCGATTCCGATATCGAAAAGACTTCGCCGGTCAGTCAGGGGGGATTTCATCTTGATAAAGGCGCCGAAGGTGCCAAGGCCGACCGGGGCGGGGATGAAATACGGGAGGGTCACTCGGACCCCGTACCGCTTCGCCGTGAAGTAGTGTCCCAGCTCGTGGACCCCCAGGATCGACAGGAGGCTGAAGGAAAACGGCAGACCCGCCAAAAGGCTGGCCGGGTTGGCAAAGGGATCCGTTCCGTGCTGAATGGCTCCGACGAAAAGGGTCGTCACGACCGTGGCAAGGAAGAGAAGAATCTGCGGCCAGGGTCGTTCGGCCTCTCCGCGCTTTCCCACAGCAGGAGTGGGAAGGATAAGGATTTCCCGCTCGCTCAAGAGGAGCGGTGAAAACCCGTACGGCTCTAGGCGTTGCCGCAGGGTCGTCACCGTGCTTTCCGGCCGCGCGAGAAGCGTCCCACGAAACCGAGCCCCTGCGCCTTCGATCTGCCACTCTTGGATCTCAAAGACCCCAGAGAGCTGTCGGGCAAGAAAAAATCCGATTTCTTCTGGTCCCCACTCTCCCATAATACTTCCGCCTTATACCATCCCGGCACAGGTCAGTCAAAAACTTTCCCGGCCGTTCGGAACCAGCTCGAGCACGGCCGACACGGCCGTAGCATTCTGAAACATCGGCTGGTTCCTTGTGTGTCGCCAATCCTCTACCTGATCGCTGTAATGACGAGAAAAAGGATCACCAGAACTCCCCCCGGGGATAATCCATCGGGACCGGTTCACATTCCCCAGGTCTACGATCTGTCGATAGGCGGGTCCCACCACGGGCTCGAACGGATGTGAGAGGAAGTAGGCGGCAACATTCACGGTCATGCCATCACCTGGGTGGGGAAACGGTCCTCTGTTCAGTTGCAATAACCTATTGAACACCCGGCTTCCCCGATCCCGCCCCCCGCCTAACGGGTGGCGGAGGGTGAAGGTATGAAGCTTTCCCCAGGCCCACTCCCCTTCCGTGCCAAGCTTGCCTTCCAGCAACGCGATCGCCTCTTCAAGGGCTCGGCCCACCACCGGCCCTCGCCCATCTGGCATCCATCGAGGATCACCCCGCTCCAAAATCCGGTCCACGGGCATCACCGACAGATGCATAAGGGAGAAGTAACCCCGGTATAGATCCGGGGCGACCTCGTTGAGCCGGTCGGCAAAGACCAGGGAGCGGAGTCGCTCGTAAAAGCTGTGGTACAACGCTGCCTCTGGGCTCTGCACCTCCATGCGAAAATCCCACTGGAGCAGCTGTTCTGCTGCCCGACGGGCCTTCCCGGAAAGTTCACCGGCAACGGGAGCAACCACCTGCGTCACCAGCGTCTTGGCCTGTAACGACAGAACATCCCCCTGAATAGCTGTCATGTCCGGCACGTCCAGGCCCCCCTGATTTAAAAGGGCGAGGATCCGTCGAGCCCGATACGGGGGTTCCCAGAGATAGGTGAGCTCATGCGGATAGGTATCATCCACAATGCGGTGATTGGCAGTCACGATCACGCCGGAGGGAGGGTTGATCAGGAAGGGAAGTTCGTTAAAGGGGATATCCCCCTGCCACTCTGAGGACGCAGCAGCCCCATTCAATGGGAAAGGCCCCCCGCCGTGCGGGCGCTGTGGAAATCGTCCAGCGCAAAAGTAGGCGTAGTTTCCCTGCCGGTCTGCATAGAGAAAGTTCTGGGCAGGGAGGGCGAAATCCCGTAACGCCTCACGAAACTGCTCCGGGCCCTGTGCTCGAGCGATGTTGAGAATGGCATCCATCTCTCGAGAGGGTTCGAGACCCGTCCACCGGAGCGAGAGTGGACTGTCGAGGGGGAGGATGTCGCTCAGGAGGGGACAGTCCGCCCCGTCACGTGGGATGTAGCGAACGGTACATCGTCGTGAGGAATCCCCGCGCACGGCAATTTCTTCAACGCCCACTTTGAAACGGCGCCACTCCCCCTGAACAGCGTACAACTGTGGGTCCGACGGGTGCACTGTTTCAAGGTACACATCGGCATCATCGGGTACGGCCGAAGTGATCCCCCACGCCATATTGGCATTTGCGCCGATGACGACGCCTGGAATCCCCGGCATGGTCGCTCCGGTCACATCATACTCTGCTCCCCGTAACGCAACCTGGTAGAAGAGGCAAGGGAGACCCATCGAAAGATGAGGATCATTACACAGGAGAGGATGGCCGCTTCGCGTGCGCCCCGGTCCAACCACCCAGCTGTTGCTGCCCCCCCACCCACCGCCCAAGAATCCTCCTTCGTGAACGATGGCCAGTTCCCCTTTTGGCTGTACCGGTAAGAGGGAGAAAAGTTCCGGACGAGACGCGAGGGCCCCGAGCACGAGCTCTGCCCTCGCGGCAAGACACAACATCCATGCGATGAATCGGCCGACCGCCAGGCTATCCTGGGCCGTCCACGGCTCGGGTTCGTATCCCAGCACGTAGAACTCCACCGGAAGACTTTTTTGCTCTTGCATCGCCGCGACCGCAACATTCACGCCAGCCGCATACCGGTCGAGAGACGCGCGCGCCTCGTGCGAGAGAACCTCGAGAGAGGCGTACGCCACCCGAGAGAAACCCAACGCCCGGTGCAAGCAGTCCAAATCAACGATTGATCGAGGCTCCAGGAAAGCCCCGTGCATGGCCGGCAGCGGCCGATCTCCCAGGATCTCTGCCAATCTCCCTGTGGCAACACGCCGATAGAGATCCATTTGCCACAGTCGATCCTGTGTGATGGCGTACCCAAAGCCGAAGAAGAGGTCTGAAGCGGCCTGGGCCCGAATGGTCGGAATGCCGAGGTGATCCCGACGGATGGTCACGGGGCCTTCGATGCCGACGACTGGCTGTCGCCCATTCCGACTGAGACCAAGGCGATCCGACACCTGCGGGAAAACAGAGGCGAGAGGACGTGTGCCAAGGAGGATCAGCAGACGAACATAGCGGTCAGTTGCGATCATCACCGTCGCCCCGTGCAGCGGGTGTGGCGGACCGGGGCGCTCTGGTCACGTACTCAAAGGTTGCAACGATATTAAGCTGTCGAAACGTAAAATGGGGCGGGAATGGGGAGTATGGCGCCGCGGTCTTGACCGCCTCGATCGCCGCTTCATCCAGGATTGGAACCCCAGAGCTCTTGTTGATTTGTAATCGGGCCAACTCTCCTTCCTCGGTGATACTGAAGAGCATGACGAGCTTCGCGGTGAGACCGACTTCCCTGGCAAAACGGGGAACAAGCCATTGTCGCTCGATGCGATGCTTCACCGTGGCCAGGTACGGGGCAAACTCTACACTTTGCGTTTCGAGCGAGACGGTTCGCTCGTCGGTTCCCGTATTTCCAGCCTTTCCGGCGTCGAACGCCTTGTCTTTTTCGAAAACTGTGCCCCGCCCGAGGGCCGCGATCTGTTCGCGAAAGGAAGGTTGAGACGAGACAGATTCGGGCTCATCGGTTCCTGGTAAGCCCTGAGGTGTAGGAATTACCGAGGGAGTTGGCTGCCGAACGACCTCGAGGTCAGCACGGGGTTTGGGTGGGGCTGTCGAAGATGTAGCGGGTTGCTCAGGACGCGCAGGGGGAGAGATCGGGGGCGGAACTTTTTGAACCTTTGGCGGACGCGAAGACTGCGGCAGGCTTGGCGTTTTTGAGCTCTCCGAAGTAGTCACGGGACCCCGAACTTTCCCAGGACCTCGGGCTTGACTCGTGACTTGGGAGATATCAGTGGTCTTGACCGGCCGCTCCGCCGGAGGGGCGGCCGGTTGGTCGATAAACCGGGGAACCAGGGTGGGCGAAACCAAACGTACCATGAAAGGGGAAGGTTCCTGGAACGTCGGTGCCGTAATGTGGACCTTCCAGAAGAAACCCGCAGAGACCACGTGAAGCAGCAGGGAGACCCCGACCGCTCGAATGAATTGCGGGCGATCCTCCATCGTCATCTCGTCCATCCACGCTCTACAGTTATCCGTCTGCCTTGCTTTGTTGTTGCTTCCAACTCGCTGCTGCCTGCAAAAGCTCCCGAGCGTGCTTGACTGGTGTCGCGGACGCTTTCGGCCCTCCGAGCATTCGGCTCAACTCGTCAATTCTCGCTTCCCTCTGGAGGGGGATGAGTCGCACTTCGGTTCGGCCGCCGACCACTTCCTTTTCCACTCGAAGGTGAGCATCGGCAAAGGCCGCAATCTGCGGGAGGTGGGTAATGCAGATCACCTGCCGCTCCCGGCTCACTTTCCAAAGCTTCCTGCCTACTACGTCAGCCATCCTCCCGCCGACTCCGGCATCTACCTCATCGAAGATCAGCGTGGGTGTTTCGTCCGCCGAGGCAAGAATGTTTTTGAGGGCCAACATGATTCGACTGAGTTCTCCCCCCGAGGCGATCTTGCCAAGTGGTTTGAAACCCTCACCCGGGTTCGGCGAAACGAGGAACTCTCCTTCTTCCAGTCCGATCGGCTTGAGCACGGCTCGCCGGTCTTGTCCCGAAGCCCTCCTGAATTCCATGCGGAAATCCGTCCGTCCCATTCCAAGCTCGTGTAGCTCCTTCACAACTTCCCGCATCAGTTTTTGCGCGCCCCCCTTTCGTCTTTTCGAAAGCCGCTCTCCCTGTTCCCAGAGGTCGGCCTCGACCGCATCAATTTCCCCGCGGAGAGCTGCGAGCCGCTCCTCTGCCCCTTCGAGTCGCTCAAGGTCATGGGCGGCCTGTTCCCGGTACTTCAAGATTTCGCTAATGCTAGGCGCATATTTTTTCTTGAGGCGGCCGATGGCATGGAGCCGCCCCTCAATGGTCTCGAGACGGGCGGGATCAAACTCAAGCCGCTCTCGGTAGTCCCGGAGAGACAGCGCCACCTCCTGCAACAGGGTCTTCCCCTCCTCGGCCATTCCTTGGAGCGGCGCGAGGCGCGCATCGATCCGTCCCGCCTCTTGGAGTCGCACCCCAATCCCGGCAAGGCGTGAAAGGACTCCCGCATCGTCCCCCTCAAGACGCGCATAGGTTTCCTCCACCGCAAGCAGGAGTTTTTCGTGGTGAGTTAAGATGGCACGTTCTGCTTGAAGGGCGTCCTCCTCACCTTCCACGAGATGAACCGCATCAATCTCCCGAATCTGGTGCTCCAGGAGATCCTTGCGTTGGGCTTTCTCTCGCTCATCTCGTTCGAGCGTGCCCTGCTCTGCCTTGAGGGTCTGCCATCGGCGATACAAAGCCTGATACGTCTGGACCTCTTCGTTCAGATCAGCAAACGCGTCCAACAGCTCGAGATGCCGGCGAGGATTTTGGAGGAGAACACTCTCGTGCTGTCCATGAATGTCCACCAGAGACTCACCTAAGGTCCTCAGCGTAGCCGCTCCCGTCATGGTTCCACTCACAAAGGCCCGACTCCTCCCCTCTCTGGCCAGGTGTCGCCGCAGTAAGAGGTCTTCTCCCCGCTCGAGGGGAATGCCCTGTGACTCGAGGAGATCATGCAGCGGACTCGATTGTGGGGACGTAAAAACAGCTTCCACAACCGCCTCCTCCTCTCCAGAACGAATCAGCTCGGCGTCCCCTCGCGCGCCGAGGGCAATCGTGAGCGCTTCAATGACAATCGATTTGCCAGCTCCGGTCTCCCCGGTCAGAACATTGAGGCCGGGTGCGAAGTGTGCATGTACCTTCTCCACAACTGTGAAGTTTCGAATGGCGATTTCCTGCAACATCAATCCAACCTGTTGACCGACGACCGATGACCGATGACCGAAGAATAATGACGGATGCAAATCTGGTCTGTCATCGGTTTGCGGTCGTCGGTTGTCGAATCTAGCGTTCGCCCCACTTTAGCTTTGACCGAAGGATTTCGTAGAAATTTTTCTTCGGCGAGGCTACAAGGGTGATTTCTCGATCCGCTCGGCGGACTTCTACCTGATCTCGATACCGGAGTGGAAAACCTACCTGTCCGTCGAGGGTTAAATAGACATCTTCATTCTGTGAGTTGAGAACAACCTGCACCGTGACCTCTTCTGGCAGAACCAGCGGTCGATTGGTTAAGGTATGCGGACAGATCGGGACAAGGATTAAAGCATGCATGCTAGGAAAAAGGATCGGGCCACCAGCCGAGAGACCGTACGCGGTGGAGCCCGTCGGGGTACAGACGACAATTCCGTCGGCCCGATAGGCCGTGACAAATTCCTGCTCAACAAAGACCTCGAGGTCAACAATGCGAGCCAATGCCCCTTTCGTCACGACGGCATCGTTGAGGACAAAATACTCGGCAACCGGTTTTCCCTCGCGGCGTACCGTCACCTGCAGAAGCATACGGCGACTCGCCCGGTACTTGCCCGAGAGCACCGCTCCTAAAACCGGGTAAAGCTCATCCAGGGTGATCTCCGTGAGGAAACCCAACCCGCCCAGGTTCACACCAAGAATGGGCACCTCCTCAGAGTCTACCAGCCTGGCCACAGAGAGGAGGGTTCCATCGCCGCCGAGCACCACGACGAGATCTGCCGCTCTGGGAACATCCGCTTTCGCCAGTCCTGAGTCCTCGGACCCTGTAAGGGCGGCGGTTTCCACGTCCAGAACAACTTCCCGATCCTTCGCCCTGAGCCAGTCAACAAGCCTCCGGAGTATTTCCCGCGCCTCCGGCCAATGCGGCTTTATCACGATCCCGACACGTTTAAACAACTCTGTCTCCATCGGAAGCCTCAGTGAGCCTTGCCTGTCATGGGTCGGAGTGAGCCAACAGCATCCTCAATCAACCGGTCAATGTCACCAACACCCTTTGGCGCCTCCTTACCCCTTGCCAAGTGGATAAAGAATTCCCGATTCCCCTTCGCCCCCGCGATGGGTGATGCACAAAGCCCCCTCACTCCCATCCCTAGCCCGCACGCCGCCTCCGTTATTGCGTGAATCGCGGCGGCTTGTTTTCGGAGATCCCGGACGACTCCCCCTTTCCCGACTTCCCTTCTCCCTACCTCAAACTGAGGCTTGATCAGTGCCACGACTTCCGCATGAGCGGGGAGAAGTTCCACGATGACCGGAAACACGAGTCGGAGGGAGATAAAGGCCACGTCGATGACGACCAGATCGGGGACTTCGGGAAGGAGGTCAGGAGTGAGATGCCGGATATTGACCCGCTCGAGAAGGAAAACGCGGGAATCGTTCCGCAGGCGCTGATGCAAGTGGCCGTGGCCCACATCCACGGCGATCACTTTTGTTGCCCCCGCCTGAAGGAGGCAATCAGTAAACCCACCGGTGCCCGCCCCGATATCGAGGCAGGTCTTACCGCGAACAACGATATGTAATGCGTCGAGTGCGGCCCGTAGCTTTATGCCTCCTCGGCTCACGAAGGGGTGATCCGGGCCGCGTATGCTGACCACCGCACCCGGCGAGATCAGGGTTCCAGCCTTATCAACTCGTCGACCATCGACCCACACTTGTCCGGCCAGAATCAGTGCCCGGGCCCGTTCCCGACTCTCGACCAACCCTTCCTCCAGCAGGCGCTGATCCAGACGTTTCCGCAGGTTCCTCGGGTTCATTGGGTCTGTAGGGTCCAACCACTAGCCACGAGCCTAGCCCTCGCCTTCCTCGAAGGGTGCCTCCAACAACTCGCCTCGTTCGTCCTTTTTGAGAATCGCGATTCGCCGCTCGGCCTCCTCAAGGCGGTGGGCACATACTTTCGTCAGATGAACACCTTCCTCAAAGAGACGAAGCGACTCCTCAAGAGGCAGTTCTCCCGACTCCAAACGATGTACCACCGCCTCAAGCTTGGCCAGCGCCTCCTCGAATTTGATCTCTTCGACGTCTGACATCTCGGTGCCTCACCTCAAGACATTTCCCGAATCGGTCCTCGTGTTTACGTCCGCCGCTCCTCCACTCGACAGACCAGTCTCCCTTGCGCGAGCAGCACCTCCACTTGCTCATTGTTCTCGACCATGGCTGCACGCGTCACGATGCCGCGATCAGGAAGCCGTAGACACACGCTGTATCCCCGAGCCAGAATGGCCAGTGGACTCAGCGAGTCAAGTTTTGCCACGACAGTTCTCAGCTCTCCTCGCCAGAGGACCAGGCGATGGTTCATCGTCCATTGAAGGGCCAGTGTACCTTCCTTCAGCCTCTCCCGTTGACGTTTGACTCGTTCTAGCGGATTCAGTAGATACAGGTGGCGCTCAAGACTTCGCAGTCGCTCTGCGTTTCGTTCGACGCGATACCGCACGTGATTCACAAGGCGACTCGTGAGATCATCTACTCGCTGGGTAAGCTCGTCCTTTCTCGAAATCACCAGCTCGGCGGCCGCCGACGGTGTTGGGGCCCGCACGTCGGCGACGAAGTCGGCAATCGTAAAATCGGTCTCATGGCCGACCGCGGAGATCACTGGTGTCTGCGAGGCGTGGATGGCGCGAGCCACCGTCTCTTCGTTAAAGGCCCACAGGTCCTCGATCGACCCCCCTCCTCGAGCAATGATGATCACGTCGAGGTCTCTCCGCTTGTTCAAGACTTCAACCCCTTCCACGATCTCGGCAGCTGCCCCATCTCCCTGGACCCTGACAGGGAAAATGAGAATCTCGACATTGGCGAAGCGCCGGTTGATGATCTGAAGGATATCCCGGATAGCCGCACCGGTCGGGGAAGT
>JBFHXD010000076.1:0-11656 GCA_041599135.1 Methylomirabilales bacterium (SeqCode) | reverse complement strand
GACGTACAGCGGCAGCTGGGCACTCTTCCCCATGGCCCCAATAAAGAGGGCGAGGGTGATCCAGGTGACCACGGATAGCCCCCCCCACGCGGGTGCGGCGAGTTGCCCGTGCAGCCCCTCCGCCTGGTGAAAGACTTCCGCGTACGTGAGCGTCCCAAAGGTGGTCCAGATCAGGAACAGGCCGAGCAGAAACCCGGCGTCCCCCACCCGGTTTACGATGAAGGCTTTCTGGGCCGCCGCGGAGGCGGCCGGCCTTTCGAACCAGAATCCGATCAAGAGATACGAACACAGTCCGACGCCCTCCCAGCCTACGAAGAGGAGAAGAAAGTTGTCCGCCAAGACCAAGAGGAGCATGAAGAAAGCAAAAAGGTTGAGGTAGGCAAAATACCTCGCGTAATCGCGCTCGTCCCCCATGTAACCGATCGAATAGATATGGATGAGAAATCCGACTCCGGTGACCACCAGGATCATCACCATCGACAGAGGGTCGAGGAGGAAGCTTACAGAAACGTGGAAGTCCTTAACACCGATCCAGGTGAATAGCTCCTGATGGAGTTGCCTGTGTTGGGGAGGAAGACCCCTGAGGTGGAAGAAAAGAGAGAGACTCAAGGCCGCCGCGATGCCCACACTGCCGCAGGCGACCAGGCCTACCGACCGACGGGAAAGCCGCTGTCCAAGCAGGGTGTTTACAACAAACCCCACCAAAGGCAATGTCGGAACCAACCAGATAAAGTCACTCATGGCAAATACTTCGTTCTGGGTGAAGGGTTCAGATTATGTGCAAGTGGCTTTCAGGTGGTTACTCTAAACTCTGAACCATGAACTCTAAACTAGCCTTTCAGGAGATGGATCTCGTCCACATACACCGTCTCTGCGTTGCGAAAGAGGGCAATGATGATTGCTAAACCCACTGCCACTTCCGCAGCAGCCACGGTCATGACAAAAAAGACAAAGACCTGTCCGTCGAGGGAGTGCAAGAATCGAGAGAAAGCCACGAAGGTCAAATTGACCGCGTTGAGCATCAGCTCGATGGCCATGAAAATAATCAAGGCGTTGCGCCGAGTGGCCACCCCAACCACCCCCACGATAAATAGGAACCCGCTCAGAAGCAGGTATGCCCACAGGGGTACCATGAATTCCTTACTCCGATCTCCGCTTGGCCAGGACCAACGCCCCGACCATCGCGCTGAGAAGAATCACTGATGTCAGTTCAAAGGGGATTAAGTACTCCCGAAAGAGGATGCGCCCAACCTCTTGGGTATTTCCAAGGATCCTGAGGGTTTCTACGTCATGAGGGCCCCGAGGTCCCAGGATGATCCGGGGCCCGATGCCCAGGGCAAGTTCAGCCAGGAGGGCGCCCGCCAGAACAAGCCCCAGCAGGACTGGGGCCCGCCTGAACTGCATCGGAGGGAGTTCCTCGGGTCGAAGGTCGAGGAGCATGATGACAAAGAGGAACAAGACCATAATGGCCCCGGCATACACGATGATGTGCACAAAAGCGATGAGCTGCGCGTGGAGCAGGATGTACAGACCTGCTTGGGCGAAGAACGTGATGATCAGGCAGAGGGCACTATAGACAGGATTCCGCTGCAAGACCATCGCCACGGCTGCCGCGCCAGCCAGGAGGGCAAAGGTGAGAAAGAGCACCCACTCCATCCTTTTACCTCAGGCCAGGATGAGGATCGCCGCCGCCGTGAACATCACGTTGGCCAAGGCGAGCGGAAGGAGGACCTTCCAGCCAAACCCCATGAGTTGGTCATACCGGAATCGGGGTAAGGTGGCACGGAGCCAGATAAAGAGGAAAAGAAATCCGAAGACCTTCAGGGAAAACCAGATCACGGGAGGTAACAGCGGCCCCTGCCACCCGCCCAGAAACAGGGTGGTTGCAATGGCAGACGCGGCGATCATGTTGGCGTACTCCGCCATGAAGAAGAGCGCGAATTTCATGGAGCTATACTCCGTGTGAAACCCTGCCACCAGCTCCGTCTCCGCTTCTGGGAGGTCGAAGGGGGCTCGATTGAGCTCGGCGTTGCTGCTGATCAGGAAGATGACAAACCCCAGAAACTGGGGAAACACGTTCCACCGGGGAAGGATCCCGAACCAGGTCCCATTTTGGGCCTCCACGATGTCGACCAAACTGAGCGTTCCGGTCATCATCACGACCCCCAGCACCGACAATCCCAGGCCGAGTTCATAGCTCACCATCTGGGCAGCGGAACGCAATCCCCCTAGGAGCGCGTATTTGCTATTCGAAGCCCAGCCCGCCAGCACAATCCCGTACACCCCGAGCGATGCCACGGCAAAGACATAGAGCAACCCGACGTTCACATCAGTGATCACAAAGGATGGTCCGAAGGGAATCACGGCAAAGACAACCAGCGCCGGGATAAAGCTCACGGCGGGAGCAAGGAAAAAGATCAGTCGGTCTGCATTGGCGGGAAGAATATCCTCCTTGAACATGAGCTTGATACCGTCGGCGATGGGTTGCAGGAGCCCAAAGGGACCAACCCTGGAGGGGCCAAAGCGAACCTGGATATCGCCGATCACCTTCCGCTCGAGCCAGGTGAGATACGCCACCGCAAGGAGGATCAAGCCTACGGCTATGAAAATCTTAAAGAGGGTCGCGACCAAGAAACCCATCATTTCCCTTGTATCACTGTTGACGGACCATCGACGACCGACGACCGAAAAAGTCCTGTTGGTATTTTGCGGTCATCGGATAACGGTCATCGGGAATCGGGAATCGGAATTCCGAGTGGTCCGATGCTCTCGTACTGTATTTCGGCGAAGGCGGGATGTTCCCGTGCCAGGCGTTGCCAGGTCTCCTCAGGGGTCCAGAGAATCCTGGAGCCGTGGAGCCCGATAGCCACCTGCCCGAGGATCTCCCCCAAAGATAAGATTTTCCCTTCCGGCTCAACGGCCTTCCGGAGCCGTTGGATTTGGCCAGCAAAATTAATGATTGTTCCCTCCTTCTCCGCGTATCCCAGCGCAGGAAGGACGAGATGAGCCCGAGAGGTGGCAGACGACTGACGAACGGTCCAGATAGCTAAGAGGTCAAGCCGGTCTACGGCTCGTTCCAACTCCTCACCGAGCGCGGATTCCGTGGGATCTACCTCAAAGAGAAGCAGCCCCTTCAGGCTTCCCGTCGTCGCGGCCTGTAGCATCTGTTGAATTCCTAACCCTGCTTGGCCAGGCCCGATGTCAAGAAACCTGGCTCCCTGGGTGTTCGGGCTCTTGTCCGTCCGCCTAAGAAGATGGTCCTCTCCCTCATCCGCCTCCCGCACCTCGACAGGATCCACGTGGTAATCGACGTGGGGCGTTTGAAGTACCTCCCGGAGGAACATGCGGGTTGCATACAGTTCCTCTATCGTCAACCAAGTGGAGAGCAGTCCCCCAATCGCTCCCGGTCCGTGCTGACTGATAATCTCCCGAAGGTGATCTACCAAAACGGAAATGGCTTCGTCCCACGCCACCGGAACCTGGGCCTGTCCCTGTCGCACGAGGGGAGCGTGGAGGGCGGTCTGTCCTCTTCGCGGGTAGGCGTCGAACCGTCCCTCATCGCACATCCAATAGCCGTTTACCTCGGGGTTAAACCGCGGGCGTACCCGGAGGACTTCTTCTCCTCCCTCCCGAAGATGGCGAACGTCCAAGACGATGCTACAGCCCCGGCTACAGGCCGGGCAGGTACTTTCGACGTGCTTCACCAGATCCCAGGGTCGGGACTTGAACCGGTAGCCTTTGCTGGTCAAGGCTCCTACTGGACAGAGGTCGATAACATTGCCTGAGTACTGGTTATCGAGCTCCTTCCCCGGGAAAAGGACGATTTCAGCCCTGTCCCCTCGATATCCCACTCCCAACTCACCGGTCCCCACAATATCCCGGCAGAACCGAACGCAACGAGTACACAGGATGCACCGCTCGGCGTCAAAGACGATGTGAGGCCCGATGGTGCGATGCTTATCGCGATGGATCTTGTCCTCGATCGTCCGACTCGCCCCGGGACCGTAACGCATGGTGTAGTCCTGGAGGGGACATTCCCCCCCCTTGTCGCAGATGGGACAGTCCAACGGGTGGTTGAGCAGATAAAACTCCAGGACTCCCCGCCTCGCCGCCTCCACATGCGGCGTGCGGGTATGAACCACCATCCCTTCTGTCACCGGGGTTGCACAGGCGATCATGAGCTTGGGAGCCTTTTCCACTTCCACGAGACACATCCGGCAGACACCCTCGATCGGCAGTCCAGGGTGGTAGCAGTAATGGGGGATCTCGATTCCTAGCTGTTCTCCCGCCTGAATGATCGTGGTCCCCGGCGCCACCTGGACCTGCTGACCGTCAATGGTCACCGTGGGCAGATTCTGTGTGTGTTGGCTCATCTTCGTCACTCGGAAAAGGGGCACCTACCCTGTTGGATGTGCGCCTCGAATTCTTCCCGAAAGTATCTGAGATAGCTTTCCGTCGGCATGGCCGCGGAATCGCTCAAGACGCAGATCGTTTGCCCTTGCATGTTGCGGCAGACATCCGTGAGGACCTCGAGATCGGCCATCCGTCCTCGCCCCTCCTCAATCCGCTTGAGGATCTTATGGAGCCAGGCGGTTCCCTCCCGGCATTGCGTACACTGGCCGCACGATTCGTGGTGATAAAATCTGTTGATCACCTCTCCCACCTTCACCATGCATGTGCGCTCGTCCATCACGATGACGGCTCCGGAACCCCCCATCGATCCGGCAGCGGCGAGCGACTCGAAATCCAGACCGACATCCAGATGCTCTGCCGTAAGAGCCGGGGCGGAGCTGCCCCCTGGGATGATTGCCTTGATTTTCCGGCCGTCGCGCATTCCACCGGCATACTCGAAGATCAGCTCCCGTAACGTCGCACTCAAGGGGACTTCGTAATTCCCCGGAAAGCAGACATGACCACTTACTGACAAGATCCGGGTCCCGGTACTTTTGGCGGTTCCGATACTGGTATACCACTCTGGGCCGCGGAGGATGATATGAGGGAGGTTGGCGAGGGTCTCCACATTATTCACGACCGTGGGAGACTGATAGAAACCTTTCACCGCCGGGAATGGAGGGCGAATCCTGGGCTCGCCCCGCTTCCCCTCTAGTGACTCGATCAGTGCCGTCTCTTCACCACAGATATAGGCGCCGGCCGCCCGATGGAGGTAGAGGTTCAGATCGAAACCGGTTCCCAGGATGTTCTTCCCGAGAAAGCCCTTGGTATACGCCTCCTGGAGGGCTTTTTCCAAGATCGTCACAGCCTCCAAAAACTCTCCCCGCAGGTAGATGTACGACGTCTCGGCCCGAATGGCAAAGCTAGCGATGATGATCCCCTCGATCACTTGGTGCGGATCCCGCTCCAGGAGCTCTCGATCCTTAAAGGTCCCCGGCTCCCCCTCATCAGCATTACAGAGGAGATATTTCGGGCCCGGCCGATCCTGGGGGATAAACCCCCACTTCACCCCAGTCGGAAAGCCCGCACCGCCTCGACCCCGAAGACCGGATCGCTTTACGATTTCGATGATCTGGGACGGCTGGTGTTCGCGAAGGGCCTTGGTCAATGCTTGATAGCCCCCTCTGGCGAGATAGGCCTCGATGCTGCCGTCATAGTTCGCGTCCCGGAGATTCCGGTGCAAGACCTTCTCAAAGTCCCCTTCCCGGTCAGACCTGGAGGACGGTGGGGCTGCCCGAAGCTGGTACCGGTATGCCTGGGGAATTTCCCCTCGCTCGAAGGCCGCCAGGAGTTCTTCGAGCTGGGTGCGGCTCAGGGGCCCGTAGTGATATCCGTTGATCTGCACGACCGGGGCGGCGTCACATGCGGCCAGGCATTCGGCTCTCCCTAGGCTAAAGCGGCCGTCGGGGGTCGTCTCTCCGTCCCGGATCTGTAACCGCTCCCTCAGATGCTCCAGGAGTGACTCCGCCCCCAAGAGGGTGCACGAGAGATTATGACAGACCTCAATGTGACAGCGGCCGATGGGGCGAAAATGGAACATCGTATAGAAACTGGCCGTCTCCCAGACATCGGCCGGGCGCATCTCCAACAGGGTTGCCACTTCCTCCAATGCCCCCGCGGTCAGATACCCCCGCTCCTCCTGGACCACGTGCAATAGTGGGAGGAGGGCCGACCGTTTTTGCGGATAGCGTTTCAGGATCTCGAAACAGACCTGCTCGATCTTGCTTGAACCCATGGGTACCCCTTGCGCCCTATTTCGCCGGCGCGCCGCGCTCGGTGGGGATCACTCCCCGCTCACGAATGCCAGCTCGTTTCTCTGCTTCATCCCACTCGAGCGCCCCCTTCAGCCAGACATAGGTTAGCCCCAAGGCCAGAACCAGCACAAAGGCGGCCATCTCAAAGAATCCGAACCAACCGAGTTCCTGAAATATCACCGCCCAGGGAAAGAGAAAGATGATCTCGATGTCAAAGATGATAAACAGCACCGCCACCAAATAGAATTTGATCGAAAACCGATCGCGCGCCAGGCCTACTGGGGGAATGCCGCATTCGTACGGCTCGAGCTTCACCGGCGTGGCTCGCCTTGGCCCCATCAGAGAGGAGAGGAGGACGGACCCTCCCGCAAAGAGGGAGGCAACAACGACTAAGAGAAGGATGGGGAGATATTCGGTGAGCATGTGAATCTTTGTACTTATTAGTCCAAAGCGAGAGGCCCCGCCGGGCGGGGCCTCCGATCTACGGTTTCCCCACAATAATTGCGCTGAAGGGGTCAGCAAAAAGGAGAATCATGGCAATCAACAGCACGTAGATAGCCAGAGACTCAATTAATGCCAAACCGATGATCATTGCGGTTTGGATTCGTCCCGCGGCATTCGGTTGCCGGGACATTCCCTCTAGGGCGGCAGAAATCGCCCGCGCCTGAGCCAAGGCGGCCATGGCCGAGGCGATGGCCATTCCGAATCCTGCTGTCAAGACCGTTACCCAGAAATATGTTGTGTCGACTCCTGCTTTTGCACCCTGTTCTGCAGCCCAGGCGAAGGCTGTCGACCAAATTACCGCCAGGACCCCTATCACTATGCCTGCCAACTTGGATCGCATGTAAGCTCCTCCTTCTACCAAAGAATTCCGGTTTCCTTCTAGCGAGCGGGACACTTTTTGCCACCCGAATGCTTGCGACTGTTAGTGCGCTTCATGGTGGGTCGCCCCAGCAATGTACATTGTCGACAGCATCACAAAAATCAGCGCCTGGACCAATCCAGTGAAAATAACCAGCCCCGAGATCAAGGGAGCCAAGGCATAGATAGGCCACATGATGGAGGTCAAGAACAGGATAAAGAGAAACACCGTATCTTCCCCAAAGATATTGCCAAAAAGTCGGATCGAGAGGGAGAGGACACGGGCCAGATGGCTGATTACCTCTACCAAGATGAAGGCTGGCACGAGAATCCACCCCATGGCGATCAGGAGAAATTTGGGGAATTCACCCACCGGTCCCAGGAAGTGCTTCAAATAGGTGAGGGCTCCCTGCTGGCGGACGCCAAAAAAATGGTATGAAACAAAGACGATGAGGGCCAAGGATGCCGTGGTGTTCAAGTTGGCCGTCGGGCACCTGAGACCCGGGATCAGGATGAGGATGTTGCTGAGAAAGATAAATAATCCAGCAGATCCGAGGAGAGGGAGGTACCGCCTTCCCTCATGCCCGATGACGCCGTCCAGCAAAGCGGTAAAGGCCTCAATCACGGTCTCCATCACATTTTGAATCGGCCCCGGCACCTCGGTCAGATGCCGGGTCGCCAGGTACGACACCCCAATCAAGAAGGCCATGACGATCCAGGTCATGACCACGTGATCCGGAACGAACGCTCCCGGAATCCCGGGGAGAAAGTTTGGAATCTTAATTAGCGGGGGGGCCTCAATTGCCTCCACGTCTCACCTCGCCAAAGAGAACCCGGTTCTTATACCTTCCGCGGCTCCCGGTGTCAAGTCGTCTATTGTAGCAGCCCAAAGATCGATGCCCGGGCGAACTCCAAAAATGGTCCTGGATAGATCCCAATGATCAGCGTCCCCAACACCGCGAAGGTTACCGCCACATACAAGGGACGGGACGAACTGACGGTCAGAGCTGTTGGGGCCTCTTGCATGTACATGACCATGGCGACGCGCATGTAATAAAAGAGGGAGATCGCGGTGTTGATCACGGCGATGAGGGCCAACCAGACATACCCGGCGTTGATCGCGGCACTCAACAGATAAAATTTCCCCACAAAGCCGGCCGTGGGGGGGATCCCGGTCAACGAAAGGAGAAAGATCACCATAGCCGCGGCCGCGATCGGTTTCACCTGGCTGAGCCCGGCAAAGTCCTCGATGAGATCCCCCTTCACCGTCTCGGTCCGAAGAAGAATTACCATTGCAAAAGCCCCCGCGGTCATGAAAGCGTAGACGAGGAGGTAGAGTAATACCGCCGAGATGCCCAACTCTGTCCCCGCCACAAAGCCGATCAAAACATAGCCGATGTGGGCGATGCTGGAATACGCCAACATCCTCTTGATATTCTGCTGAGTCATAGCCACCACATTTCCAATCGTCATGGTCAGAACGGAAAGGATCCAGAAGAGGACCGTCCAGTTGACCTGGATGTGAGGCATGGCCCCCAGGAAGACGCGAAGGAGAGCCGCGACTCCAGCCGCCTCAGACGCCACTGCCAGGAAGGCGGTGACCGCTGTCGGCGCTCCCTCATAGACGTCCGGTACGTACATATGGAAGGGGACGGCCGCGATCTTGAATCCGAACCCTGCCGTGAGCATCACCATGGCGAGCAGGAGGGCGGGATTCGTGAGGTCCATGGTGGCTATGGTGGCCGCGATATCTTTGAAGCCCAAGGCCCCGGTCAGTCCATACAGGAGGGCGATGCCATAGAGGATCACCCCTGAAGAAAAAGCTCCCATGAGGAGGTACTTCAGGGCCGCCTCGTTCGACTTCTGGTCCTGCTTCAAAAAGCCACAGAGGATATAGATACTGATCGACATTGTCTCCAGGCCAACATACAAGGTGAGCAGATTTCCACCGGAGGCGATAAACATCATCCCCAAAGTCGAGAAAAGCAGGATCGCAAAAAACTCCCCAACCGGAGCGCCGACCAGGGGGAGGTAGTCGATCGACATGAGAATCACCAGGAGGGTGGCGAGCAGAAAGATTATCTTAAAAAAGATGGAAAATTTATCAACCAGGTAGGTACCGCTGAAGACGGAGACCGCGGCTCCTCCCGGCTCAAATAACGGGACGGCAGCGCGCACCAATAATATGGCCGTTCCCACCACCCCGATAATAGTGACGTTCTGGATCCATGATCGCTGCTTCGGTGCGGCAAAAGAGAGGATTAAAACAATAATCGCCACAACCCCCAGGAAGACTTCCGGCAGCGCGTGAAGGACATCCGCAGGATTGTATGTTCCCATCATGGCTGATCCTTACGACTGTTCCGGTCCCGTTTCCCCACCACCGAGATCGGGGGCCCCGCCTCCACCACCTTCCGGGCCTCCTCCAGCCGCACGATTACCTTCTGGACTGAGGGCTCCATGGCCTTCAAGAAGGGAACGGGGTACAGACCGATCCAGAAGAACATGATGACCAACGGGATGAGCGTCATGGCCTCCCGAAGGTTCAGGTCTGCAAGGCCCAGGTTCTTCTCATGGATCACGGTGCCGAACATGGTGCGTTGAAACAACCAGAGCATGTAGGCCGCCCCGAGGACAATTCCGGAAACTGCGAACAGCGCCCACAACCAGCTCACGTTAAACGCCCCAACCAGGATGAGGAACTCACCGATAAAACCGTTCAGGCCGGGCAGGCCGATGGACGACAACATGGTGATCGCAAATAGCGTGGCATAGACCGGCATCACGCTCGACAGGCCTCCCATATCGGCAATCATCCGCGAATGAATCCGATCGTAAATGAGCCCGACAATCAAAAAGAGGGCCCCGGTAGAGAGGCCGTGATTGACCATCTGGAGAATGCTTCCCTGCAATCCCTGCATGTTCAGCGCGAACATGCCCAGCATAACAAAGCCCATGTGGCTCACCGAGCTAAAGGCGATGAGCCGCTTCATATCCCGCTGGACCAGACAGACCATTGCGCCGTAAATGATGGCGACAATACTCAGGGTTACCATAAACGGGACAAAGTAATGGGTGGCCTCGGGAAACATCGGAAGACTAAACCGGACGAACCCGTAGGTTCCCATCTTCAGCAGGATACCCGCCAGGATGACCGAGCCCGCAGTAGGGGCTTCCGTATGCGCATCCGGAAGCCACGTATGGAAGGGAAACATGGGAACCTTGATGGCAAAGGAGAGGAAGAAGGCGAGCCAGACCAGGTTCTGGAAAGAGAAGAGGCTCGCAGACCACGGATAGGACACCTTCATCAGCTCCAGGACGTCAAAGGTGTACGTGCCGGTCTGATTCCCGGCATAGAAGTAGACTGCCAGAATGCCGAGGAGCATCACCACGCTGCCAAAGAGGGTGTACAGGAAGAACTTGATGGCCGCGTAGAGACGACGAGCCGGGGCCCCCCAGATTCCGATCAAGAAGTACATGGGGACCAACACGATCTCCCAGAAGACGTAGAAGAGGAAGAAGTCCAACGCGAGGAAGACTCCCATCATCCCCGTATGCATAAGGAGGAGAAAGACGTGAAACTCCTTCACGCGATCGGTGATGGCCTCCCACGAGCAGAGCACCGCGATGGGTGAAATCAGGGCAGTGAGACAGACGAGCCACAGGCTGATCCCATCCATCCCCATGATGTAGTTTACGCCGATCGCCGGGATCCAGGAGACCCTCTCCACGAACTGCATTTCGGCACTTCGGAAATCGAAGTAAAGGGGAAGCGCCAATGAGATGAGAAGGGTCACCCCAGTAACGGCAAGGGTTACTAGCCGGATCAGGTTTTCCTGCTCCCTGCGAATGAACAAGAGGAGAATGGCCCCCGCCAATGGAAGAAAGGTCACGATGGTCAAGATAGGAAATCCGCTCATGAAGATTCTTCCTCCGCCTTCAGCGCTCGCACTCTATAGAATGATATATGCGCCCACGATCAGAAAGATCCCGACGGCTATCGCCAGGATGTAATTCTGGACCACTCCGGTCTGGATTAGCCGGAGCCCCCGACTACCACCCTGGATGATATCGGCGATCTTATTGACCAGTCCATCGACGATCTTGTTGTCACCCCAGTCGGAACCATTACTGGCCTCAATAGTGACCGCCGCCGTCCCGTTGACCACTCCATCCACCACATTCTCATCCACCTGCCAGAAAAAGCCACAAAGACCCCGAAACCCGTCTCCAAAGATGGCCCAATACAGCTCATCCACATAATATTTGTGGTAGAGCACGCGGTAGACGTGCTGAAACCGCACGGCCAAGCGTTCGGGCAGGTCCCGCCTCTTGAGGTACAGGAAATACCCCGCACCGATCCCGGCCACCGCCACAAGTAGCGAGACGAGGGCCATCGAGACGACCAGCATCGATCCGGGACCGTGGCCCTCGCCCCCATGGTGCAGCACCGGCGCGAGAAACTGATGGAACGGTCCATGCTCCGGCGGGAATCCCACAAAGCCCACCACGACCGAGCAAATCGCCAGGACGATCAGCGGAATCCCCATCGTCGGCGGCGCATCATGCACGTGCGCCACATGATGCGG
>JBFHXD010000075.1:0-11679 GCA_041599135.1 Methylomirabilales bacterium (SeqCode) | reverse complement strand
CCCCCCCCCCCCCCCCACGGGCCCCCACCTCCATTGGGGTGCAAATCTTCGGGGAGTACGCTTCGATCCCCGACGGTTGCTCGACCTCTCGCTCCCCTAGGGTCGATGCGACTCACGATCCTCTGTGCCCTACTCTCCGGGTGTCTCCTCTGGGGCGGCGTGACCGTGGGCCTGAAGGTCGGGGTGTGGGATGCCCCGGTTTTTGGCTTTGGCCGAACCTCCCCAGGTCGTCTAGTGCCGTTCCAACTCTTCTCACCAAGACGAGGACCGTTCCCCCTGCGCTCGGCAAGATGAGGGCGCATCACAGCCTGGGGCAACAAGGTTGGAACGGCACTAGCTTTTCTCGTTCCGTATCCCGCCGCTCGAGCGTTAGACTTCGCCGTAAAAGAAGGCGAGGTAGGCACCGAGGAGGGTAACGACAAAACCCCAGAGTTTACCGAAGATTCTGTCCTGCCCGGGAAGCCGAAGCTCGAGCCACCGGCTTATGCCTGCCAGCAGTCCCAAGGTCCCCATCACCACGTGCTGAATATGGACGAGGGAATCGGCTTGCTGGAGCTCCTCTCCGCCGTGGATATGCAGAAACAGCATCAGGCTGGCGACGATGCAGATCCCCGGAAAGATATAGGTCCACCAGTTCCGGCGGATACGGCCGGTTCGCCCCAACCATTCCCCGATCCCCAGCGCCGCAATCAAAATGACGTAGAGCCGATGTTGGAAGGCGTCTGAGAACGTCAAGCTCTGCCACAAGCTGATCGGCCCCGCCGGCCAGACCCCAGGATCATTGCGAAAGAGAAGAAAGAGGCTGAGCCCGATCAGGATCAAAGGCCAGGCGCCGGCCCACGCAAGACGCGGATGGCGAAAGGCGTGGAGAAAGCAGAGGAGCCCCATGACGAAAACAAAGACTCCCGCCCACTGGTGGTTGAATTCCGAGTAGATGGTCGCTTCTTCAGTGCGGATCGGGGTGCCCAGTCGAGCAAGTTCCTGCTCCTGCTGCCAGATCTCCGTCGGAGTCGGGGTGGACAGGTGTGGCAGACTGGGTTTGAACAGGGAAAGGATGCGGCCGAAGTCACCGGGCCGCGTCTGCTCGACTGCGTACGGGAGGGCGGTCAGGGCACCGACCAGGAGGAGGATCACCAGTCCCATGGCGACCTCCCCCTCTACCGTCGTCGTGAAGCGCTGCAAGAGGGGTTGGGGGGGATTGGTGCGGAGCAACGCCGGACGCATGATGAGAAAGTTGACGGCACCGAAGGTTAAGAGCGGGACCAACAGGATGAGTTTGGTCATTAAGGTAAGACCGTACGAGGTTCCGAGGAGAGCGGTAAAGCTGCCGACGTACTGAAGGGCGTTGAACAAACCGGTGGCAATGATCAGGCACACGCTGCTCAGCGCAAAGGGGGAAAACCGGCGCACGGCAGCGGTGATGGCAACTGGACTGTTGCTTAGGGGGGTGAGGAGCAGGCGGAGATGAAATACGCCCCCGATCCACGCCGTCACCCCCAGCAGGTGCAGGCCATCAACCGTCATGCTCAGGACCTCTCCTTTCGGGAGGGCCGCCGCGTGGCCGCTCAATGGGAACGTAACGAGGGTGAGGATCGCAACGCCGGTGGTGGCCGACCAGAGGAGAGAATTCGAAGGGAACGCGGCAACACTCCTGAAGAGGTACCCCATGCTCACGGCCAATATCACCCGCAGCACCAAGATATTTCCATGCGAGGTGTGCAGCACGAGGCGCTCGAGGAGCGCTGTATCCCCCACACTCGTGAAATGCTCGGTGACAGAGGCCGCCAGGACGAGGACAGCACCGATGGTTGCTGCCGCCAAGAGGAGACTGCTTCCCATGCACGTGTAAGCAATACGTCTCCCGATCCGGTCGTGGAGCGCTTCACTCCCCGATAGCACCGGGCGTAGCACGACGAGAAAGAGGATCGGGCCGGCAACGGATCCCACCACGCCGGTGAAACTCAATCCCCGGACGAGCATATCTAACAATGCGACCATGGGAACCTGCTGTGGATTAGGGTTGAATGATGAAAGAGAAACTTCCTTCCGCGACGTGGCCGTCCCGAGACAGAACCCGGTATTGAACCCGATAGGAGCCGGGAGACAGCGACGCCACAGGCACGATCAGCAGGGTGGGGTCGGTTTTGTCCACTCGGAGATCCTGCGTCGGCAATGTCTTGTTCTTTCCATCGGTAATGCGCACTTTATGGGATAGGGGCTCGAGGCGCTCGCTGAACCAGAATAGGATCTGGGCCGGTGGCGTGGTGAGCACTTTACCTGCGTCGGGTTGGGATCGGAGGAGGGTCGCATGGGCGTCCAGACGTACCGCCAGCATCGTGAGCAGGATGAGAACCAAGCCGGTCTGAGCAACGATGCGCCACATACCTGTCGACCCTATGTTCCTTCTGGTCGAAACTCGATCCGAATGAAATCCCCCTCTTGTGGAACGTACTTGTCGAGGGAAGTATTCTCATGCCCGTTCACCACCAGGCGAAGGTGTCCTGGTCGCCCGTCGGGGCACCGATCTCCACGCTTCACCGTCTCGCCACCGGGAAGGCGAAGCATCTCTCCGTCGAAATAGAGGCCGGCGTTGGCAAAGAACCGCCCAAGATGTGAATTGACACCCGCCTCACTTTCGACCTTGGGATGGACATGGATCAGCCCGTCCCCGTGGGTATGGATTTCTCCCTGGGTGTAGGGGAAGAAGGGGAAGCGTTCCTCACAGATGATGATCTCATACCGCGCATGCCAGTGATCGCCCACCGAGGGCAGTTGAGGCCGCGACCCGATCAGGATCAGCACAAGGACCAGGGCGGTCAACCCCACGACAACGACCAGAAGCCGCCTGAGAGACTTTCTCCGTTGGCCCTTTCGCACTCGCCTTTTTTTCATCGTTCGCCAGAGGGGAAGGGAGGTAACGGGTCCTTTGCCTTAACCTCGGCCGAGAAGGAAAGCAAGATGCCGAGGGGAGAATATTCAAACCGGACGGACAGTTACGGGGCGAGGGAAGGAGGGGAGCGGCCTCCAGGTTCTCTCATGGCCCCATCGGGGTGAAGCCTACAGGCAAAGGTGGTAAAGGCAGGATCTTTCCTCATCGTGTGGGCTCCCAGACAGTGGTCGAGGGGATAGAATCCAGGCCCACAGATCATCGTCCATCCCGCAGGTTCTTGTCAAGGCATTGCCGAGGAAGTGCGGTGCACGTAGATTCGCCAAAGCACCGCAACGATGAGCAACATTCCAAAGGTGCAAACGATGGCAGCCCCTGTTGGGAGGTCGAGCCAGTAGGAAAAGGCGAGCCCGGCCAGACTCCCGACGAGGCCCAGGCCCCAGCCAAGCAGTAGTCGACGTCCGACGCCGTCGATCAGGAGCATGGCCGCGAAGGCTGGAACGATGAGATAGGTGAAGACGAGGAGGACCCCGGCGATCCGAACCGAACTGGTGACCACAAAGCCAAAGGAGGCATAGAAGAAAAAATCCCACAGGCGGGGATTGATCCCCAGGTGGATCGCCTCTTTTGGAGTGAAGGTGAGGAGGAGGAACTGGCGTCGAAAGCCCCAGTGAAAGAGCCCAATCACCAGGTAGGCACCAAAGGTCTTCACGATTTCAGGCCACCCGACGGCGAGGATGTTCCCCACCAGCAAGTACCGGAGGTGTTCAGCCCCCTGGGGTGCTCGGTCCAAGATCAAGATCACCGCCGCTGCGGCCATTGCATAGGTGATCCCGATCACCGCCTCCTGCGAAAAGGAACGCTCGTCGGATCGGGTGAGGGCAAAGATGCACGCCCCCAGGAGGGTGAACCCGAGCGAGAAGAAATATGCTCCGGTGCTGTCCAGCGCATACCCAAAGATGAACCCTGCCGTGACACCAAGCGCAGCGATTTGCGCCAGGGCAAGATCGACGAAGATTACCTCGCGTCCGAGGACGTGGATGCCCAGATAGGTGTGGATGCCGACCAGGACCAGACACATGAAGAATGGTTGGAGCATGATCTGAAACGCTTCTCCCATCTTCTTCCCCGCGTTGCGCCTCCTGTCCCACGAGGCGATCGGATTCGACGGGCCGTTTAACTCACTGGAGACTGCCGCATCGCCTCAACCAGTGATGCGACAATGTAATTGAACAAATCGAAGTACGTTTGGACGTCGGAGACCCCCTCGACAGAGGGGGGAAGGACGAGCACCTTCGCCCTCGCTTCTTGGGCGAGGAACTGTGGCATCTTGCGATCGAAATACGGAGCCACGATGATGAGCCGGACATTGTCATCTTTCATTTTGTCAATCAGCCCTCTCAAGTAGGCCGCCGAGGGAGGGACACCGGGTTTGGGTTCCACGTATCCAACAACGTCCAGCCCGAAACTCCGGACAAAGTACGACCAGGTCCGATGATACGTGACCACCTTTGTTCCGCGATACGGTTCCATCCGCTTGCGCCATGTGTTCATGGCGTTGTCCAGGTCAGCCAGAAACTGTTTCCGATTCTTGCGGAACGTTCCCGACCGTTCCGGAGCTACTCGCTCGAGCCCCGCGAGGATATTTGCGGTAATCGTCTTCGCGTTCTCCGGATCCAACCAGTAATGGGGGTTGCCGAAAATATGGATGTCTCCGGCGGCACGGCTGACAGGGGCCGTAGGAACCTCGTGCAGAGGCACCCCCCGGGAGGCATCCACGTAACCTGGCGCGCCCAGCGCAATCCGGGAATTGCGGGAATTGTCGAGCAGACGGTCTCCCCAGAAATCCAGATCCAACCCGACCCGGACGAATAGGTCGGCCCGGAAGAGCTTCCTGATGTGACTCGGCTTAATCATCACGTTGTGGAGATCTTGGTACCCCTTCGTGAGGCTCACGACCTCCACATCCTCGCCTCCGACGGCCTCGACCAAGGCCTTCAGATCGGTCGTGGTCGTCACGACGCGAATTTTCCCCGCCTGGGCATGACCAACGCAGAGGAACAGAGCGAGCAAAGTGGACAACACGCAAAATCCAACGCGGCATCGTTTCCACTCTTTCTGATGCATGGTTGTTCTCCTTTCGCAGGCCGCTAGAATTCATGGGGTGGGTGGTGGCCCAGCGTGAAGACCGTTTGGAGGAAGACCTCGTCTAGGTTGCCTGCAAAATTCCGGTCAGTGTGCTTGTACTCCAGCCGGAAACGGAGAAAGTCGCTCAACCAGAAGTTGAGGTACGGACCCACGGCCCACTCCCGTCCACTCACTATGGGGAACTCGGACCAGTCCACGCGGGTCCCGACCCCCCAGCGCCGCGAAAATCGGTAATCCCCGAAGATGTAAGCTCCAAAGCGATCCTTATCGTCTGCTTTGGTTTCGTGATGGCTGTAAAGCCCCTCCCCCTGAAGGGTCAGGGCCGTGTAGGGCTGCTCCAGTGGGGTCCACTTGTAGGTCAGGTCTAGGCCGGCAAGGACTGTGCGCCTATCTTGCTCGTTTGGGCCAGTTTGCCCCGAGAGGCCAACCTGGAGGGCCGATGCGTCACTCAGTTCGAAGAAATTTCGAAGGTACGCGGTTACCAGGGGATCGGTGATCTCCCCCTTACCGAAACTTACCTCGTTGTCGCCGTTATAAACGCCGATGCTCAGCTCCTGGAAGAATGGCGTGGGCAAGAGCCCGCTTAGTTCTGCGCCGACTTCGGACTCACCCTCTTCACCCAAGAAGTTGACCAGGACATTCGGCCGGTCCACCTGGGGCAGGTCATGCTGATGAACGACGTTCAGCCGACCAAACTTGGGGCGCATCTGTCCGCCGCGCGCCTGGAGCCCCAAGGGAAGCTGAAGCAGCGTCACGTAGGCCTCGTCGATCCCGACTTCCAATTGCCGTCCCACCTCGAAGCTGCCGTTTGTTGCTTCGATCTCTCCCTCCTCGGCAAACTCAAAAAAGAAGTCAGCCCGAGCATACGGGTCGACGCGACCGGTGATGGCTAACTCCACCTCTTGGGGGAAGACCCGATTCTCCCGCCCGGGAAACGTCCCCGCCCCCCGTGGAGTCTTTTCCTCCCCTTCAACAAAAGCGGCCACGAAATCCCCGGTGATTCCCACATCGAGAAGGAGCTGTCGTTGTCCGAGAGGAACCTGAAGCATTGCCGGGCGTGATGGCGTTTCGGGGGGCGGCGGCGCGACCGGCTCACCGTCGACTTTGGTCGCTTCCACCTGTTGGAGCCGCTCCTGAAGCTCCTGCATCTTGGTTGTTAGTTCCTTCAACTGCGTCTGTGTCCTCTCGAGTTCTTGCCGGAGATCCTCGACCTCCGTCGGCTTTGTGGCGGCCAGACCAGGGGAATCTGTCCAGAGCATTAGAGACACGAGGACAATACATAATGCGGACCACGTAAGCTTGCGCATGCCCATCCTTCCGATAAAAAAAGGGTTAGATTGATACGTATCCGGGCCGGGAGTACACAGAAATTCCCGGCGGATACTACTTCGTTAATGGAAGATGGTTAGGAAAGGATGGGCGGTGGGCCGCGGATAGAAAGAGGAAATCCTGTCCAGGCTGAAAGGGTTTGCGGAGCCCAATGGTAGCGATAGGTCTTTCGCACGGGTCGCAGGAGAAGCGAGAGGAGCAAGATGGAAATGGTAGAGAAGAGAGAGGACCAGAAGTGAAGCAGGCAGGTGTCTAGGCCATTTGACGTGGTGCGACTGTCGGAATCGGAGGCGTCGGTCGTGGACGGAGCGAACGGCAATGCCACGACCTGCCAGCGATTGTCGCCATTAGGGTGGTAGTGGTAGGCCTGCCCAATACTGAGCAGCGCGACGACGACAATCAGGACGATGGGGAGGGTACGCCTTCTCATGATGTCTTCTTCCAGCTAGTATCGCCCTACAAGGGGAAAGATTACCATACGCTTTTGTACCTCTCAAGTGTGAACCGAACCTGCTGCGTCTACCATCGCCGTCGAAGAAAGCACACGCGGTAAGACGGAGGAAACCCAGAGAGCCTACCGCAGGGAGAAAGCCACCGGCACGATGAGCTCGAGTTGCTGCTGTTCCATGTCGCTTGGCATGGCAGGGAACGGCGAGGCTCGCTGGATCAGCTTCTCGACCGCCCGGTCCAGGAGGGGAAATCCCGATGTCCGCTCTATCTGGTACGAGACCACATGCCCCTTCCGATCCAAGACGAAACGTAGCAAGACCGTCCCTTCGTGGTGGCGCAGCCGCGCCGCACGTGGATACCGCTTATGGGCCTCGAGCCAGGCTCGCACGGTCGACAAATACGTTTTCGCCACACCAGGTGTACCACGCACGCGGCCGGGTGTGCCGGGGGATGGAGGGATAGCCTGAGGCGTAGCCGGAGTGGGGAGTGCGAATTCCCGAGCACGAACTTCCTCACTGGGTGGTCGAGTCTGCACGACAGCCAACGTACTGTCTCGTTCTTCAACCAGTTCGATCGGCTCTGGCTCAACAGTAGCGACCTCAGGGGGTGGGATCGCATAGATCTCGGTTGTCTCACGTTCCACCGCCTCCTCCGTGGTGCTCGGCGGTCCTTGCGTTGGCTGCAGGGCAACCTGGATGCCCCTGAAGACTTGCACGGGCCCGCTGGATTGCGGTCCGAGAAAGAACACCAGACCCGCATGGGCGGCCATCGCGAGGCTTAGGGCTACGATCCAGTGACGGGCGCGCGGCTGCATTATGACTCCTCTGGCCTGGTCAACAGGATCAGGGCCTTGACACCGGCCTCGCGCAGGAGATCCATGACCGTCAGGAGTCGATCCGCCTCGACCCGCGCGTCGGCCTTTAGCTGAACCAAGGTCAGTTTGTCTTTGGCCAGCTGGGCGGCAATCAGCTGCTGCAAGCGGTCTTGGCCGACCTCTTGGCTGCCAATGGCCAGGCGGCCGTCGGCAGCAAGGAACACCACCGTCTCTCGCTCTCCTGCAGGATCGCGACTGGCGGACGTGGGCGGCGTGACGTCGAGGGCCTCCGGTGGTGTCAGGCTGCCGACAAGCACGAAGAAGATGAGGAGGAGGAAAACGACGTTGATCAGCGGGATGACGTTTTCTTCGGTCTGGCGCTTTTCCGGAGGGCGTAGCTTCATCACTTTGCCCTTACTGTCGAATCAGCGCGACATTCGTGCCGCCGACTTCGGCGAGGCGATCCATCACGAGGATAATCTGTTGGAGCTGAACGGTCGGCTCAGGCTGGACGAGGATCCGCTGATCCGGATAGCGCGCTAAGTGCGGTTGCAGTTGGCCTGTCAACCGTTCCAACGTCAGTGGCACCCCGTTGACGTTGAGGCCGCCGTTCGCGTGAAGACGAATCAGGATCGCCTCTTCCATGGTATGCTGGGCGGCCTGTCCTGCAGGGACGTCGAGCGTGATGGCGTGCCACTCGAGATAGCTCGACGCCAACATGAAGAATACGAGCAGGATAAAAATAACGTCGATCAGCGGGGTGAGGCTGATTAACCGTTTGGAACGTCGTGGGCGGTCAATGCGCATGTTCAGCCCGTGGTGCGCGCAGCGGTGTCGGCTCGGGCGTCTCCGCTAGCTCGGCGAGATCCTTCGTAAAGACCTGGGTCACCGCGTCCTCCATGTCGTGACCCAGCCGGTCGACTACCCGCTCCAATGCGGTCAGGACTGCGACGGCGGGGATCGCTATCGCCAAACCGGCCGCGGTCGTCAGGAGCGCCTCCCAGATGCCGCCCGAGAGGATCGCGGGATTGACGCGGCTGCCGGCCTGCTCCAGGCGCTGGAAAGCGTCGATCATACCGAGAACGGTGCCGAACAGCCCGAGCAGAGGACTCAGCATGGCGATCACCTCGAGCCCACGCAAATAGGTCCGTAGATTCTCCAGCTGGGCAGCGCCGACGCGGCTCACCTCTTCGCGTACCCTGTCTTCTCCAGCACGATTGTGCAGCCGCCCCCGGATCGCGGTTTCGAGCACGCGGGCGATCGGGTTGCGGGAGCGGGCAAGGACGGCAAGGGCTTCACCGGTCCGGCCGACCCGCCAGTGGGAGAGGGCTTCTTCCACAAACGCCCGCGTCCCAACCCGGAGGGTCGCAAATTGGAATAGTTTGAGGAAGATGATGGCTAAGGCGACCACCGAAACGACGAGCAGGATGACAATGACCGGCCCACCCGCCTCTATAAAGAACAACGCCCGCTCCATGGCTCCCTCAGGGGGAATCGGTGGCTGTTGCATTTGCAGGCCTCCAGGATGAGATGATCAGTGCATGAAGGATGTGGCTACTTCACCAAAGGCACGGTACTCCGCGAAGAGGTTTCGACCAGGCTCACGCAGTCGGTACGCTTGCCGCGCTGATCCCGACACTCGATGATGTCGTTGATCAGAATGCGCCCGATGTCGGCACAGCGCAGCTTCGCGAGGTCGAAGAGCTTGACGCTCGTTTTGGCCGAATGCAGAGGCGCCGTATCCACCGCGAGCCGCTTGGCGATCACCCCATCCGCGCCGAACATCACCAGGTCGAGTTTGAAGACGGTGAAGTCACGCGTGGTCGTATTTTCAAAGACCAAATACGCACGGCAGGCCCCGTCGTAATTTTCGAGCTTATTCAGCTCGACCCTGATGGGGCTTTCGGCACTCACGCGCGCCCCGACGGTCAGGGAGCAAGCGATGCCGAAAAGGGCTATGAGGCGGCGATTCATGGTCATATCCGTTGAAGTCCCCCGGCGCCCTTGCGGACATGAGAGTTGCATGGTCCGGGGGTCAGAACGCTCATTTTACGAGTCGCAACCTTCAATGTCAAATGGGCGGGTCAGGGCTCGGAGCCACCACGCTCGGTCTTCGACTACGACCTCCGCCGCCCCGCCTAGGCTGCTCCCTCCGCCTTGAGTAACGTGACCTCTGAGAGGATTGCTCCCCGCTGAATTAGACTCGCGACGATACGGGCGTAAAAGTAGGGCATGCTTTGTAAGTTGGCTTGCGAAAATCGTCCGCTTGGGATAAAGCTCGCCCGGCTATCAAGGCCCACGTACTCTTGGGTGAAATTCTGATCCAAGAGGGGTTTCACCCAGTAATAGGCCTCATTCGTCAGCTCCAGAACCTGGGCATCCTGGACGCGTCCATCAGGCCGAATCCCCACAGCGACCCGGACCGGTCCATGAATGGTGGACTCCATCAAGAAGATGACGGCTCCGACGAACCGGCCCTGTTTATCCCGACCGAGATAGAATTGGTACACGTCCTGTGTCGGCTTCCATTTCCACTCGTTCTCGATCCGGTGACGCTCTTCCGGAGCAAGTGTCACCTCGCGCGTAAAGAATCGCGTCGCCCTCGGCATCATTCTGACCACCGCTTCTCTATCGGACATGAGCACGACTTGGGGGGTGATATGGGCAAGGGCAACCCTCGTTCCTGCAACAAGAAAAAACAACGCCATCAGCAAGATCACAATCCGCCCGCGCCTATCGCACGCCCTTCCTTTTTCTTCCAGGACCCGTAAGATGCTGATGTCCTGCGCAACTTTGTCAATCATCCCCCTCCTCCTTTCCTAGAAATTCCCGACCACTTGCAGCGTAAAGCGATGGTCAACACCACTGAAGTCAGAGAGATCATTCTCGGTGAAGAACGCATCCCGGTTGGACCAGTCAGCCCGGTACTCGACCCGCAGGTCCACCCACGGGATCGGAACATCCGTACGCGGGACATAGCCCGGAAACCCCAGCCCGGGGATGATGTTTGAGAGGTGGATGGTCGGGGCGACGGTGAATGAATGGAGGTGCTGGTCAAACCCGGTGCGGCCGCCATCCATGTCGTTGAAGAATCCGTATCGCAGGGTCAGTCCCCAGAGGTCGGAGAAATCGTAACGCCCCGTTAGGGCTAAGCCGAGCCAATTGACGTCCTTCTTTACGACGAGATCGGCGACCTCGTCTTCGTCGAGACCCACGAGGAGGCTTGGTTCTTTCACAGAGAACACTCCCACGTCGCCCTCGGCACCGTAGACGAACTCCGAAGCCAGGGTGAGGCGGGGGATTCGAGTGTAGACGGCATCGACATCGATGATCCGCCGCTTGGAGGAATTCGTATCGTTTTGCTCCGGCCCCCAGAACCCACCGATCCCGAAATTAAACCCTTCGATCGGCGTGATTCCTAGGCGGCCCGCAAAGGTCTTGCCGCTGTTGTTGTCTTCATCCACGTTCCAGCCGTTCACGTTAAAGAGCTGGACATCGAAGATCGGGTTGAACTGGTACCCCGCCCGGAATCCGAGGACCTTGGACGGCCGGCCCAGCTCGAAGACGAGGGAATTCGTGGCCTGCAGGTTGAATGGGGCATCCTCGCGCTCGATCCCGAAGGGGACGTTGTACTTTCCGAAAGACAAGGCGAGGCCATTGCCAATTGGGGCAATCCCGGTGATCTCAAAGGTGTCGATTTCAACTTCTGTCTGTTGCTCTCGCTCGAGCGTCGTCCCCCCCTCGAAGGCCTCAATGGCCCGGTGGTTTTCGACCTCGATGGCGGCACTCGCCAGCAGCCAGTCTGTGAGCCGCTTGGTGAAGCCGATGTTGAAGCTGTCGAACCGGAAGTTCACGTCGCCGGGGTCGGTGGGGGCTGCTACCTCGCGCTTGAATTCCCGGATGCCCTCGGACGGCACCGCGGGAGTGGTTCCCGGGAAGCGCTGGGCCGAGGCATAATTCATCGAGCTCACGACAAAGCCGCTGATTCGGGTTCCGGCGATGTCGGGGATGAAAGGTAATGGTCCTTTCTGTGCGGGGATCTGTTCGAGCT
>JBFHXD010000074.1:0-12046 GCA_041599135.1 Methylomirabilales bacterium (SeqCode) | reverse complement strand
CTTGGGACTTCACCTGATCCAGAATCATCCAGATGCCGTCGAGCTACACGCCGGGAAAACGTTTGAGTACGGGGGAATTAAGCAACGCAATCGGAACGGCCTTCTCTGGAAGGACTCGAGGGTGGACGGTTTGAAGACCGGCTGGTTGGACGAGACTGGCTTCCATATCGTTGCCACCGCACGGGAGGGAGACCGCCGCCTGATCGCTGTTATTCTGGGAGCGCGCACTGAACGTGGGCGGGAAGAGAATGCTCTCAACCTGCTCAACTATGGGTTCAAGAACTTTCATAACGTTCAATTCTTCAGTCAAGGGGACCGTGTGAAGAATCTTCCCGTCTGGAAGGGCACGGACGACGTGCTCGGTATTATCGCCAAAGGGTCTGGCATCGTCACGATCAAGAATGGAAGCCCAAAGCCTGCCCTCACCTACCACCTACCCGACAAGCTCATCGCTCCTGTCCCTGGGGGCCAGAAGGTGGGAGAGGCTGCGATCACGGGCGAGGGCCAAGAGCTCGTCCGGGTGGAACTCGTCGCCATGCAGACGGTTCCGGAGGCAGGTTTCCTCAAGCGCCTCCTCCACAGCTTTCTCCTTCTGTTCAACTAAGCACATCGGTCAGGCCAACTCGTCCTTCTCTCTTGCGTGCTTGTCTCTCCAGGGGACAACAGACCGCTCGAGAAATCGAGGAGGTCTGATGGCGAATTCCAAAGCTCCCTGAGGGCTTGCCCGAGCCGCCACCATCGAGCTTTGAGCAGCTCAGATCGGGGGGGTCGTATCTGCAAGGGAGTAACGGGGGAACAGTACGGAGGAAGGGAAGGATCTCTCCTTGATGACCCGGATTGCCTCGGGAAGCTTATCCAGCAGGTCAGAGGCAATCATGGCTTCGGGTCCGAGTTGCTGACAGGCGAGGTCGCCGGCCAGCCCGTGGAGGTAAGCCCCGACGACCGCCGCCATCCCTGGCGTAACCCCCTGGCTCACCAGGCCAGCAATCATCCCAGTCAGCACATCACCAACCCCTCCAGTCGCCATGCCTGGATTGCCTGTCGGATTAACGTAGACTTGACCACCTGGCTCAGCAACCGTGGTCCTGGCCCCCTTGAGGACGAGATGCACATTGTAGGTCGCGGCGACTTTTTGGGCGATCGGGATCCGTTTGTCGACAACTTCCTCCTTGGGGACCCAGAGCAGACGACTCAGCTCTCCGGGATGCGGTGTGAGGATCACGGGAATCGACGCCTTCGAGAGGATCTCCTTCTGACGAGCCAGCGCGGTAACCCCGTCGGCGTCAATGACGAGAGGAATCTTCGCTGACCGGATCAGATCCACCACCAGGCGCACGGTCTCAGGATGGATAGAGAGACCTGGTCCCAGAGCGAGGACTCGCTTGCCTTCCATCAGATTCAGGAGGTCGTCCCTCGCCTGAAAGGCGACAGTCCGTTCCTCGGTTTCGGGCAGCCCCACGGTCATCACCTCAGTGAGTTTCATCTCCATGAGATCGTTGAGTCCCTCGGGAAGAGCCAATGTGACTAAGCCCGCGCCGACCCGTAATGCCCCCAGGCTGCACAGGGCCGCGGCCCCGGTCTTGCCAGGGGATCCGGCGAGAACGAGGACATGTCCGTAGGTTCCTTTGTGCGCGTCCGGGTCCCGCGGTGGGAAAGCAGCTTTCACCTCCCCATGTTCGGTCAGATTCATGGGCAGTTTGGGATCCTCCAGCAGGACCCGAGGGATCCCAATATCCACGACCCGGATCTCTCCAGCGCAATGAGCCGCAGGAAAGAGAACGAGGCTTCGCTTCGGCAGGCCAAAGGTCAGGGTAAGGTGGGCTCGAATACAAGGCTCTACAATCCGGCCGTCGTCCGAACCGAGCCCGGAGGGGAGATCTAAGGCCACAACGGGGCGGTCAAGGCTGTTCAGGAGTTGGATAACCTCAGCGGCGATCCCGCGGGCGGGCCCAGTGAGACCCGTCCCCAGGACGGCATCGACAATGAGATCGGCAGTGACCAGGGCCTCCCGGTGCGCGTACAAGTCCTGGGCTGTGGTCACCTGCAAGAGCGGAAGTCCCGACTTCTCGGTGATGCCCAGGTTGGTCGCCGCATCCCCCTTCAGCTCCCCCTTCTTAGCCAGGAGAAAGACCTGTACCCTTGCACCGCGATTTGCAAGGTGCCTCGCCACCACCAATCCATCGCCGCCGTTGTTTCCCTTCCCGCATACCACCGCTACGCGAGACCGAAATAACCACGGAAAACACCTTTCCATCTCTTGGACGGCTCCTGCCCCGGCATTCTCCATCAGGATCAGGGAAGAGACGCCATACTCCGCCGCTGCGCGGCGATCGAGTTCCTGCATCTCTTTGGCCGTCACAACTTTCATAAAAATCGCCCTCAGTTGTACCCAGTCAGCCGTCGGCTCGGAGCTCTCAAGCTGCGTGCTGATTGCTCGCCGCTGGTTGCTGAAGATTAGTCCGTAGCAATGACGAATGCAAGCGCGTAGTCTCCGTCGTGACTGAGGCTTAGGTGAAGGTGATGGATGCCCCTTCCGTGCGCCACGAGTTGCGCCCGCCCCGTCAATCGAACCTCGGGCGGTCTCCCCCGCACGCCTACCACCTCCACATCTCGCCAGGCAATGCCTTTACCCCAGCCCGTCCCCAACGCCTTCAGCACGGCCTCTTTGGCAGCGAAGCGAGAGGCAAAGTGCACTTCGGGGAAGGGACGGCCCTCACTGTCGGCCACCTCCTGAGGCGTGTAGAGTCGCCGGCAGAGCCGATCCCTGTAACGGGCGAGGGCCGCCCGCATCCGAGGAATTGAAACCAGATCTGTGCCAACAGCAAGAATCATAACTGGACGTCCGGCCTCCCCAAAAAGACAAACGATAGGTCTGCCGGCAGTGACTTTTTCTCTCTCCTGATGGCTGACAGCGTTCCTGTCAGCGTACATCTTGAATGAGTTCGAGCATTTCCCGGACGGCGCGATCAATTCCTACCAGAGTCGCCCGTGCGACGATACTATGACCGATATTGAGCTCCTCGACTTCCGGGATCACTGCCACAGGACCAACATTTCGATAATTCAGGCCATGGCCAGCAGCAACCTGGAGACCAAGGCTGCGTCCCAGGCGGGACGCCTCCATAATTTTGAGGAGCGCCGCCTGCCGATCACTTTCCGTCCCCGCATCGGCATACCGGCCCGTGTGAATTTCCACGCACGGGGCCCCCGTACGCTTCGAGGCCTCTACCTGCTCAGGCACCGGATCGATGAAAAGGCTGACCTTGATCCCTCCCTGGGTCAGGGCGCGGACGACCCCACCCACTCGCTCCTCCCGCCCGGCGACATCCAGGCCTCCTTCAGTCGTCAGCTCCTTTCGTCGTTCGGGGACGAGCGTGGCCAGATCGGGAAGGACCTCCAAGGCAATCTTCACCATCTCATCTGTCGCGGCCATTTCCAGATTCAGGGAGGTCTTCACCACCTCGCGAAGAAGTCGAACGTCCCGGTCCTGGATGTGCCTTCGATCCTCTCGGAGATGCACAATAACACCGGAAGCCCCAGCGACCTCTGCAAGCAGGGCCGCGGTGACTGGGTCAGGCTCCGCTCCTCCCCGAGCCTGCCGGATCGTCGCAATATGATCAACATTAACGGCTAACCGTGGCCGCATCGCGTACGTTAACCGAAGACCGGTGACCGTTGTCCTCCCGTATGCTTCTCAGGCGAGGGAGGGCTCTGCCCGGGAGGACGACGGAATCTGATTTGCGTCAAGCCGGGGTCCCTCATCCCCGCTCGGCGGGGATGGGGTGGCGTCCCCTTGCCGCCGAACCGTGGACCTCCCATACGGAACTCACAGTCGCCGCGTCACCTATCACTGAAATACTCCGCCGACGACACGTAAAAGGCCTCCCGAGTCCTCTACCCCAATTCTTTTTCGATGGCTTCGGCAATCGATCTCGCTAAGGATTTCACCTGTTCTGCATCTGTCCCTTCGACCATGACCCGGGCGACCGGCTCAGTCCCAGAATAGCGCACCAGCACTCGACCGTTCCCGTCGAGCTGACCCTCAGCCTCCGATATAACCGCTTGGATGGCAGGCACAGACTCGAGATCCGGCTTCTCGGTCACGCGCACGTTGACGAGGAGCTGGGGACAGACGGTCATACATCGCTGAAGGTGCGACAAACGTTCCTGCCGCTTCACCATCAGGGTGAGGACTTGCAGCGCGGTCACCACGCCGTCTCCGGTCGTATTGTGATCGAGAAAGACAATATGTCCGGATTGTTCGCCGCCCAAGTTGTACCCGTGCTGGAGCATCGCCTCCAGCACGTAACGGTCCCCTACCGCTACCCGCACCATGCGGATCCCCGCCTCTTTCAGGCAGAGCTCGAGTCCAATATTGCTCATCACGGTTGCCACCACCGTATCAGATCGGAGGAGGCCCGAACGCTTGAGATCCAGAGCGCAGATGGCCAGGATGTGATCCCCATCCATGACCGCCCCTGTTTCGTCCACCAGGATCGCCCGATCTCCGTCCCCGTCATGGGAGATGCCGATGTCAGCCCCATGGTCCAGCACTGCTTTCTTCACCACCTCGGGGTAGAGGGATCCGCATCGGTCATTGATGTTGACCCCGCTGGGCTGAATGTTCACGGGAATCACTACTGCCCCGAGCTCGGCGAGAATCGTCGGGGCCACTTTGTACGTCGCGCCGTGGGCGCAATCCACGACGACCTTGAGCCCATGAAAGGATACCCCTTTGGGAACCGTCCCCTTGGCAAACTCGATGTACCGCCCGGCCGCATCATTGATCCGATACGCCTTGCCGATCTCAGCAGCCAGTGGGCGAACATGCTCGATTTCACCACTGGTGATTAAAGTCTCCATCCGCTCTTCCGCCTCATCTGGGAGTTTGAGCCCATCCCCCGAGAAAAACTTGATCCCGTTGTCCTGAAAGGGATTATGGGAAGCGGAGATGACAATTCCCGCATCTGCCCGGAGGCTGCGGGTGATGAAGGCGATCCCGGGCGTGGGGAGAGGACCAACCAGCAGCACATCGACCCCCATTGAACAGATTCCCGAGGTGAGGGCACATTCCAGCATATAGCCGTGGAGACGAGTATCTTTGCCAATGACGATACTGTGCCTGCCCGACTTCGTCTTGAAGAGATACGCCGCCGCACGCCCCAGTTTCACGACAGTCTCTGGCGTCATGGGCTCTTCGTTTGCCACGCCCCGAACACCGTCAGTCCCAAAGAGTTTCCCCACGAACCTCGCCCCTCCTTATCGTTATCGATGAACCGAAATAGACCCTAGACTTGGGTCATGATCCCGATCTCTTCCGGATGGCATCGGTCATCCTGGCCACCCGAACCATGGCCTGGACATCGTGGACCCGAAGGATATGCGCCCCTTGCCAGATAGCAACGGCGACCGTGGCTGCGGTGCCTTCTAATCGCTCTTCCATGGGAAGATCCAACACCTTTCCAATGAACGCCTTCCGGGACGGCCCGATCAAGATGGGTTTGCCCACGACCTGAAGCTCCGGGAGACATCGGAGCAGGAGAAGATTATGCTCTACCCGCTTCCCGAAGCCAATCCCCGGATCCACCACAATGGCCTCAGGATGCACGCCGTGTGCCTCGGCCAGGATGACTCGTTCCCGAAGATACCCTCGAATCTCCCCGAGCAGGTCGGTGTACTGCGGATCCGCCTGCATGGTTTGGGGGGTTCCACGTATGTGGGTCAGGACGAGGCCGGCACCTGCCTTTGCCACAACCGACGCCATCCGTGGATCCAAGCTAAGGCCGCTAATGTCATTGATAAGATCTACCCCCTCTGCCAACGCCGCGGCCGCAACGTCGGCTTTGTATGTGTCTACAGAAATGGGAACGGGAAGCTTGTCGACAAGGGGCCCCAGGAGCGGGAGGATCCGGCGAAGCTCCTCTTCCCCTGACACTGGCTCAGCGCCCGGTCGCGTCGATTCTCCACCCACATCGATAAGATCTGCCCCCTCTTCTACCATCCGATGAGCGTGGTCGACCGCTCGACCGGGGTCCAGATACAATCCCCCGTCGGAAAAAGAATCGGGGGTCACATTAAGGACCCCCATGATCTGTGTCCGGGCCGTCAGGTTGAGGGAGAATCGTCGGCACCGAAGCGGGGGCAGCTGATTCCGAGGGAGGTCCACTGCCTCAGGCTGGCGCCGCGCTGACGATGACATCGATCTCCGGTCCTTCCAACACCTCCCGCTCAAGCAAAGCAGCAGCTAACGCGTGGAGTGTTCCAATCCGGGATTTGACCAGATCCTTGGCCCGATCGTATGCCTCCATCACAAAGCGGCGGATTTCCTTATCGATCTCCTGAGCGGTCTGTTCACTGTAATCCTGGTGCTGGGCGATCTCCTTCCCGAGAAAGATCATCTCCTCTTTCTTGCCAAAGGTGAGGGGTCCTAGCTTATCGCTCATCCCCCACTCACACACCATCTTTCGGGCCAGCTCCGTCGCCCGTTCCAAGTCGTTCCCAGCCCCCGTGCTGATCTGGTCCAGCACCAACTCCTCCGCGATCCGGCCCCCCATGAGGATGGCGATATTGTTCAACAGATACTCTCGATGATAGTTGTGTTTCTCATCCATGGGGAGTTGCTGCGTAATTCCCAATGCACGACCCCGGGGGATGATCGTCACTTTGTGAATGGGATCGGCTCCTGGAAGGAGTTTAGCCACCAGCGCATGTCCTGCCTCGTGATAGGCGGTGGCCCGTCGTTCTTCCTCACTCAAAATCAGGCTCTTGCGCTCCACCCCCATGAGGACTTTGTCCTTGGAATTCTCAAAGTCTTTCATTTCAACGAATTTCTTATTCTCCCGAGCGGCCAAGAGGGCGGCCTCGTTCACCAGATTGGCAAGGTCCGCCCCAGAGAAACCTGGGGTTCCCCGGGCCAAGACCGCCAGAATCACGTCCTCGGACAGGGGAATCTTCTTGATGTGGACCTTGAGAATCTCCTCGCGGCCCCGAACGTCTGGCCGCGCCACAACGACCTGCCGGTCAAATCGGCCAGGCCGAAGTAACGCCGGATCCAACACGTCCGGACGATTCGTCGCCGCGATGAGGATCACTCCATCGTTCGACTCAAAGCCGTCCATTTCCACCAAGAGCTGGTTCAGGGTCTGCTCCCGCTCATCATGGCCACCCCCGAGCCCTGCACCCCGGTGCCGACCCACTGCATCAATCTCATCCATGAAAATGATACACGGGGCGTGTTTCTTTCCCTGCTCAAAGAGGTCGCGGACCCGCGAGGCTCCAACACCCACAAACATCTCCACGAAGTCAGAGCCCGAGATTGAAAAGAAGGGAACATTGGCTTCCCCCGCAATGGCCCGGGCCAGCAGCGTCTTCCCCGTTCCGGGAGGTCCCATCAGTAGGACCCCTTTCGGGATCCGGCCACCGAGCTTCTGAAACTTCTGGGGGTCTTTCAAAAAGTCAATGATTTCTTGCAGTTCCATCTTGGCCTCTTCCACACCCGCGACATCGGCAAAAGTCACTCGGTTCTGTTTCTCGGTGAGCAGCCGCGCCCGTGCCTTTCCAAAGGACAGCGCCTTGGCACCCCCGCCTTGCATCTGTCGCATGAAGAAGATCCAGACCCCGATGAACAAAAGCATCGGGAGCCAGGAGAGGAGTACATTCCACCACGGATTTTGTTCCACGGGCTTGGCGGCGATCCTCACCCCCTTCTTGCGCAGGGTGGGGACCAGTTCGGGGTCCTCAGGGGCATAGGTCCGGAAGAGGGTGCCATCTTTCAACCGGCCTTGGATGTCTGACCCCTTCAGGGTCACCTCGTCAACCTCCCCCTGGTCGACAAGCGCGATAAATTCGCTAAATATCAGCTCTTTCTTAGCCGGCTGACCTTGATTGAAAATGCTGAAGAGGAGGATCATGCTCAGGCCGATGACCAGCCAGAGCGCCATATTTTTCATGAAGGGATTCAGCCGCATAGCCTCTCCGGAATCAAGGAGTCCTGACTGCTGTCTTACCGATCCACGCCCTTTTGAAAAATAGCATACCGGGCAAAAGTTGCCAATACCCAATGGGGCGGGTCATTGGACTACGGTGGCCTCCCAACGGTGGATCGCGAGGACAAGGATCTCTTCTGTCGTGCCCCCAATCCCTCCGCGCTCATCGATCCGGAATCCGGGAACCCACACGATCCCTTTCTGATCTGTGACGATGGGAATTCTCTTTCGTTCCTCCTGAGGGATCTTCGCATCGACAAAGAGATCTTGAAGCTTCTTGCTTCCCTTAAGCCCCCACGGGCGGAAGCGATCGCCTGGTCTCCAGCTCCTCACCTGTAGTGGAGGGATGACCCGCCTCCAATCGATCATTGCGCGATTCGGACCGGTTCCCAATAGGTCTACCTTCGCCCGCGGTAGGATCGTAGCCTCCATCCTGATTCCCCATTGGTCAAGGACATTTTCCCCCGGTACCCGCAGTTCCTGATGCAGATCGATTGGAGGCCGCTCTTCCTGTTTGCGCTTTCCCACAAAGAGATGGTCCCCAATCCTCCAAGCCCATTGGCCCCGGGGGAGAGTCACGGCCGACAACCCCCCGGGAGCCGTGAGCCTCTCCACCGCCGCAAGGTGGGCAGATGTAATATACGCCTCCGGGGTCATCCTGCGAATGGCCTGTTCAAGAATGCGGCGACGAATGGTAGGGGCCAGGCCGCGAAGGGACCTGAGTTCCATACAAATCCTTCCCTCCTGAACGTCCACCAGCCGAGCGAAGACCTCACGAGCCACCCCTTCAAGATACGCCTCGTCCTCCGCAACGAAAGCCGCCATCCGGGATAACGTTTTGGTGACAGAGGGATTATACTCCCGCTCAAGCAAAGGGAGGAGCTGCCAACGGATCCGGTTCCTGAGGTATCGGAGGTCCCGGTTCGAGGGATCTTCGACGAAGGAGAGCTGATATCTCTTGGCGTAGGCCTCGATGGCCTCCCGCCCCACCGCCAGCAGTGGTCGAATCACGCAGCCTTCTTTCAGGGCCAGCATCCCTCGGAGGCCCCGAAGCCCCGATCCCCTCAGCAGATGAAGGAGGACCGTCTCTGCTTGATCGTCCCGGTGGTGTCCCATGGCAATCCTTGCGGCCCCCACCTCGGACGCCAGCTCCTGGAGAAAGTGAAAGCGGGCTTGCCGGGCCTCCGCCTGAAGCGATCGGCCACGCCGGACCTCCCGCACCCAGGACCCCGTGGTGGCAGGCAAGCTCCAGGAGGCCGCCAAGTCCTGGACAAAAAGCGCATCGTGCCGGGAACTCTCTCGGAGGCGATGATCGTAGTGTGCCACGTGAAGGGTGAGGCACAATTCCGCCCGAAGACGCAAGAGACAGTGGAGCAACACGACGGAGTCAGCCCCTCCCGAGACCGCCACCACGACGCCTTCCCCCGACTGGATAAGCCCGTGCGTCGCGATCGCCTTTCGAACGGCGGCGAAAACCTGCTCTCGCACGACCTGTCCCTCCTTATGGCTGATCATAGGGGTTGGCCAAGGGACTGTCAATGTTGATCCGGGCGGCGCAAAGGGTACATTTGTGTTGAAAAATCAGGTGTTGCCTGATAGCGTAACCGAGAACAGCGGGTTCATGGGAACCAAGGCAATGGCCCATCCAGGAACGCCAAAGCGAACCGTCCTTGTCGTGGATGACGAACGGTTCATGCGGGAGCTCTGTGGAGACATCCTCTGCCAGGCAGGCTTCAATGTCCTGCAAGCCGCAGACGCCCCGGAGGGCCTCGCCCTGGCCGAGTCTGATCCCCCATCGGTGATCCTCCTGGACGTTATGCTTCCGGGGATGAGCGGAATCGATGCCCTGGAGCATTTTTGCCGGGTGGCCCCCTTTGCTCCGGTGATCATCATCACCGCCTACGCATCCTTCCAGAGTGCCATCGGATCCCTGAAACATGGCGCGTACGACTACATCCCGAAGCCCTTTGAACCGGATGCGCTCGTCGAGGCCATAACGCGGGCCGAGGCCCGCCACCGGCTCTTGGTCGAGAATGCCCACCTTGTCGAGACCCTGCAGAAAAGAGTGTCGGATCTCACCCGACTTCACCAGACAGCAAATGAACTGGCGAAGGACCTGAGTCGACGGATGGAGGCGCGGACCGAAGAACTCCTTCGGAGTGAGCGCCTTACCCAGGGTATCATCACTCATTTGGCCAGCGGACTGATGGTGACCGATCTGAGTGGCGTGATTACCCTGATTAATCCGCAAGGTGCGCTGGCTCTCCGTTGCCGGGCAGAGGAGTTGTTGGCCCGAAAACTTACCGATCTCTTCTCCAATGCCGGCGAGTTGTTGGAGGTCCGCGCCGAATCCAGCCACCGGCAGTTGGAACTCATCCTGCGAGACGGCTGTACCATCCCCCTCGGTTTCAATAACTCCTACCTCACGGACATTCACGACAAACGAGAAGGAGTGATCGTAGTCTTTCGAGATCTGAGTGAGATCAAACAGCTCGAAGCAGAACTTCGCCACAAAGACCGTTTCGCGGCCATTGGTCAGGTGGTGGCCGGCGTGGCGCATGAGATCCGGAACCCCCTCTTTGGCATCACCTCTGTAGCGCAGATCCTCAAGCGAGAAGCAGACTTTGACCCAACGCATCGAGAACTGGTTGAGGCCATGTTCTCGGAGACCCAGCGACTTAATGCTCTGGTCAGCGATCTTCTGCTCTTCGGAGGACCATCCCGCCTGGAACGGCAATCGACCGATCTCCATCAACTGTTGGATGCGAGCTGCTACCTGTACGTCGGAAAAGTCCGCGAGCGGTCCATTTGCCTCGAAAAAAACTACCATCCCGATCTGCCACCTCTTTTCGCCGATCAAGATAAGCTGAAACAGGTCATCTTAAATCTGCTAAAGAATGCCTTAGAAGCCACCCCCACAGGAGGAACCGTCACCGTGGGAACTGGGGTTCACCGAAAGGGGGAAAGGGGTGAGCAGGTCGAGCTGTTTATCAGCGACACTGGATCCGGGATCTCCGCTGAGGACCATGACCGGGTCTTCGACCTCTTTTTCACCACCAAGCCCCGGGGGACGGGTTTGGGACTTCCCATCTGCCGACGGATCGTCGAAGACCACGGAGGCAGCATTTCGGCCGAGAGTCAGCCCGGCCAGGGGGCAATCTTTACCGTGCGACTTCCCCTCAAACCGGTTGACAGGTGATGGACGACAGCCCACAATGGAAGAGCATTTTCCCAGCTGAGTCTGACCGACGAGCGGTGCACAACGTATGAAGCCTACTCTGGCCATTATCGATGACGAGACCTTGATCCGGCAGACCTTGCGCCACCATTTTGAGCGCAGGGGGTACCGCGTCGTGGAAGCCTCCAGCGCATCGCAGGGGCTCCACCTTGTTCGGGAGGAGGAACCGGATGTGGTCCTCCTGGACCTCAAGCTGCCAGATTTGGACGGCTTGAGTGCCCTGGACCAGATCAAGACGAGTCAGCCCGATAGCGCGGTGATAGTCCTCACCGGCTACGGCACCTACGAAAAGGCCGTAGAGGCCGTGAAGCGTGGAGCGGAAGATTTTTTGATCAAGGAGCCCGCCGAGGGAAACCTGGCAGCCATGGAACTCAGGGTGTCGAAGGCGGTGGACGGGCTGCGGAGGGACCGGATCCGTTCATATTACAGTCAACACTTCCGAAGACGGGCCACAGACCGAGAACCGGCCATTCCTGGTGAGCACCCCTCCATGCGCGCCCTGAACGGACTCGTGGATCTTGTCGCTCAGAACCCCTCAACGACTATCCTGATCACGGGAGAAAGCGGAACGGGAAAGGAGCTGACGGCGAAGGCAATCCATCAGAAGTCAAGCCGACGCGACAAGCCCTTTGTGGAGATCAATTGTGCTGGTCTCTCGGAAAATCTCTTAGATTCAGAGCTGTTCGGCCATGAACGAGGGGCGTTCACCGATGCGAAATCGATGAAGCGCGGACTGATGGAGGTGGCCGACAGCGGGACGGTCCTTCTTGATGAGATTGGCGATATGCCACTGGCCGTCCAGCCAAAGCTCCTCCGGGTCCTG
>JBFHXD010000073.1:0-12051 GCA_041599135.1 Methylomirabilales bacterium (SeqCode) | reverse complement strand
GTAGATCGCACGATAAAACCTCCAAATGCTTTGCGGGGCATCCCTTACGGGCACACCCCGAGATCACTCGCCTTTGGGGCAGCAATGCCCATGCCAGTGGGACTCCGCCAGCTAACGACACTTTTTCAACAGGTTAGGTATCCTTATCGGAACAGGCGCCGTGGTGGCCCTGCCCGTAGGCAGTAAGTGACTGCCCGGATATCGGACACTCACTGCAAAATCTGATAGTTAGGAGGGGCGGACGGGGAGGGGAGAGTGGAGCGTGCAGGGTACAGCGTGGAGAGGGGGGAGTTGAGAGTCGAGTGCTGAGAGTTGAGAGGGGGAACGTTATTTTGTTCTTCGGAAGCACCTGAAGGCCTCGAGCGACATCGCCGGAAGCGGCGGGGCCCCTCGGCTGGCGACGGCCTGGGACACCGAGGCGCGCTCGGTGCCTATCGTCTATGCACGGAGCGTGAACACGGAGGGACCCAGGCCGTAAGCCGCCGCTCAGGGTCGCCGCGGGAGGCCTGGAGCGAGGGGCCGAAGGTGCTGCATAGCTCCCGAGCTGGCGAGCGGAGAGGTGACAGGACCCTTGGGCCACGGAAATTATGACGCCGCCGAGGAAAGTTCCTCCGAGCTCTTGGTTGTTGGTCATCGGTCATCGGATAGAGACGTCGCCTGAGACGAGATCGCGAATTTCTCCATCTGACAATCGGACGCGAAGGGACCCATCCTGGTTGATCGCCTCGGCAAAGGCCTCATACTGGTTTGGGCCGCTCTCGACCCGCACCCATCTCCCCACCGTTCCGGACAACGCGGTCAGACGAGTCACAATTGGCTCGCGCCACCCCTTGGCAAAGCGGAGATACCAGTCGTCCAAGTGCCGGTAGAGGGACTGGGCGACTTGCAGTCGGGAGACAGGCTTGCCCGAGGCCAAAGCGAGAGACGTGGCCGAACTTTGGAGCTCCGGTGGAAAGTCCGCAAGGGTCTGGTTGCAATTGACGCCGATGCCCACCACCGTGTAAATGACGCGGTCCCCTTCCGCCGTGACTTCGACCAAGATTCCGGCAACCTTTCTCTCCCCGAGAAGGAGGTCATTGGGCCATTTGATCTGAGGTGTCAGCGTAGGTTCTAGCCCGGCGATGGCGTCCGCCAGACCCACCGCGGTGAGCTGACTGAGCAGCGTCGCATCGGCGGGGGCCGTCCTTGGCCGAAGGAGAATAGAAGTCCACAGACCTAGATAGGGGGCCGAGGCCCAAGGTTTCCCCATGCGTCCTCGGCCGGCCGTCTGGGTCTCGGCCACGACCACTGTCCCTTCTGGCTCTCCCTCCTCCCCAAGGTTTGATGCCACCGCGTTCGTCGACGCGACTTCCGGATAGACCAATACACGGCGTCCCACCACCCGGGTCCCGAGTTGATCAGCAATGGCCTCTGCCGTGAGGGGTTCTCCAGGCAACGCTCCACTCTCAACGTTCATCTCGCAGCATCGTGAGGTGTCTCTGAAGTTTCTCTTGCGTCTCCCGGAGCGATCGCTGGCTCTCTCGCTCTTTGGCAACAACCTCTGCCGGAGCCCGGGCGAGAAACTCCGCGTTGCTGAGCTTCTTGCTTATCCGGTCGAGCTCCCGCCCAACCTTTTCCAGCTCTCGGTCGATACGCGCACCCTCTGCGGCAACGTCGATGACTCCCTCGAGCGGGACATAGACCTCCATCCCAGCAGCCACCGCCACCGCCGAGAGACGAGGTTTCTCGAGGGTCCGTCCTCTCCGCAGCTCCCTTACCCGCGCCAGCTGACCAATGTAAGCCGCGGCGCTTTCGAGGAGGGTCTCTTCTTCCTCCCCTTCAACCTTCACGAACGCAGTGAGCCAGACACTGGGTGGAATCTGGACCTCAGAGCGGATGTTCCGGATGCCCCGGATCACCGCCATGACTCGCTCCATTTTCCGTACAGCTTCGAGATCCACAACGGACGAATCCGGGACAGGCCATTGTTCTACCATGATGCTTTGTGTCTCTTTCTTCGGAGGGGGGAGACGCTTGCAGACATCTTCGGTGATAAAAGGCATGATCGGATGCAGGAGCCTGAGCGCCACCTCCAGTACATGAACGAGCAGGAAACGCCCGGTGCGAACCGCCGTCGGATCTTTCTCGGTGGTGAGCCTCACCTTGACGAGTTCAAGGTACCAGTCGCAGTACTCATGCCACAGGAATTGATAAATGGTGGAAGCGGCATCGCTGAATCGATAGTTCTCCAGCGACTCCGTGACTGCGGCGATCACCTGTTGCAAGCGGGTCAAGATCCACCGATCCGCGAGATCCGCTGAGGAGGGGGATTTCGCTTCCCGGAGGCCATTCGCATCATCGCCACCCAGATGCATGCTCACAAATCGATAGGCGTTCCAGATTTTGTTACAGAAGTTCCGATATCCCTCGATCCGTTCTTCCGACAGCCTGATATCTCGTCCAGCGGCGACCAGGGCAGTCAAGGTAAACCGCAAGGCGTCAGCCCCGTACTCTTCGATCACCACAAGCGGGTCGATGACGTTCCCCCGGGACTTGGACATCTTCTGTCCTTCCGGATCCCGCACCAAAGCGTGGATATAGACCTCGCGGAAGGGGACATCGCCCATGCACTTGAGTCCCATCATGATCATCCGCGCGACCCAAAAGAACAGGATGTCAAAAGCGGTGACCAAGACGGTCGTAGGGTAAAAAACCTCGAGCTCTTTGGTCTGATCCGGCCAGCCTAAGGTGGAGAAAGGCCACAGCGCGGAGCTGAACCAGGTGTCGAGCACGTCAGGATCTTGTACGAGTTCCTGACTAGCGCAGCGTGGACATGCATTGGGCTTTTCCCGTGCCACGATCGGTTGGGCTCCCGGCAGGATGGTATAGGTCCAATCCGTGATCTCCGGAGGGGGACCTCCTCCCGGTGTCGCAGCAACGGCGTGACCTGTCTTTATGATGTGTTCCGCATCGCAAGTCAGGCAATACCAGACCGGGATCTGGTGTCCCCACCAAATCTGTCGGGAGATGCACCAGTCTTTTATGTTATGCATCCATTCGAAGTAATTCTTTTCCCATTGCGGCGGGATGATGCGAACACGGTCATCCTCAACTGCCCTGATGGCCGGCTCAGCCAGCGGCTTCGTTCGAACGAACCATTGCGGGGTCAGATAGGGCTCGACAATGGTCTGACATCGGTAACACCGTCCTAACGCATGCCGGTATGGCTCTTCTTTGACCAAAAACCCTTCTCGCTCGAGGTCCTCTACAACCATTCGGCGCACCTCGAACCGGTCCCGAAGAAGATAGCGGTTAAGACGGGTCCGAGCCTGGTCATCCGCACCATCGAGGAATTTGCCATTGAGTCTCCCGCTAGGTTGGAATGTATCGATGACCTGCAGATCATGTTTCTGTCCAATCTCAAAATCGTTGAAGTCATGTCCCGGTGTGATCTTGAGTGCTCCGGTGCCGAACTCCTGGGAGACATACGGATCTGCAATGACCGGGATCTTCCGACCGACCAAAGGAAGGATCACCTGCGTGCCGATGGCTTCTCTATAGCGAGGATCTTCCGGGTTCACGGCTACCGCCGTATCTGCCAACATCGTCTCCGGACGCGTGGTGGCCACAACCACACCGGCCGTCGTGTCGCCCACGAATGGATACCGGATGTACCACAGGCGTCCGTCCGCTTCTTCATGCACGACTTCGATGTCAGCCAAGGCGGTCTCGCACCGAGGACACCAGTTGACCAGCCGCTCCGCACGGTAGAGCAACCCGTCCTCCCAGAGACGGACGAACACCTCGAGCACCGCCCGCTCACGGGGAGCATCCATGGTGAAGGCTTCTCGGGCCCAGTCACAGGAGGCCCCCAACTTTTTCAGCTGGTCGATAATGATCCTCCCTGACTCCTCCCGCCACTGCCAGACCCGCTCCACAAAGGCATTTCGCCCGATCTCCTGGCGCGTCTTCCCCTCCGCCAGGAGTTGTCGTTCCACCACGTTCTGCGTGGCAATGCCTGCATGATCGGTCCCCGGCATCCAGAGGCTGTTCTGCCCTCGCATTCGCTGCCATCGGATCAGAATGTCTTGGAGGGTATTGTTGAGCGCGTGCCCCATGTGGAGGGAGCCGGTGATGTTGGGGGGTGGAATGACGATGGCGTAGGGAGACCGGGGGGACTCGGCGTCGGCATGGAAAAACCCCTCACGCTCCCATAGGGCGTACCAGCGGTGCTCGACCTCTCGAGGATCGTATCCGTGGCGGCTTTTCTCGACCATTGGGGCCTGCAAAGAAAAATTCGGGGTGTAAGGGTATTATTATACCCTCATCACCCCGAAATGGTAGGAACTTTTACTTCCGGCCTTCGACGAGTTCTCGGATCCGGTGAATCTCTTGGGTGATCAACTGTTCGGCGAGATCGGGAACGACTTCCCAGAGAAGCCGCTCAACCTTTTGGAGGAGATCTCCCCTGAGCTCCTGGACGATGTGGGCGGCGACCCGGTCGGCCACCTGGCGCGCCAGGGTCTCGATCATGTCGGGCGAGATCGCCACGGGTCCCGCCGGGGCTGCCGCCGCAGGAGCTACTGGGGCTTCATGAACCCGGGAACGACTTGGAGCTGGCGCTGCAGGCATTTCCTCGACGGTCTGCGTTGCCGACGTCCCAAACCCGACCGCGGCTGCCATATCCTCAATCGCCAGTTCTGGCTCGGACGCTGCTGACGGCTGGTGCAACACTTGCTCCACAGGGAGCTCTACGGCCTCGGTCGAGGAGAGGTCGTAGGTGGGAATGGATTCTTCAAAGGGTTCCTCAGATATGACCTCGAGCGGAGCTTCTTCTCCCATTATTCCGGCGGGTAACCTCATCTCCTCAGCCGCCACCTCTTGGGACTCGAGGACGAAGGTCGCCTCCCCTGTATCCACGGCCACCTCTTCCTGTGGAGCAGCAGCCGGGAATTCATCAGTAACGGGCGCGGGCGCTCCCTGCAGCAGTTGTCTGATTTTCCCAATGAGGGCGTGGGATTCGAAAGGCTTGACGACGACGTCCGTGGCACCGGCCCGGCGCGCCTCTGCCTCGTCGACCGGCGCAGAGACCCCTGCCATCAGAATAATCGGAATATCTTTCAGCTGAGGATCTTGTCGGATGGCCCCACAGAGTTCCGAACCCGCCCGGCCGGGCATGGAGTGATCAATGAGCATCAGGTCGGGCTTCACCTGCCGAGCCTTCTGTATCGCATCATCACCACTGCGAGCCTGGATCAGTTCCACACCCTCACGGCTCAGGGTGAGCTCGACTGTCTTCTGAATTGTAGTACTATCGTCCGCAACGAGGATCCGAGCACCCATGCAGCACTCCTCTTTTGTGCATCACGAACATCAAGATCTTTCGCCAAACGCTTGCAAAGGCCGTTCCAACTGTTTAAATTCAATGAGCAGACGCTACCCTTCTGCCTCCCTCCTGTCAAGCGCTTTTTGGCCCTGGGATGCCGGTCGCGGCTCGGATCGGCCTGCCGGGCACCAAAATTCAGTTGACTTTTTCCCCACACCCTGGCTACGTTAACTTCTCCTGAGGACACCAAACGCCATTCGAAAAAGTCAGGGGGCGAGGCCGTGCAGCAATTTGCCTTCTTGAACAATGCGTTTGTCCCCATCGATGAGGCCAGGATCAGCATCCGCACCAATGCGCTCCATTACGGTACGGGAATCTTCGAGGGGATCCGCGCTTACTGGAACGCACACCAAAAGCAGCTGTTCGCCTTCAAAATGCCGGAGCATTACGAACGATTGCTCAACAACTGTCGCGTTCTGCGCCTCCAGGTGGGAAAGGACGTTAAGGAGCTGTGTGACATTACCGTGGAACTGCTCCGGAAAAATCTACATCGGGAGGACACCTACATCCGACCACTGGCGTATATCAGCTCTGAAGGCCTGGGACCCAAGCTGATCGGGTACGAGACCGGCTTTGCCATGTATACACTCCCCTTGGGTGACTACATTGACACCTCGACCGGGGTCAAGGTCGGCTTCAGTTCGTGGCGGCGGATCAGCGATAATACGATTCCGGCCAGATGCAAGGTGACCGGGGGCTACGTGAACTCTGCCCTCGCCAAAACCGAGGCGATGGAGCAAGGTTTTGATGAGGCGATCTTTTTGACGCAGGATGGCTTTATCTCTGAGGGATCGGCCATGAACATCTTCCTGGTCCGCGGCGGGAAGCTGGTCACGCCGGACCTGTCGGCCGACATCTTGGAAGGGATCACGCGAGACGTCCTTATTGAACTGTGCCGTGAAGAACTCGGTGTCGACGTGATCGAACGTCCCGTGGGACGATCAGAGCTCTATCTTGCCGATGAAGCCTTTCTCTGTGGAACCGGGGCCCAGGTTTCCCCCATCATCGAGGTCGATCGTCGCCCCATCGGCGGAGCCAAGATCGGTCCCCTGACCACAAAGATTCAAGAACTGTACTTCCGCGTGGTCAAGGCAGAGCACTCGAAGTATCAGCACTGGTGCGCTCCCGTTTATTAGTCCAGGACTCAGCGTTCCCCTTCCGCTCGCGTTGTCCTACTTTTTGGCCGAAAACCACCCAGCCCAGAAGATGCCGAAGACACTAATCCAGAAGATGATACCTCCCAGGGTGGGAGAGATCGGGATGAGAACTGTCCCTACCACGAATCCCCCATACGCGATAAGGAAAGTCAAAATGATCTTTCGCTCTCGCCCCTGTTCCCGGGAAATCTCACCCTTGGCCACGGCCCACAATCCCTCGCTCCGTCATCCCCCAAGGATCCAGGATCCGCTTGAGCTCCTCCTCGGGAAGGATCTGATGTTCTAACGCCACCTGCCGTACCGTCTTGCCTGTCTCATAGCTTTCCTTGGCAATCTTCGCCGCTGCATCGTAGCCGATGAGCGGGGCCAGCGCGGTGCACATCGCGAGGGACTGCTCGATCAGCTCGGCGCAGCGAACCTCATCGGCACGGATACCCGCGAGACACTTATCCACAAAGATCCGGGAAACACTCCCCAGCAAAGCAATAGACTGCAAGAGATTGTAGGCCATAACTGGCATCATCGTGTTGAGTTCAAAGTACCCCCCCTGCCCTCCAACCGTAATGGCAGCATCGTTGCCGATCACCTGGGCCGCCACCTGGATGACGGCCTCCGAAATCACCGGATTGACCTTGCCTGGCATGATGGAGGAGCCTGGCTGGATAGCGGGCACGAAGATCTCGCCGATGCCACACCGTGGACCCGATCCAAGCCAGCGGACGTCATTTGCAATCTTCGTCAGGCTTACTGCCACGGTCTTGAGCGCCCCGCTCGTCTCCACGACTGCATCGAGGCTCCCCTGCGCCGCAAAATGATTCTTGGCCTCGGCGAGCGGGAGCTGGCTCATCTCGGCCAGGTACCGGATGACGCGACCGGGAAACTCGGGATGCGTGTTGATACCCGTACCCACCGCTGTGCCGCCCAGGGCCAATTCCGCCAATGAGGGGCGGATCTGTTCGACCCGCGCAACACCAACCTCTACTTGCCTGGCATAGCCACCGAATTCTTGTCCCAACCGAACAGGGGTTGCATCCTGCAAGTGGGTGCGACCAATCTTGACCACCCGGTCAAATTCCGCAGCCTTGGTGAGGAGGGCCTCGTGGAGCCTGCGCAGGGCAGGAAGGAGTTCCCGCTCCACCACCTGCAAGCCGGCCAAGTGGATGGCGGTCGGAATCACATCGTTCGAGGACTGTCCCAGATTCACATGGTCGTTCGGATGGACAGGACTCTTGCTGCCGATCTGGCCTCCGAGGAGTTCGATGGCCCGATTGGCGATCACCTCGTTGGCATTCATGTTCGTCGAGGTACCAGAACCGGTCTGGAAGATGTCAAGGACGAACTCGTCATCCCATTTCCCCTCTACCACCTCCTGAGCGGCTTGGATGATGGCTTCGGCAATTTTCCGATCCAAGAGCCCAAGGTCGAGGTTGACCCTCGCCGCACACAGCTTGATCATGCCCAGTGACCGGATAAACACCGGAGGAAACCGAAGGCCGCTCACGGGAAAGTTTTCTACCGCACGTTGCGTTTGTGCGCCGTAATAGGCTTTGGCGGGAACTTTCACTTCCCCCATCGAGTCTCGTTCAGTGCGATAGGCGTTCTCAACCATAACCCCCTCCTACTCAAAGTTCACCCGAATAGTTGATGGCCCAGATAATGCCCTTTACATCGAGTTCTTGACACCGTCCCGAAAATCATATGCCCCCCGTCTCTCAAGTATGGCGCAGCCTGCCCGGCCACGCAAGGTAGAGTTCGTCCGGCCTGCGAGCCGGTAGATCCGTTCCTCAAATGTCCTGTTACCCCGGCATGAGATGAAAGGTCAGCCTTGTACGGTCGGCCCCTTCGAGATGGTCCCGGAGCTCCTTGCTGGAGGAAAAGACCTGTTGACGGAGGACCCGACCTGGGACTTCCACTTCCACGGCGGGTTGCGAGAATGGATACGGACTCACCTCGACCGTGTTCTCACTTACCGGCCTGAACTTCACCGTGGAGTCAGGACCTGTTCCTTGAGCCGGCACCTGATCGACGGTAAAAGGCTCGCCAAGCCCACAACACAACTCGAGCGACACGCGATCCCCAATCTGAAGCAGGCGGAAATTGGCGCTGACTTCGGCCTCAAACTGGTCGCGTTTCACCTGGGATTGGGCCAACACTGCATCAAAGAGCTCGGCCCGAAGCTGCTCGATCTCCGTGATGAATTCGCTGAGCCTCGCCGTCTCCGCGTCCGGCCATCCCTCGCCGAGGAAGCGACTCCCCTCCGGGTCTTCGTGCGGCCTTACAACCTTCTGCAGGCGGCGACGGGCCAGATTCTCTGCGTGCAAGGCAAAAAGGAGAGAGGCGTATGGGTGACTCTTTCGATGGCGTGCGGCACCACGACGCCAAATGGCCCTGAATGCCTCGAACGGGAGTTCATTGAACTGCAGCGGGTAGCCGGTGTCGGGGTGAATCTCGGGGGCCCGCTCCCATTCCTCCCAGCCGTTGTCATGCTCCGTGATAGCGAACAGAACCTCTGTCTGGGGGAAAGGTGAGGCGAAGGATTCATTGCCCCACCGGGCCATCAGCGCCCCGGACAGCTGAGCATGATCCATCTGACTGATCACAACCCAGCCGTCATTGAATGGCCGCCGGATCACGTCCACATCCCCGGGAAGCATGTCCAACCGAAAGCCCTTACGGCTTCATGAATCTCGCGAGGAAGGCCAACGTCTGGTTCCACGAATCGTTAGCCGACCTGGTTTACAGTTCACGGTTCTTGGTTCACGGTAAGACCCGGAAACTCAATCTGTAAACTGTCAACAGTGAACTGTGAACTAGGTGGTCGGTCGTCGGTCAACGGTCATCGGTCGTCGGATGCTGCGGCACTAGATAAAGAGGGGGACAAAGATAACGGCCACCTTCCCCACAAGCTTGATGAGGATGTTGAGTGAGGGACCGGCGGTGTCTTTGAAGGGGTCCCCTACGGTATCACCGATGACTGCGGCCTTATGCGCCTCACTCCCCTTGCCCCCCAGATGGCCGGACTCGATGTACTTCTTGGCGTTGTCCCAAGCCCCCCCAGCATTGGCCATGAAGACCGCCAAGACGAACCCGGTGAGGAGTGCCCCCATCAGCAGGCCGGCCAGCGACTCGACACCCAGGATGAGCCCGAGTGCGATGGGGATGACGATGACAATCATCCCTGGCAGCAGCATGGAGCGCAGCGCTCTCCGGGTAGCGATGTCCACGCAGGAGACGTAGTCAGGCTTGGCCGTCCCCGCCATGAGGCCCGGAATCTCCTTGAACTGGCGCCGGACCTCGGTCACCATGTCGGATGCCCCGGTCCCGACACCCCACATCGCCAGGGCGCTAAACACAAAGGGAAGAAGAGCCCCTATGAACAGGCCGGCCATCACATGTACATCTGTGAGACTCACCGACTCGACCTTGGCGACCTGGAAATAGGTGGCAAGCCACGCCAGGGCTGCCAGCGCCGCCGATCCGATGGCGAAGCCTTTGCCAACGGCGGCTGTGGTATTGCCCACCGAATCCAGCGCCTCACAGCGCTCGCGGACTTCCCTCCCCAGGCCAGCCATCTCGGCGATACCGGCAGCGTTATCCACGATGGGCCCGTAGCAGTCGATAGCCAATACGCTCCCTAGGGTGACCAGCATCCCCATCGAGGCAATGGCGATCCCGTACAATCCGGCCAACTGGTAGGACCACACCGTGGCGAGCGCCACCAGCACGACGGGAGGAATGGTGCTCATCATCCCGACAGCCATCCCTTCGATCAGCGTGGTGGCGGGACCCGACTGGCTGGCGCGGGCGATGCCGATGACGGGGGACTTTTCGGCGGTGAAATATTCGGTCCCCACTCCAATGCCCGTCCCAGCCGCCAATCCCAAGACGAGGGCCCAAAAAACGCTCAGCTCGCCCATATAGAACCATACCAGGATCATGGCGCCAACGACTGCTAGAATATTCGAGACGTAGAGCCCGCTGTTCATGCTGCGCCGAGCCTGGGCGGCCTGTGCTTCGAAGGACCCGGTCACTTCGGGAGGACGGACGAACAGGGTTCCGACCACCGAGGCGACGATGCCCACTGCGGCAAGATAGATCGGGAGCAAGACCCCCTTGAGCCCCAAGGGGATGCCCAGGACCATAGAAGCAGCCACTGCCGACACATATGATTCAAACAGGTCCGAGCCCATACCAGCGATGTCCCCCACGTTGTCCCCCACGTTGTCGGCAATGACCGCCGGATTGCGGGGGTCATCCTCTGGAATGCCAGCCTCCACCTTGCCCACCAGATCTGCGCCGACATCAGCGCTTTTCGTAAAGATCCCCCCACCCACGCGAAGGAACAGGGCGACAGAAGACGCCCCGAAGGCATAGGACAGCCACAGCTTCGGGTTGTCAGAGATGAGGTACACCATGCCCAGCCCGAGGAGGCCCAGTCCGACCACGCAAAAACCCATGACCCCCCCGCTCGAGTAGGCGGTCTTGAGCGCTGTGGCGTAACTGCTTATGGCGGCATGGGCGGTCCGCGCATTGGCACGCGTGGCAATGGACATCCCCAGATAGGCGGCCAAGGCCGACGTGAATGTTCCAAACACGTAGGCCAAGCCACCGCCCCAGGAGATCACGAGCCCAATAACGAGAAACATCAGGACAGCGAAGAACGTGAGCCAGCGGAACTCGCGGGCGAGGAACGCCCGCGCTCCCTGGCGGATAGCGGCAGAGATCTCCACCATCCGGGGGTTCCCTTCCGGCTGTCTCATAACATACGATGAAAGATATCGAGCATACCCCAGGCCGATCAGCCCTGCCACCACCGCCACGATGCCCATCAGACTCCTCCCTTCCGTGGTCCAGACATACCGCGAAGCGTCCCCGGTCCGGGGCCTTCTCGCCATCCGATCCCGGGAGACACGATTCTATCCTCTTTGGAAAAGAGTTGCGGAAAGTGATGCGGGGGATGCTGCTTACCAGATCTGGGACGGTGTCCCCTGCCTGCCCTTGACCAGGATATCGACGAGGGCGAGTTCAAAGTAGTTCGCTTGTTGAACTACAGCAGGGTCCACGTGCTTTTCGTAGTACCGACGGGCGACGTCGATATCGTCGGACAGGAGATCAAAGAGGGTATCCTCCTTGATTCCCTCGTCGATCTTTGTTTGGTTGTAAAGGACAATGTCGGCCACGATCAGTCGTGCCAGCCGCTTTGCTCGCTCGTGTGGATCTGTTGATGTCGCCATCGTTTCTCCTCTACTGGTGATGTGCGAAAAGGTTCAATTGTCGACTCCGTTGGCCTGGAAATTCCACCGGGTAATGGCCGGTCCAACAAGCCGTACAGTACCCATCATCCTTACCCACAGCCGTCATGAGACCCTGCATCGTGAGGTACGCCAGGGAATCGGCCCCAACGTATCGCCGGACCTCTTCGACCGTGTGTGAAGAGGCGATCAGCTCGCGGCGGGTCGGGGTGTCGATCCCGTAGTAGCAGGGCCACGTTGTGGGTGGGGAACTGATCCGCATATGGACTTCTCGAGC
>JBFHXD010000072.1:0-12063 GCA_041599135.1 Methylomirabilales bacterium (SeqCode) | reverse complement strand
TCCAGTCCCCTTTTGCTCGAGTAGCCCACACTAGTTGGACGGCGGCCCACCGCAGCCTTTCCCTGAGCGCAACGGACCTCCAGCGACAGCTGAAACAGATTGGCCCCCGACTCGCATTCGGCGTCACGTTAGTGTCTCCCCAAGAGCACGCCGAGACCTATCACGTGAGCCTCCACCAGGACGGGAAGGTCGTGTACCCATCCCATGTGGAGCGCGGTCAGGATGATTCCGAGCGTGAGATGGCGTGGGTGTACCTCTATTGCCTTTTCCCGGCAGAAGAGATTGATCTTCAGGAGACCGTGATCTTAGTGGTGACCGATAAGCACGGTGATCTGCTCCCCTTTATCTTTGATTTATCCCGGATCCGATAGCGCAGTTGGAGCCCTTGACACCCCTGGCAGAGTGTGCGAGCCTCCGGGCGGAGGCAGGATGGGAGGGAACAAACAGGTCCGGACAATACCCGCGTCGCCCACCGTTGAGACAATCCTGGAAGGACTCAATCCAGACCAGGTCAAGGCTGTCACGGCCTCCGCGGGGCCCCTGCTTATCGTTGCGGGTGCAGGGACCGGGAAGACCACTGTCCTCACGCGCCGGATCGCGTATCTGATCGCAGCCCAGCTGGCCAAGCCGAGCGAGATCCTTGCCCTCACCTTCACTGAGAAGGCCGCCAGTGAAATGGAGGAGCGAGTCGATCTCCTCGTCCCGTACGGGTACGCCGAGGTCTGGATCAGCACCTTTCACGCCTTCGGTGATCGCATCCTTCGGGAACAGGCCCTGGCGTTAGGCCTCGACCCTCATTTCACCGTCCTCACGCGCCCCGAACAAGTGGTCTTTTTCCGCGAGCGGCTCTTTGAGTTTCCGCTCTCCTACTATCTCCCCTTGGGGGATCCCACCAAATTCGTCGACGGCATCCTGACCCTCATCAGTCGAGCGAAGGATGAAGACGTCAGCCCGGCGGAGTACCTCGAGTATGCTGCGCGCCTCGCCGAGCAGGCAGGCGCACACCCGGAAGACGATCGATTACAGGAAGAGGCGCGACGCGAGCGCGAGATCGCCCTCACGTACCAGAAGTATCAAGAGCTCATGGTGCGGGAGGGAGCGGCGGACTTCGGAGATCAGGTGACCTTGACCCTCAAGCTCTTGCGCGAACATCCCGCGATCCTCGCCGAGTATCAAGGCCGGTTTCGGTACATCCTCGTTGATGAATTTCAGGACACGAACTACGCCCAGTGGCAGCTCCTGCAAATGTTAGCGGGGCCGAACGGGAACCTCACGGTGGTCGGGGATGATGACCAGTCCATTTACAAGTTCCGGGGAGCGGCAGTGAGCAATCTGCTGAGCTTTACCAAAATCTTTCCTGGGACGGAGCTGGTCGTCATGACCCAGAACTATCGGTCGAGCCAGGCCATCCTCGACGCCGCGTACCGTCTCGTCCGCCACAATGACCCGGAACGACTCGAGGTGCGATTGGGAGTGGACAAGCGCCTCCACACCGATCGCGAGGCGGTTCGGGCGGTGGAGCACCGCCACTACGACACGTTGGGGAGCGAGGCGGACGGCGTCGCGGGCGTTATCGAGGCAAAGGTATCCTCGGGCGCATACCGGTACCGGGACATGGCCATTTTAGTCCGGGCCAATCGAGATGCCGATCCATTCCTCCGAGCCCTGAATATGAAAGGCGTGCCGTGGCGGTTTTCGGGCGCCCACGGCCTGTATGCTCGCGAGGAGATCCGCCTCCTCATGGCCTTCCTTCGGGTGGTGGCAGACCCAGAGTCAAACCACTCCATGTATCACCTTGCAGCTGGCGAACCCTACCGCGTTCCCGCGTTAGACTTGGCGCGGTGTAGCGCAGTGGCCCGGCGCATGAAGCGAAGCCTCTTTTGGGTCTTTCAGCATCTCGATGCCGCGGGACTGGATGACCTGTCGGGTGAGGGTGTCGCGACCATCCAAAAACTTCTGAAGGATCTTGAGACGTATATCCAGCGTGCGCAGGGGCTGCGCACTGGGGAGGTTCTCTACCATTTCCTTATGGAGAGTGGATATCTCAAAAGGCTCACGGCCCGCCAGGACATCGCCAGCCAAATCCAGGTCCAGAACATCGCCCGCTTTTTTGAAAGAGTGAAACGGTTCGGCGATGTGGCCCTGCTCGATCGGGTCGCTCTCTTCGTCGAGTACCAGGAGAAACTCCTCGAAGCTGGTGAAGACCCGACAGTGGCAGAGGCAGAGGCGGATGTAGATGCGGTCAATGTTCTCACGCTTCACAAGGCCAAGGGACTCGAATTTCCCGTGGTCTTCTTGGTGGGACTCATGGCTGACAAGTTCCCCGGCCGTGGACGACGGGATCCCATTGATTTGCCGACACCTTTGGTGAAGGACGAAGTTCCGGAGGGGGATTTCCGTCTGCAGGAAGAGCGGCGCCTCTGCTTTGTAGGCATGACGCGCGCGAAGGACGAGCTGTACCTCACATCTTCCAGAGATTCCGGGACCGGCAGACCGAGGAAGGTGAGCCGCTTCGTGTTGGAAGCACTGGATCTGCCTCAACCGGAGGAGGCGGCCTTCCGGGTTTCACCAGATGAGGCCATCGCGCGGTTTGCCCCCTCTGCCGGGCAACAATCAGAAATGCTTGAACCCATGACCCCGGATGAGGTCCTTACACTAAGCTACTTCAGCGTGGACGACTATCGGACCTGCCCCCTGAAGTACAAATACATCCAGATCCTGCAGGTGCCGATCCGCGAGCACCATACCGTGATCTACGGCAAGGCCCTCCATGATGCCGTCCAGGCGTATTTTCGTCACAAGATGCGGGGGAGGTCGATGCCGCGGGAGGAACTGTGGGCGGTGTTTGAAGGATCTTGGGTGAGTCGTGGGTTTCTCTCGCGGGAACACGAAGAGCAGCGTCTCGAGATGGGCCGACAGACGCTGAGTCGGTTCTACGACCGAGAAGAAGAGGCGGGAACAATCCCGACGCATGTCGAGAAGGAATTCAGCTTCACCCTTGGACGGGACCGAGTCATTGGTCGCTGGGACCGGGTGGATGTGAGCGGGGACGAGGTGGTTATCATCGACTACAAATCCTCCGATATCCGCCAGCCGAGAGAGGCGACACGCCGTGCTCGCGAGAGCCTGCAGCTGGCCATCTATGCCCTGGCCTACCGCCAGATGCACGACCGGATTCCGACACGCGTGGAGCTCCATTTCCTAGAGTCGGATCTGACGGGGACAGCTAAGAAGACCGAAGAAGAGATGGAGGAGACGAGAAGTATCATCAAGGAGGTGGCGGCAGGAATCCGGGCTCGGGACTTCACCGCCAAGCCAAGCTACATGGCTTGCGGCTACTGTGCCTTTCGCGATGTCTGTCCCAGCGCTTGGGGAACCGATAGAAGTTGACCAGTAGTGAGTGGTTGGTCACCAACCACCAATCACCAGTCACGGAGAGGTCATGCGGATCGCCATTGACATTGATGACGTGCTCGCCGACTCCCTGCCCGAGTTCCTTGCCGCTTTCAATCGGCGGTTCGGGCTACAGATTCCCGTCTCCGAGGCCGGGTGGGAGATTTTCCGGCGCTACCCCGAAATCCCACCCGAGGACATTCGGGCATTCTTCGCAGCGCTTTATCAGGCGGACTTTCTGGATTCTCGTCCCCTCTTGCCAGGCGCGAGGGAGGGAGTAGAGCAGCTCCATCGGGATGGCCATCGCCTCTTTATTATCACCGGGCGACTCCACCAAGACCGGGATAGCACCGAGCGGTGGCTCACCAAGACGGGCCTGTCCACCTTCTTTCAGGAGGTGGTCCACCGTGACGGAATAGAGGCTCCCCTCCACAAGCGCCAAGCCGCCGAGCGGCTCCGGCCCGATGTGCTGCTGGAGGATGAGTACCAGGTCGCTGCCGCCGCAGCGGAGCTTCCCCTTCGCGTCCTGCTCTTTGACCGACCGTGGAATCAAGGCCCCCTGCCCTCTCAAGTCGTCCGCATCCATTCATGGCCTGACGCGATCCTTCGTCTCCGTTGATTAAATTAATTCCTCCGCAAGGGGCGGACCCCGCCTCAGCCCACTTGTCCACCTCCCTGGCACGTGGATTGCTGACTATGATGATACCTAGTGGTATCTTCTGAGCCTCTCACGGCACCTCTATTCTTGGACTGACGTGGACATCTGTCTGCTCGGGCCCCCATCGGGGCCCATGGGGCGCTGGCCCGGGTCATAGCCTTGGATGAAGGGTGGCGGGCCAGGGCTATCCAAGACCCCGTCTTCAAAGCCCTGCGCCACGGTGATCCCCGGGGACGAATCCTTCTGCGGTTAAAGTAAGAGATTGACCGGTTTTCCCTTTCCTTCCGCGGCTTTTGGCACGGAGATTGCCAGTACTCAGGTGAGCCTGGCACCGAAAATGCGATTCTCCACTTTCTCTACGGAGCGTATCAACGGAGCGACCTCAAGAGAGGGATTGTGAAGCCCCTTGGACAGCGTTTAATCGAAGCCGGTCTCATTAACGAAACCCAGCTTCAAGCCGCTATGCGTGAACAGCAGCGGACGAGGGAGCACCTCGGTACGATCCTGATTCGTCTGGGCTTCGTCGCTGAGGAGGCGGTGGCAGCGGCCCTGGCCGCTCAGGCCCGCGTAAAATACGTCGATCTTGGGCAGTATGCCCCCCAGCCAGAGGCGATGCAGCACGTGCCAGAGAATTTTGCGAGGCAAAAGCGTCTTGTTCCCATTTCGCATGTGGGGAATTCACTGGTCGTGGCCATGGCCAATCCCCTCGACGTCCTGGCTCTCGACGAGCTTCGCCATCTGGCAAAGTGTCCCGTCGAGGTAGTGGGGGCAACCGAGAGCGAGGTAGGAAGAGCCCTGGATCGGGCTTACGGGGCCGGGATGGGGTGGAGCGAGATAGTAGAGCAATCGCTCCAGCACGTGGCGCGGAAGGGAGGGGAGCCACTCGGGGAGTCAGAGATAGCCCAGGAGGCACCGATCATTCGCCTGATTGATAACCTGATCATTCGGGGGGTCCAGGATGGAGCGACCGATATCCACGTGGAGCCAGAGGAGAAGCTCGTGCGTAACCGGTTCCGGATCGACGGCATTCTCCGGCACGGTCCCTACCTTCCGAAAGAGCTGCAGGGAGCAGTCACCGCCCGGATCAAGGTGCTGGCCAACCTGGACATTGCCGAAACCCGTCTCCCCCAGGATGGCCGGATGACGTTTCATTTTTCAGGGCGCGAGGTTGACCTGCGCGTCTCGACGTTCCCAACCACCCAGGGCGAGAACGTGGTCCTGCGTATCTTGGACCGAGCGAAGCTCGTCCTGGGGCTCGAGCAGCTTGGCTTTGCTCCGGATCAACTCACGCTCCTGAAGCGGCTTCTGACGCATCCTCACGGGATCATCATCGTAAGCGGGCCGACCGGCAGTGGCAAGACGACCACCCTGTATTCCGCCCTCTCGTATCTGAATTCCGAGCAGCGGAATATTATGACCGTTGAAGACCCGGTGGAGTACGAGATCCCGGGCATTCGGCAGTCTCAGGTCAACCTGAAGGCAGGGCTGACTTTTGCGACTGGCCTCCGCTCCATCTTGCGTCAAGATCCGGACATCATCATGGTGGGAGAGATACGTGACGGAGACACAGTGGACATCGCGATCCGGTCTGCGCTTACTGGCCACCTCGTTTTCACCACCCTCCACACCAATGACGCCGCGGCGGCGATTCCACGTATCACTGACATGGGCGCACCTCCCTTCCTCGTCTCTTCCGCCCTCCTGTTGGTGGTGGCGCAGCGATTGGTACGGGTCATTTGCACACACTGTAAGGAAGACGCGCCACCCGATCCGGCCCTCTTCCGGCGCCTTGGGATTCAGGGCAAGGAGGGTGAGCTCAAGTTCTTTAAGGGGAAGGGGTGCGATAAGTGCGAGCAGACCGGATATCGGGGCCGCCTCGGGCTTTTTGAACTGCTGGCGGTCACTCCTGAGCTCGCGCCGCTCATCTTGGAACGTGCCGACGCTGCGAGCATCCGGCGGGCGGCCCGGTCGCAGGGAATGCGCACCATGGTGGAGGATGGAATTCGAAAGGCCATTCGGGGATTGACCACGCTGGAAGAGGTTGCACGCGAGGCTGTAGCGTAGGTGGTTGTGTCGCATTTCACTCGTCACACGTTGCCACGGCGATTCGAAAATCAATTGCAGGTATGGATAATCTTCCCGTGACCGAGGGAGCCGTTTAACCGCGAAGGGCGATCACCGAGAGAGGAATGGTAGACAAGATATCGAGAAGTCAGGCACTTGTGCTTCTCCGGTACACGCTCATCATCGCCATGGCGTACCTGGTGCTGGTTGAGCATGGATTTTCTTCTACCCCGAGTGGCCTCATCCTGCTGATTGTCGTTGCGCTGGCGTCAAATGTCGTGGTGGCGCAGCTTCCAGCGCGAATCACCGAATCTACGTTCTTCTACGCAGGTATCATCTTAGGAGATACTCTCTGGATCACAGCGGCGTTGGTTTACAGCGGTCTTTTTGGCGCTGAATTCTTCTATCTGTACTTCTTCGTACTCCTTTTGGCAGGGATCGGCGAGAATATGGGGCTGATCGCGGTCGGGGCCACCGTCGTGTGCATCGCCTACATCTTCGTGCTCTCCACATCTGGTGGCTCCGCCTCGATCTGGAGTTCGCGGTTGCTAATCCGCATCCCGTTTCTCCTCACTGCGGCGGCATTTTATGGCTACATCGTCGATCGCGTCCGTCGCGAGCGACAGCGCGCTCGTGAGAAGGCGGACACGGTGGTCTACCTCGAGGAAGTCCAACGAACACTTGCTGACCACGCACAACAATTAGAGCGGGCGAATGACGAGCTGGCGCTCGAAGTCTCTGAACGCGAGCGCGCAGAGCAAGCTGCGAGGGCGGCCAAAGACTATGCCGAGAGCCTCATCGACAGTTCGTTAGACATGATCATCTCTACTGACGTCAACCGGAATATCGTGGAATTCAACAAAGCTGCTGAAGAAGCATTTGGATGGAGTAGAGCGGACGTTGTGGACAACCCTATTGATGTCCTCTACACAGATTCCTCGGAGAGCTTACGGGTCCAGCACGACGTTCGACAAACTGGAAAGTTTGCCGGAGAGATCAGGAATAAGCGGAAAAACGGCGAAAGCTTTCATGTTTTCCTCTCCGCTTCGGTGATTCGTGACGCGACCGGTAGGATTGTCGGTGGCGTGGGCGTCTCGCGCGACATCACCGAGACCAAGCGGGTCGAAGCGGACCTGAAAGCCAGGGCGAAGCAGCAGGGAGCAGTGGCCGCACTTGGTCAACGCGCTCTCGCGGGCACGGATCTTTCCACGCTTATGGGCGAAGCGGTAACGCTCATTGGCCAAACGCTCGAGGTGGAGTACTGCAAAGTCTTGGAGCTCCTTCCGGACGGTAACAGTCTCCTGCTGCGCGCAGGTGTGGGCTGGAAGGAGGGATATGTCGGGCACGCGACAGTAGGAGTGGGAAGCGATTCGCAAGCGGGCTATACCCTCTTTGCCAAGGAGGCGGTTATTGTTGACGACCTGCGTAGAGAACCGCGATTCAGCGGGCCGCCGCTCCTACATGAACACGCAGTGGTCAGCGGACTGAGTATCATCATCCAAGGGTCCGAGCGACCCTTTGGTGTCTTAGGTGCCCACACCACCAGGCGGCGGACCTTCACCAAGGATGACGTGCACTTCCTCCAAGCTATTGCGAATGTCCTCGGCGAGGCGATCGAGCGCAGGCGGGCGGAGGAGGCACTAAAGGAAGCCCGTGCCCGACTCCAGTATCTCATTGCCTCAAATCCGGCGGTGATATACAGCAATCAAGGCTTTGGGGAATTTGCATGTACCTTTGTCAGCGAGAATTTTCAATCGGCTATGGGGTACGCGTCGCGAGAAATGCTCGGTAATTCACAGTTCTGGATCAACAACGTCCATCCAGACGACAGAGCGCGTGTCTTGTCGGACTTGCCTCGGCTGATCCCCGAAGGGGGTGGGATCTTAGAATACCGCTTCCGGCACCGCGATGGCCATTATTGCTGGGTACAGGATATGTTCAAGGTCATGTCTGATGAGGCGGGCCGGCCCTTGGAGATTATTGGTTCCTGGACGGACATCACCGAGCGTAAGCGAGCAGAGGAGGCGCTGCGCGAAAGCGAGGAGCGGTATCGTATGCTGTTTGAGAATGCCCCTATCGGACTCGGGGTGGCTGATACCGATGGAACCTTGCTGGCATTCAACAACGCCATGCTTGAGCCAGGTGGGTATACGCGTGAGGACATCGCGAAGATTCGAAATGTGGACCATCTATACGAGGACCCGGATCAAAGAGCGATCATGATGGCAAGCGCCCGAATGCAAGGCTCCGTTCACCAACAAGAAGTACGATTCAAGCGCAAGGACGGCAGCTGCTATCCCGCGCTCTTGAGCTTGACACCAGTCAAAATCGAAGGTCGGGACGGCTGGCAGGCGATGGTCCAGGACATCACCGAACGCAAGCGGGCGGAAGAAGAATTACAAACGACTCAACTCCAGCTGATGCAGAGCGCGAAGCTAGAATCGGTAGGGCGTTTGGCCGCAGGCGTCGCCCACGAGGTCAAGAACCCCTTAGCCATAGTCCTGCAGGGGCTTGCATATCTCTCCTCTTTGCCAGTGGCTGACGACAAAGTCGCCATAGTTTTACAAAAAATGGATGACGCAGTCAAAAGAGCTGACCGGGTGATAGGCGGATTGTTAGACTTTTCTGGTCAAAGACCAGGAGATATCAGATCTACGGAACTCAACAGCCTGTTGGAGCAATCGTTGCTGTTGGTGCACCACGAGTTGGTCAAGGCTCGTGTCACCGTAATCAAAGTGGTGGGGGAAAACCTTCCTCAGCTCAAGCTGGATCGGTATAAAATTGAGCAGGTCTTCGTGAATCTCTTCTTGAACGCCATCCAGGCAATGCCCGAAGGTGGAACGATCACCGTCAAAACACGCGCGAAACAGCTCACTGACGTGGGTCCCTATGCGGGTCGGGGGAAAATTGATGAGTCCAAAATTGGGAAGGCCCTCGTCATGGTCGAAGTCGAGGACACAGGTATCGGCATCCCAGAAGATAAGCTTGACCGGATATTCGACCCATTTTTTACGACGAAACCGACGGGGCAGGGAACGGGACTCGGGTTAACGGTGACGCGAAAGATTATCGAATCGCACGGCGGGACGATTGATGTCAGAAATCGGCGAGAGGGGGGTGTGAAGTTGAGCCTCACGTTCCAAACAGACACGGAGCTTGACAGTACAGAGCAGAAGGTGTCTGTAAAAACAACAGGGGGAGGGTAAAATGCCTAGTAAGACGATCCTGCTTATCGACGACGAGGAAGATTTCAGCGTGTTGCTAAGGTTCAATATTGAAAAAAACACGGAATACGAAGCCGTGGTGGCCAATAGTGGGGAAGCTGGCCTCGAGCTTGTAAAGAAGCACAAGCCAGATCTCGTCCTCCTCGATATCATGATGCCAGGCATGGATGGAATCGAGACGCTGGAGCGGATCAAGGCCACGGCTCCAGATCTTCCGGTCGCGATGCTCACGGCCGTCTATAAGGAAGAGGAGGCGAAGCGGTGCTTTGACGCCGGCGCCTACGACTACATAACGAAACCGGTCGATTTCGAGTACCTGAAAACGGCTCTGCTGGTGAAGCTCTTCTAGTTTTCTGGCAGGACTTTCGAATACGCCGCCCTGGTTCTGCGACCCCTCCTCCCGCATCTAAGCCGCATAGGCCTTTGCTCTCGGGGAGTTAGCTCTCCTTGAAAGCCACAGAAAATCCCCACTTGGCACTGGTTTGGTAAGGTTATAAGATACCCCCCCAAGCTGGTAACGTAACCAATGCACTCCTATAGTTCGGTCGGAGCGGCGATCATGATAGGCCGTCACCAGGCTAAAACGGAACTCATGAGGGCGGCGGAGGAACTGAAAGCGCGAGTGCGCCAGCAGGCAACGGTGGCCGAACTTGGGCAACGCGCGCTGGTGGGTACTGATCTCTGTAGCCTCATGGACGATGCTGTTGCCCTCGTTGCCCAAACCCTTGAGGTGGAATATTGCAAGGTCTTGGAGCTCCTTTCGGACGATAAGAGTCTGCTACTGCGGGCAGGCGTGGGCTGGAAGGGCGGGTATGTAGGACACGCGACGGTGGGCGCGGGAATCGACTCGCAGGCTGGCTACACCCTTTTTTCCGAGGAGCCGGTCATTGTCGAGGATCTGCGCACGGAAACGCGATTCAGCGGGCCGCCGCTCCTTCATGATCACGCGGTAGTCGGCGGCATGAGCGTCATCATCCACGGCCCGGACCGACCATTTGGCGTCCTGGGTGCCCACAGCAGCACACGACGGACGTTTACCAAAGACGATATTTACTTTCTCCAAGCGGTAGCCAATGTGCTCGCTGCGGCGATCGAGCGCAAGCGGGCGGAGGAAGCGCTTCGAGAGAGGGAAGAACAACACCGTTTGCTCGTTGCCTTCTCACCCTATTGCATTCACCAGATCGATCGTGAAGGTCGGCTGATGTCGATGAACGAAGCCGGCCTCAAGATGATAGGTGTCCAGGATGAGGACGCCATCCGGGGAATGCCCTACCTAGAAGTGGTCGCTGAGGAGGATCGGGAACGAATAGGCAATCTGTTGGAAGTTGCCTACGTGGGCGACTACGCAGAGTTCGAATTCAAGTCGGCCGACGGACGCACGTTCGCATCGTCATTCGTTCCAATTATCGTCAACGGTATCGTGATGAGGTTGATGGGCATCACACAGGACATCACCGAGCGCAAGCGGGCGGAGGAGACGCTGCGCGAAAGCAAGGGACGCCTCGAGGAACAGAACCGAGTACTAGTGGAATTGACGAGGACCGGGACCATAGGCCGCGGAGATCTAGAGACTGTCTTGAAGGAGGTCACCGAGGCTGCTGCTCAAACGTTGCAGGTCGAACGGGTCGGAGTATGGCTGTATAACGAAGACCGTTCGATAATTCGGTGCATTGAACAATATGAGCTGAGCGCGCGGAGGCATACCACAGGTGCCGAATTGGCAGCGGCAGACTACCCGTCCTACTTTCAAGCACTCCAGAAGAATAGGGCGATCGATGCTCATGATGCACAGACCGACCCTCGAACTCGCGAGTTCTCGAAGAATTACCTCACCCCGCACGGCATCACTTCCATGCTGGACGCGCCGATTCGAGTGGCTGGCGAGATGGTCGGGATCGTCTGTCACGAGCATGTGGGAGCTCCGCGTCAATGGATCCTCGAAGAACAGAGTTTCGCCGGTTCGATAGCAGACATCGCCGGCCTGGCCCTAGAGACACACGAGCGTAAGCGGGCGGAGGAGGCCCTGCGGAGAGCACATGACATGCTGGAACTCGCGGTTCAGGAACGAACGGCTGAGCTGTCTAAAGCTATTGGCATCCTGGAAGAGCAGATAGGTGAACGCCACAGGGTTGAGGAGGAGTTGCGCAGCTCGCAGGAGCAGTTGCGCGCTCTCTCCGTCCGCTTACTCTCTGTGCAAGAAGAGGAGCGAAGCCGGATCGCCCGCGAGATCCACGATGAGCTGGGACAAGCATTGACGGCTTTAAAGATCGACCTCGCCTGGGTAGACAAGAGACTTCCTGAAAGCCAAAAGGAGTTGCTTGAAAAGATCCAGACGATGAACCATCTTGTAGACACGACGGTTCGGTCGGTGCGGCGGATCTCTGCCGAATTGCGGCCTCGAGTCTTGGATCATCTGGGGCTTGTTGCGGCACTGGAATGGCAGATGCGGGAGTTTCAAGATCGAACCGGCATCGCATGTGAGTTTGCAACAAACCTTGAGGAGATTAGTGTGGATGCAGAGCGGGCCACGACGGTGTTCCGCATCAGCCAGGAAGCCTTGACGAATGTCAGTCGGCACGCCGATGCCACGAGGGTCAAACTGAACCTGAAAAAGGTGGGACGAGATCTCGTATTGGAAGTGCGAGACAACGGGAGGGGCATCAGAAAAGAAGCCATTGCGGACCCGAAATCACTTGGGTTGATTGGCATGCGAGAGCGGGTCCT
>JBFHXD010000071.1:0-12272 GCA_041599135.1 Methylomirabilales bacterium (SeqCode) | reverse complement strand
GTTCCACAGTTTCAGAACCTCGACGAGGGCCGCGGTGGCATCCGCCTTTGCCTGTTCGATCTCCGGGGGATCTGCCGCCCTCGCGAGGAAGAGCAGCACCAGGACAAAGCTAGACCCTCGCGATCCGCGCCTGAAGCGACACGCCATGAATATGACAGATGGCCACCGCCAAGGCATCCGCCGCATCGGTGGCCGGAAGACCCGACGAAAGACCAAGCAGGGAGGTGACCATGCGCTGCACCTGCGCCTTGGATGCCCTCCCAAAGCCGGTCACGGCGTTCTTCACCTCTAAAGGACTATACTCGAAGACCGTCAGGCCGGCCTCCACCACCGCCAAGACGGCTGCACCTCTGGTTTGTCCAAGCGTCAGCGCAGTCCGGACATTCTTGGCAAAAAAAAGGCCCTCCAGGACCGCGCATGTGGGCTGGTGCTGCCCAATGATCGCCTGGAGGGTCTGGTGGATTGTGTGGAGTCTCAGCGGAAAGGCCTGACGGGGAGAGGTGGTGATGACGCCGTGGGCGATAGGGACGAGCGATCCGTTGCGGACCTCCACCACCCCGTATCCAGTGGCGGCCGTCCCGGGATCAATCCCCAGCACCCGTAGTCCGTGAGTTGCTTGCCGCCTAAGTACCCGTCCGATACTCACCTGCCCGCACTCGTCGCCCCCTGCCCCGTTCTCACTCTCCGATCACCGTTTACCGTTAACCGATGACCGTGATGGAGGAAAAAGCTCTTTTTCGGTGATCGGTTGTCGGTCACTAGGCTGTCAGTGCCGCCATGATCTCTTCGGGGATATCAAAATTGGAATAGACGTGCTGCACGTCGTCGTGCTCCTCCAGTCCGTCCATCAAACGAAGCACCTGCTCAGCCGTCTTGCCCTCAATACGGACCGTGGACTGTGGCAGCATGGTCACCTCGGATTGGTCGACGGGGAAAGATGCCTGCTCCAAGGCGGTCTTCACCGCTTCGAAGTCTTTGGGTGCGGTCACGACCTCAAAGGTCTGCTCCTCGGTCCGAACATCCTCCGCGCCTGACTCAAGGGCCACCGCCAAAAGCTGCTCTTCGTCGACCCCTTTGGCCGAGACCTGGATCAACCCTTTCTTATCGAACATCCAGCCCACACATCCCACCTCGCCCAAGTTTCCACCAAGGCGAGAGAAGATCTTACGGACCTCGGCAGTCGTGCGATTCCTGTTATCGGTCACCGCCTCGAGGAGTATTGCCACTCCCCCAGGACCGTACCCTTCGTAGACGCAGTCCTCGTACGTGACGCCTTCCAGTTCACCAGTCCCCTTCTTGATGGCCCGGGTGATGTTATCTTGGGGCATGTTGCCGGCTTTGGCCTTGTCGATGGCATCGCGCAGGCGAGGATTTCCCGCCGGATCCCCACCGCCGATCCGGGCCGCCACGGTGATCTCGCGAATCAATCTGGTGAACAGCCGTCCGCGCTGGGCGTCCACCTTTGCCTTTTTATGTTTGATTCCCGCCCACTTGGAATGTCCAGACATTTCCGGGCCTCCTTGGCTGGAAAATTACAGAAAAGCCTGCTGAGTGTAAAGGGAAATCTCCCCAGATAATGCCCTTGACAAGGCCCGGGGGTGGTGGTAAGAACGCTAGCACATCTACTGAAACCCTTCAAGGAAGCCGCAGATGGACATAGGGCATCTGAGAAGGTGGTGGTTTTATTTTAGCGGAGTCTGCCCTCTGGTCGGCGCCACCTGACGTTTTCTCGTCGAGGATGGCCGCGGGGGTAGACCACCTCCGTGGCTTTTTTTCTCTATAAGCCACGGGTACCCCGTGGCTTTTACTTTCGGAGGAAGGTCATGATCATCGTCATGCAGGCCGGGGCACCAGAAGAGCAGCTCCAAGAGGTCCTGAGGCGCGTCGAAGAGCTCGGATACCACCCACACGTCATCCGCGGAACCCACCGCAATGTAGTGGGCGCGGTCGGCGATGAGCGAGGCAAGGCAAAGCTTCAGCAGATCGAGGCGGTGCCGGGCGTTGAAAGTGTCGTCCCGATTCTACAGCCGTTCAAGCTGGCCAGCCGGGAGTTCCGACCCGAAAAGACGGTGGTCAAGGTGGGCGAGATCGAAATCGGGGCGGACCGTCTTACGATAATGGCCGGGCCCTGTTCGGTCGAGAGTGAGACCCAACTCATCGAGTCGGCACATGCCGTCAAGGCGGCCGGGGGCACCATCCTCCGCGGGGGAGCATTCAAGCCTAGAACATCGCCGTATAGTTTTCAGGGACTCGGAGAGCAGGGGCTCGAGCTGCTCGCCCGCGCCCGCGAAGTCACTGGGCTCAAAATTGTCACCGAGGTCCTCAATGATCGGGACGTCGAGCTGGTGGCCCAGTACGCCGACATCCTTCAGGTCGGGGCGCGCAACATGCACAACTTCGGCCTTTTAAACAAGCTTGGCGAGATCCGTAAGCCGATCCTCCTGAAGCGTGGCATGTCGGCGACGCTCCAGGACCTCTTGATGTCGGCCGAATATATCCTCTCTCATGGCAATTACGATGTCATCCTGTGCGAGCGGGGCATCCGAACTTTCGAGACCGCGACCCGCTTTACCCTCGACCTCAACGCCGTGCCGGTCCTTCAGAAGCTGAGCCACCTGCCGGTCATCGTGGACCCGAGCCACGGCACGGGCTACTCGGATTATGTAACAGCCATGGCACGCGCCGCCATCGCCGCCGGGGCCGATGGCCTCATGGTCGAGGTCCATCCCCGACCCGAGGAGGCCCTGTCCGACGGGGTGCAGTCGCTGACGCCCGCTCGGTTCCGGGAGATGATGCAGCAACTGGAGGCGGTGGCCAAAGCCGTCCGCCGCTCCCTGTAATCACCCAAGAGCAATCGACGCCATTAGGAGTAGTTCCAGCAACCTCGCTTTACTGCTTTTTCGTCCCCCCCTCGGCTTTTTCTGCGTCCGATCGCATAGAGATGACAACCTTTCACATTGTATTATTGTCCCTCCATTTGGTCGCGGCGGCGCTTGTCGTGGGCGGGGTATTCATGAACGTATTCGTTGTGTGGCCGACGGCCGTAAGAATATTAAGGGACTCTGATTTTCCATTGGAGTTTCTCGCTATGGAAGGCAAGAGAATAGCACCCTGGATTTACACTGGACTGAGTTTCATCCTTGCAACTGGCATCGGCCTCTTGTTTCTTCAGCCGCCAGCCGGAACCCTTAACACAACCCTTACTGTCGCGAAAGTTATTGCTTTTCTTGTCATGGCAGGCAACACAGCTTACGGCACGCTCTACACTTGGCCTGCACTGCAGTTTTCGGTTGGATCAGAAGCAAAGGGACTCTGGAAAGGTTATGTGTTTCGTGCGTACGTGACGTTTGCTTGCGGTGTAACAGCAATCGTAATTGCAGCCTTCCAGCGATCGCTTTGACTCCAAACGAATGTCCTCACTCCTTTCCCCAATTTCGTCCGCCAGGGTCTAACCAGGCCCCTCAGACCCTAACGACGATGGAAAGGGTCAAGTCTTTTGTTGGTAAACCACTAGAAAATAGGGTGGGCTAGGGCCGGGCCTAATCGTGAGCGGAAACGACCACGGCCCGAGGGAACGCGCCCCCGGGCCGTGCGTATCAAAACGGCTGGAAGTTCCTGGTCGGCAAGACGACGCGGACCCCGTCCCGGGACGGCACCACGTGCCCGTCGTCAGTGGACGTACCCGCTCCCCCAAAGGGGGTTACTTGTAATAGCCGACCGCACAGACCTGGTCGTGGATCTTCGTGACGAACGTGATCTTCTGAACCGGCTCGGCGCTGCCGGGCCGCGGCCACATGTAGGTGACCTCGCCGACCTTGTCCTCCTGGGCGACCTTGTAGATCTCCTCGCCGAGCGGCTTGCCGGCCTTGTCCTTCAGTTCCTTGAGGCTCTTGCCGACGAGCGACGGATGGGCGGTGAAATTGCCATCGGGACCACCGCAGAACGGGTAGAGATCCCGGTCCTTGAACCCCCCTTCGCCCTTGGCGAACATGGCCAGGGCCTTGGCCTTGTCCGCCTTGACCGCGGCCACGGCCCGCTCCAGCATGGCCTTGGCCTCGGCTGAGGTGCCAAATTCGCCAGCGACCGCCGTCGCGACCCCAGCCACTGCTACAACAGACAGGGCGGCAGCAAAAACAAAGCTAAGGTTCTTCATCATCATTTACCCCCTTGCTCATTGCGTTGTTTTATAAGCCGGCTGTCGTGGACCACGTCGCGCACAGCCTATCATATAATCCTGGGACGGTCACCAGAAGAAACACCTGACGACAATTTTGGGCTGAGAAATATGGGGAGTCCCGCCGGGGTCAGACTACGTCCGCTCAGAGCCAACCGCCGGGCAAAGGAAAATGGGTAAATGGTTTATTTTGAAAGGTTTTCTCACTGAGCCCGCTTCCAGCTATGCTCTCGCAAGGCATGGGGGTCCCCCGCTAGTCACTTGAAAAATAAAGTTTCTTCATATTTCTGTCGATAACATTAAGGATTACGGGAAGATGCCAGCGACTGGCATCCCCATGGACCTCAGCAAGGAGGGAAAGAGTATGGCACGCAGGAAGAAATACACGATGGACGACTGGTTTATGTTTGATAAGCCCAAGCGCAAAAAGAAGCGGTCTTCGAAGAAGAAGACCATCAAAAAGGCAGCCCCGAAGAGACGGACGCGCAGGGCTAAGAAGGCAAAGACGTCAAAGCCGAAAAGAAAGAAATAACGCAACGTCCTTGCTAGTTGGCCCCCGGGTCTGCAACCCCGACCCGGGGGCCGGCCTTTTTTTCACCTCAACGACTGGAACAATCCCTAGCAGATCTTTCGAACTCCTGCCCGTTTCGTCCGATCCTGTCACTCGAGACATGAGGCGCTGACATTATGTCAATCGATTGAGAGAGTGCGGCGGTGGTTCTAGACGCGTCGGATGAAGTTGCGGATAGCGGCATTAAGCCGGTCCGGCGATTCGAGGGGAAGCATGTGCCCAGCCTTCTGGATCAGCATCAAGGTAGATCCTGGTATTTCTTTCTGCAGTCGCTTCGAGTAGCGCATTGGCGTAATGTGGTCTTCATCACCGCAGAGGATCAGGGTCGGCAGGTTAATGCCTTCAAGCTGACCTCTAAAGTCAAAGTTTCTACAGGCCGCGAAATCGCCGTAGACTGTTTCCAACTTACAACGTCGGACATCGGATCCCGCAATGGCCAACGCGTCCTCCCTCACCAGAGGTGAAAAGAACATGCCTTTGAATTTATGAGACACGGTGGCAGCAGCCCAAAGGAATACGTCTGGTGTATACGCGAGCTTGTCAAGGTAGGGCGCCGAACTTATGAGTATCAAGCCTTTCAGCAGCTGCGCATGTGTCAGCGCGACCTGAAGCGCAACTGCCCCACCCATTGAGTGTCCTGCGAGAAAGACCTTTCGCCTTCCGATACCCTCGACGACGCTCGTGACCGCAGTGGCGTATCGCTTGATCGAGGGTGCGTCCACCGCTGTAGAGTGCCCATGGCCCGGAAGGTCAAGGGCGACCACGTCGAAGTCACGCGAGAGGCCATCCACCTGATACTGCCACGAATCGGCGCTGCATCCACTGCCGTGAACCAAGACAAGTCGTTCACGCCACAGTGGCCATCGCCTGCCCGCGCGGGCATAGGCAATGGCCAGTCCGTTCTTCGAAAGAAGTTCCCGATGCAGTCGCTGCGGTAGTTGATTGAGCATGGAACGTGGGTGATGCAACGACCGTGCCTGGAATACCCCGCTCGGCAGCGACGGCTCCAACAAATGGGTACGGCGTAAAGACGTAAACGACAAATCTGTGAATGTCGGAGATTTTAAAGGCAAATCTCAGACGTCCCTCGACGACAGTTGCGGTACAGGAATTGCACGCCACTGAGCTTAAAGAGCTACCGTTCACGAACTGATGAAACTCAGATAAAGAACGGGGTTGATGCCATGATGGTAACCTTACGAAAAACACTGACGACGATCCTGCTACCCGCAATGGTCCTTTCTCTGGGAGCGTGCAGCGTCGGAGAAAGTAAGAAGGGCGCACAGCAAACGGCAGATACGCTGTACCACACCCTGGCAGCAGGAGACATGGAAGCGGTGATGGACCTCTATTCAGATCGCTTCTATCAGGAGACCAGTAGAGAAGAATGGCGAAAAATTCTTAATGAGCTTCATGAACGATTGGGTGACTATCAGACCCACGAACTGGTAAACTGGAAAGTGTGGACAGGGGTCAGCGCAGAACTCACTGGCACCGTCACCACCCTTGTGTATCACGTCGAATATTCGAAGTATGATGCGACCGAGCAGCTGACCTTCCTTGGGAGTAGTCGACCACAGCTCGTCGGGCATTATTTTAACTCGAATGGTTTACTGTTAGACTGACACCCCAAGCGTAAGCTTCGCACGGTTGCGCTCCGGTGTCTTTGTCAAATGGAGCCATCTTCTGCGGATCTTTGCTCCCCCGCACCCAATGATACGAGCAGCCTTGGTCCTCACGCTAGCCCTCATCATGGCAGTGAATACTGCCTTCGCCGGGCAGCAATCCGCTGAAGGGACGGAAGGTGGCAAAGGTAGGTGGCTGGAGTTGACCGGTGCAGACTAATTGCACGCATGCCATCCCGAGGTGAAAATGCGTCAACAGGAAACTCCAAGAAAGCAGCATCCTCTGCGACTGCCGACGACGTATCCTAATCGCAAGGATCATAGCGACATATTCGCCACATGGAACTGCTATATCGGTCGATGGACTTCCCGTGACCAACGTGGTCAGGAAATCTTCTCAGTCGTCTTTGTACCCCGCCTTCCGCGTCCTGGCAAGGATCAGTCCCATGGTACCCTGGCAGGATTCATCCCGGGAGGGGAATATGAGGGTGTGCTTTTCTTCAAGAAACCATCTGAGAGGCCGAATGGCCACAGGCCGGTTCTAATGAAGGGAAGTCTCTATAAGGCAAACCGGAATCTTTCGCGCCTGCGAGCACAGGTTCGCTTCGTTCCCCCTCGCAAAGGACGGAAGACGCACCGGAGCAAGAAGCGCCTAATCCTTCAGATAATGACAAAAGGCAGGCAAAGGAAATACTTGCTAGAATGGGTAGGCCGTGTGTCTGATACCGCATTGTCGCGCGTGTGTATCATCGGCCACCGTGGCCTTGGTTTTGCTGAGTTGGATAACCGGCCAACAGCGTTAGCCCACGCGTGGCACTTTGGAGCCAGCGGCGTCGAGTTCGATATCACGGTTCCCTATAAGTACTTCCCCGCGGGCAACGGAAAGCCCTCTCGAATCCCGCTCACGAATAGATTAATGGTCTACCATCCTCCGCTCCTTAACCAGACATGCGACATTGAGTTGATCCCGGCAGGATTTTCACCAGTCAACGCTATTTTTGAGAAACTTGAGACATATGCAGTGCCGTTCGTCTATGTTGATCCGAAGCTCAATTGGCTCTCCACGGACAGTGTAAAGAAGGTGCTCAGGAGCATCACCCATTCTGCAGGTCTTCTCCTACGCCGTGGCAGCAAGGTCATAATCACCATAGCAGCATCTGATGATAGGGCAGGTACATTTCTTGGCGGGTCGGACGCGATCCAAAGATCCCCTCATGCTGCACCGGGTCAGCTCTCCTGGACACTCGAATGGACGGAAGTGGACAAGGCCAGGGACATTCTTGCCGGTGCCAAGAAACCTCCAATTGTCCTGTCGTTCAACCTCACCGAAATTGACGGCAGCCTGAAATGGCCACTCATCGAATGGTTATTTAACGACGTGTCCATAAAGGATGAAAAGGCGATTCAGAAGAAATCCCAAATCCTGATCTTTTGGACGGCAAACGATGATGACCATTTCAGAGGCTCACTGTGTGCAGCAACAGACCCCCAACGCATGGGGAGGGTTGGGGAGCCGGGAGAAATTGGCATTATGACCGATGCTCCTCACCGATTGGCCTATTGGTTAGCGTCGCAAGACACGAATCCCAGAAAGTCCAGTGATCGCAATCTAGCACTCTCTCGCCTTCAACCTGGTCCTTGACACCCTCAAGTCATTAGGGGATACTTACGTCCCCTTCACAAGGGCCTATTTCACTTCTGTCTCCAAAGACGGCAGCTTCACACATCCTCAAGGGGGGGGATTTGATTCGAGGGAAATTGCTCGATAGAGTGACAGGTGGGCTCATCGCGCTGCTGGTCCTTTCAATCGGTCCTGTCCCCGCCCAGGCCTTTGAGTTACAGTGGTTCGGACACGCCGCCTTCAAGATTACGACACCGGGCGGCAAGGTGATTTTGCTGGATCCATTCATCACCAAGAATCCGAAGACGCCTCAGGCGCTCAAGGACCTGAAGAAGCTTGGTACAGTGGACCTCATTCTCGTCACCCACGGCCACGGCGACCACGTAGGCGACACCGCTGCGATCGCAGAGTTGACGGGAGCTCGTGTCGGCATGAACGCCGACATGGGGCACACGTTCGCCTCGCTCGGCTGGGTGTCTGATAATCAATTACTTCGGTTCAACAAAGGCGGACCAGTCTCGCCACTTGGGCCCGGAATCAACATCACCATGGTGCGGGCAGAACATAGCTCGGAAATTCGCCACGTGGACCCCGCCACTCAAAAGATAACAATGCACCCGGGAGGAGAGCCCTGCGGCTATATCATTGAGCTCGAGAATGGCTTCAAGATCTACCATGCGGGCGACACCGGCGTCTTTGGAGACATGAGATTCATCGGCGAGTATTACAAGCCAGATCTCGCCCTGATTCCCATCGGCGGGCATTTCACCATGGACCCAACCCACGCCGCCTACGCGGTCCGGAACTTCCTGAAAACAAAGACGGTCATCCCCATGCACTACGGGACAACCGAGCTGCTCAAGGGGACGCCCAATGAATTCATAGAATCACTCAAGGACTCAACAACGAAGGTCATCGTCATGCAACCCGGAGAAACGCGCATCTTTTGAGTTCGCTGCTTCAGGGGTGATGTAAATCTGACATCCCTCCCCGGCAAACTATTTATTTTCAGCAACCTACGAGAGCCCGGCTCTCTCCAAAAACCGGGCTTGGGTGCCGCGAGCAAAACAGGTAAAATCGGGGACGCTATCACCCCCGGCCTGAGGATTTTGCTCAGTGTGGTGTACAGAACGCCTTCGCACTCGACAAATTCAGCACGGCTGAGGGAAAGCAAGGTCTTGTCTTTTCGAAGGGCTGGTAGGGAGGCGGCTCGCGGCCAGGATTGCCGCGATCCACGACGCCTCCCTCGAAATCAACGAAGGTAAGGAGGGACTGGCCATGGCACTTTGGAAGGACTTTTCCCGTAAGGAACAACCTTCGGTGGACGCGGACCGATTTGAGGATGTGTTGTCCCCTTATGAGCTGCATCCCCGGTCCCAGCCGACCGAATCGGTCATTGCTGCTGGCCTGACCATCGAGGGAAAAATCCAAGGGGCAGGCAACTTGCGGCTTGCGGGCCGCTTCGAAGGAAACGTCCAGGTGCAGGGCGATCTGACCATCGAACCAGGCGCGCAGATTACCGGAGACCTGCGGGCGGATACTGTCCGCCTCGGAGGCGAGATACACGGAAATATCTACGCGTCTTCTCGAGTTGAACTCCTGCAGTCCGGGAGCCTGATCGGGGACGTCACGGCAGGTTCCCTTACCGTAGCTGCGGGGTCACGGATGCGCGGAAAGGCCGAGTTTGGATGGGACGAGCCAGAGGCCGACGAGTTGGCCACCAACGCCGAAGGCGAGGTCCGGTAATGACCCCGGCGTGGTCGTCCCTGCCCGGGCAGACGCGGATCTGCCCTCACTGCGAGGCAAAGATTCTCAAAACGGCAACGGTCTGCCCTGGCTGTCACCGGCACCTGCACTTTGACGCGGTCAGGACCCACCGTCCAGCGGAACCCACCTTTTGCCCTTTGAACGTCGAGGGCACTATCCACCATCCGGGTACCGGGGAGCCGTGGGAATATTCTGTCATCCTTGAGATCCACGACGACGATGGAGAGGTCATTTCCCGCCAAGTAATGGGGGTCGGGGCCCTTCGCCCCACAGAGATTCGGACCTTTACGGTCCGCGTCGAGGTCTTCGCCCCCCAGAAGTCCGGCGTCTGAGGTGCCAGCGGCGAACAGATCTTGGCAAACGCCTTCCCGGGTACATCGCCTCCGGGAGGGCGTTTTCGTTGAGGCTCACTCCGTGTGAATGCGGTTCAGCCGCGTTTGCTCTCACGGGGGTCAAAAAACTTGGCTAACTCATTCCAAGGCATTCGGTTCCTGCTCATCACAGCCTCCCTGGTGGTGATCATTGCGGGTCTGCGGACCGCGGCTCCAGTACTGCTTCCTTTCCTGTTCTCTTTGTTCCTGGCCATTCTGAGCCTGCCACTGCTGGTGTGGTTGCAGGCGAAGCGAGTCCCCACCACCCTGGCTGTCTTGATCACGGTCGTGATCAACATTGCGCTGCTGGTCGCGATCATTCTCGCGGTGGGTAGTTCCATCCAAGGCTTCACCCAGGAGGCCCCGAAGTATGCACACCGCCTTCAGGAGATGGCAGCGGCCCTCCTCACATGGTTGCAAAGCAAGGGAATTCATGTGTCGCCTGACAGGGCACGTGACGTGATGAACCCCGGTACAGTGATGTCCCTCGTTGGCCAGATGTTCAACAGTCTGGCTAACGTGTTTTCAAACTTCGTCTTGGTCTTTTTTACCATGATACTTATTCTCTTTGAGATTACGCAGTTTCCGAAAAAACTCCATCTCGCCTTGGGGGGGCAGGGTGCGGATCCGGAAACCTTTACCAAGATCGTTCTGGAAGTGCAGCGCTATCTCGCGATCAAGACCCTCATCGGCCTCGCGACGGGAATCTTGATCGGTATCTGCGTGGCCCTCGTCGGCGTCGACTTTCCGGTTCTCTGGGGATTGCTGGCCTTCCTTTTCAATTACATTCCAAACCTGGGCTCGATCCTGGCTGCAATTCCCGCACTCTTGCTCTCCCTCGTCCAGCTTGGACCCGGTCCGGCGGCCCTGGTCGGGCTCGTTTATCTCGCGGTGAACATGGTCTTTGGGAACTTCGTCGAGCCGTATTTCATGGGACGCAAGCTCGGCCTCTCAACGCTCGTTATCTTTCTCTCCCTGGTCTTTTGGGGGTGGGTCTGGGGGCCGGTCGGGATGCTCCTCTCCATTCCCTTGACCATGGTCATAAAGATTCTCCTCGAGAATAGTGAAAACTTTCGATGGGTGTCAGTCCTGCTAGGTCCCACCACGGGACAGAATGGCTAAGAAAGCGGCAAGAGGGGGTAGGCTAGGCCCGATCAAATCTAATTTTAAATGTTGTCCCCCTGGCTCTCTCAATCTCATTTCAATCTCATCTCCTTTCCCCCTTGCACCCAACGGGCCTAACCTTTTGTCAAGCCCAAAACCTTCCTCGCGTCCGTCCGCTCGCCTCCCAGCGCTGAAGGGCTTCGGAATTGCCGGTGAGGAAACCCCCGACATCGCAGGGATGTTGTGCCTTGACGACATGCACATCGATTAGATACTCTCGGCACAATCCCAAACGGGCGAGGGACGGCTGAGTGGCTCCGCACGGCCGTCTGCCGAGGCCGAAGAGTGTTCCAGTCCATTCGAGGCGAATGAGAAAATCCAGCTTGAGGTGAGCCTTGCCATGGCCTACAAAGACTTCGTAAACGCCGACCTAGTCTGGACTCCCGAACAGCTCCGCGCACGGATCGGCAACGAGAAGGGCGACGATCTGATCATCATCGATACGCGCCCAGCGCCGGACTTTTGCGCCGGTCACATCGAAGGGGCCGCGCACTTCGACCTCTACGGCTACTCCCTAAATGACACACGGCCCGAGGCCCTGGCGGCTTTTACCTGGACGCTGGCGTATCTTATGGAGATCCGAGGCGTCGAGTTCAACAAGACGGTGGTCTTCTACGAGCACAACAGCGGGTATCGGGCGGCGCGCGGGTTCTGGTTCCTCGAGTACCTGAGTCACGAGGATGTCCACGTCCTTGACGGTGGGATCACCGCCTGGAAAGGCGCGGGATTCTCTCTCACACGCGAGGCTTGGCCCATGTTTGGAAGCTCAGAAGAGATCCGAGCCAAGGAGGGGAGGCGCATTATCCGCACTGGCTTTTCCAAACATCTCAAAGATCCCATGGAAGACCGCCTTGCGACGGCGCAGTACATTCTGAATCACCTGCGAGACCCCGGTGTGAGAGTCCACGACACGCGTACCGACGGCGAGTACTATGGCGAGCATGTGCGGGCTGCTCGGGGTGGCACCGTCCCTGGCTCC
>JBFHXD010000070.1:0-12313 GCA_041599135.1 Methylomirabilales bacterium (SeqCode) | reverse complement strand
TTCCGGACAGGACGTTCGCAACGATTGATCACATCGTGCCGACCGCGTCCCAGCTTCGCCCCTTCGGCGATGTCCTGGCCGAGGAGATGACCGTATCCCTCGTGCGGAATTGCAAGGAGTTCGGCATCCCGCTGTTCGATCTAGACAGTGGCCGGCAGGGGATCGTCCATATTATCGGACCCGAACTGGGTCTGACTCAACCAGGAATGGTCATTGCGTGCGGCGACAGTCACACCGGGACGCACGGGGCCCTTGGAGCGCTTGCCTTTCCCATTGGTACCAGCCAGGTTCGGGATATTCTGGCGACGCAGTGCTTGGCATTGGCCAAGCCGAAGCTCCGGCAGGTCCGGGTAGACGGTGAGTTCGCGCGCGGTGTCTACGCCAAGGACGTGATCCTGGCGATCATTCAACGGCTTGGGGTGCAGGGTGGGGTGGGCTATGCCTACGAGTATGCCGGATCACTGGTCGAGGCGATGTCGATTGAGGAACGCCTCACCATCTGTAACATGAGTATTGAGGGCGGTGCGCGGCTCGGATACGTCAATCCCGATACCAGGACGTTCGATTACATCAAGGATCGCCCGTTTGCACCTCACGGCGAGGCCTTTGATCGTGCGGTGGCATGGTGGAAGAAGATGGCGACAGACCCGGGGGCTCGCTTCGATGACGTGGTCACGTTGGACGGCAGATCAATCCAGCCTGTGGTCACATGGGGAATCAACCCGGGGCAGTCTGTGGAAGTGAACGAGCGGATCCCGGATCCAGCTAATGCCCCGGAAGCCGACCGGGCCGCCTGGGCCGAGGCGCTGGCCTTCATGTCCTTTGAGCCGGGCCAGCAGATCGTCGGGACCCCGATTGACGTGGCGTTCATTGGCTCTTGTACCAATGCGCGCATTTCTGACCTGCGCGCTGCCGCCGCGGTGGCCCGGGGGCGGAGGATTGCGAAGAGCGTGCGGGCGCTTGTTGTTCCAGGCTCGCAGGCGGTGGCTGCGGCGGCCGAGTCTGAGGGGTTGCACGAAATCTTCCAAGAAGCCGGGTTTGAGTGGCGGAAGGCCGGTTGTTCTCTGTGTTTGGGAATGAACGAGGACAAACTCAGCGGTCGGCAGATCTGCGCCTCCTCGAGCAATCGGAATTTCAAGGGGCGTCAGGGTTCGCCGACGGGGCGGACGCTCCTGATGAGCCCGGCCATGGTGGCCGCGGCGGCCGTCACCGGAGAGGTCACCGACGTGCGTGAGTTGCTGCGATGAGTCCCTTCCGGCGGACAATCGTCGGCCGGGGTCTCCCCCTGCCGGGTAAGGACATCGATACCGACCGAATCATGCCTGCTCGGTTTCTGAGAAGCGTCACGTTTGAGGGGCTTGAGGAGCACCTCTTTAAAGATGATCGTCTCCAGTTCCCAAAACATTCGTTCAACCAAGATCGATACAAGGGGGCGACGATCCTCGTGGTCGGCCAGAATTTCGGCTGTGGATCGTCGCGGGAGCACGCGCCAGAGGCGCTGCGGCGATGGGGAATCCGCGGCATCATCGGCGAGTCGTTCGGGGACATCTTCCTGGGAAACTGCACCGCCCTTGGTATCCCCTGTCTCACCGTAAACGTGGAAGATGCGGACTGGCTGATGGAGGCCGTCGCGGAGCATCCCGAACGCGAGATTGTGCTGGACGTCGAGAACCTCGAAGTGCTCTTCGGTGAGCGGGCCATGCCCGCCATGATTCCGGAAGGACACCAAGAGCAACTTTTGACAGGCACGTGGAACGCCACCTTTGTCCTGTTGGAGGCGGGCGAGGAGATCGAACGGGTGGCCAAGAGCCTTCCGTATGTGGCTGGCTACTAGGTGGTTCAGAGTTCAGAATCGAGAGTTCAGAAAAAGCAAAAGAGCGTGCTGAACATGAACTGCAATGAGGGCGATGTGGCGGGAACGGGATACAACGTCGCGATTGCGGGAGCCACGGGAGCAGTCGGGCAGACGATGCTCTCGATCCTGGAGGAGCGCGGCTTTCCAGTACGGGGTCTGCGGCTGTTGGCGTCGGAGCGTTCGGAGGGGAAGGGCCTTTCTTTTCGCGGCGAGGAAGTCAAGGTCGAAAAACTGACAGAGGGCGCTTTTCAGGGGATTGAATTGGCCCTCTTCTCTGCTGGCGCGAGCCGTAGTCGAGAGTTTGCACCTGCGGCGGTCAAAGCACGGGCGTTAGTGGTTGACAACAGTTCGGCCTTCCGAATGGACCCGCACGTCCCGCTGATCATCCCGGAAGTCAACCCTGAAGCCGCCTTCCAACACAAGGGGCTGATCGCTAACCCCAACTGTACGACGACGGTTACCGTCATGGCCCTGAAGCCTCTTCATGATGCCGCACGAGTGAAGCGTGTCATTGTATCAAGCTATCAATCGGTCTCAGGGGCCGGGGCGCAGGCCATCGAGGAACTCAGACAACAGATCCTCGCCTGGGTAAACGGCGAGCAGGCAGAAGCCAAGATCTTCCCGCATCCGATCGCGTTTAATCTCATTCCGCAGGTGGATGGTTTTGAAGACAGCGGCTATAGCAAAGAGGAGATGAAACTGGTCCACGAAACCCGAAAGCTGCTAGGAGACGCATCGATACAAATTGCTGCCACCACGGTTCGAGTTCCAGTGTGGTATGCCCACTCGGTCTCGGTCACCGCGGAGACCGAGCGGAAGGTGACGGTCAACGAGGTGCGGGATCTCTTCAGGAAGTTCCCGGGACTTTGCCTTTGCGACGACCCGCCGAAAGCTCAGTACCCCACACCCCTCATGGCGGCTGGGAAGGATGAGTGCTATGTGGGCCGCGTGCGGCAGGACCTCTCGAGCGAGACGGGCCTGAACTTTTGGGTTGTAGGCGACCAGCTGCGGAAGGGGGCTGCGCTTAATGCCATCCAGATCGCCGAGCTGGTCCTAGGGGTGACGAAGCAGGGTACTGGCTCGTGCACAACCTCAAACTGAGCGTAGAATACGACGGGACTGCATATCATGGCTGGCAGGTCCAGCCAGGATTGCCGACCGTTCAGGGATTCTTGCAGGACACGGCAAAACGCATATCGGGTGAAGAGGTACGCATCACTGGCGCGGGCCGCACCGATGCCGGGGTTCACGCCCTGGGGCAGGTGGCGAACTTTTGGACAGCAAAGGATCTGACCTACGAGAATTGGCAGCGGGCTTTTAACAGCCTGCTTCCGCCCGATATCGTGGTTCGGAGTGTCGAAATTGCCCCGGAAGGCTTCGATGCCCGTCGATCGGCCACGCACAAGACCTATCGCTACGCCATCCTGAACGCCCCTCATCCCTCCGCTCTCGACCGGCACTGGCTCCTTCACATTCCGGACCGCTTGGATGTGGCCTCCATGGCCGATGCCGCAGCCTTCCTCATTGGGGAGCACGACTTTTCCGCGTTCCGGGCGGCCGACGGCGATTCTTCTAATTCGATTCGCCGGGTGTCCGAAGCCCGCTTTGATACTGAGGGGAACCGCATCCTGCTTGTCATCACGGGAGGCGGCTTCCTAAAGCACATGATTCGGATTGTGGTGGGAACACTTCTGGATGTCGGCAGGGGCAAGCTGACCCCTCGTGGGTTTTGGGAAATCCTGCAATCCAAAGACCGGCAGCGTGCCGGCAGGACGGCACCTGCGCATGGTTTATGTCTCATGCGCGTTACGTATTGAGCTGAGGGAGGAGAAATGGCTATCAGCGGGAACCCATTAGCGATCGCGAGAGAAATCGGGGATGGTTTTCATTCTCTCACCCAGGCAACTCTGAAAAAGTACACGCCTGCCGATCTGAAGATCATCAATAATAGCCTCCAACAAGTCCTCCGCGATGCGCGGGGAGAAGTGACGGCGCCGGGCGACGCTGAGGCCGTCCGGAAGAAGAACCTGCGTCTCCAACGCTTGAATCAAGCCATCATCATGCTCGCCAACTACTGCCGCCAACAGCGCATTTCCCTGTGAGGGGTCTATTGCACGCCACCCCTCAGCTCCGCCGATCATGAAGGCAATGTGTTTGGATCATCCCGCACCGGTCGGGACCGAGCCGCTGAAGGAGGCGGACGTCCCGATGCCTGAACCTGAAGCCGGACAAGTCCGTCTGCAAGTGACTCATTGTGGGGTATGTCGGACGGACCTCCACATTGTGGAAGGGGACCTACCTTCGGTGAAGGTACCAGTGATCCCCGGGCACCAGATCGTGGGGATGGTGGATGCGGTTGGGCCCGGATCGCGTCGCTTTCGTCTGGGCGATCGACTTGGAATCGCCTGGCTAAACTGGACCTGCGGCTGCTGTCATTATTGTGCGGCCGGCCGGGAGAATCTGTGCGAAGCGGCACGCTTCACCGGTTACCAGATCGATGGCGGCTACGCCCAATATGCGGTTGTGGATGAAACCTTTGCCTTTTCGATTCCTGACACCTTTACCAACTCCCAAGCCGCGCCCCTCCTCTGTGCTGGCATCATTGGCTTTCGGTCGCTTCGGCTAAGCGAGATCAAGCCCGGCGGGCGATTGGGGCTATACGGATTCGGGGCCTCGGCTCATATCGTCATCCAGATCGCGCGTCACTGGGGGTGTAAGGTGGCGGTCTTCACACGGGGCGAGGAGCATCAACAACTTGCTCGTGCGCTAGGTGCCTGCTGGACAGGGAGGGCCGAAGAGACTCCCCCTTATCCGCTCGATAGCGCCATCCTTTTTGCCCCCGTCGGTACCCTTGTGCCAGAGGCGTTACGCGCCTTGCGCAAAGGAGGTACACTTGCGATCAACGCCATCCATCTCACTCCGATTCCATCGCTGGACTACGCACAGCTTTACCACGAACGCACCATCCGCAGCGTCACCAACTTCACCCGCCAGGACGCTGAAGACCTGTTGCGGATCGCGGCCGAGGTGCCAGTTCGGACGGCAGTTGAGACTTTTCCACTTCGCGACGCCAACCATGTCCTACAGCGCCTGAAAGCGGCCGAGTTGCGGGCGGCGGCGGTGTTGGAGGTCTCGTAGGGTGTAAGCAGACGCAGCATTCCGTCGTGACGCGCCTCTCCGCTAGCGAACACGGCCAGGTGCGGCAGTTGCAACTGCCGCAGGCGTGTGCTATCAATAAGCGGAAATTCTTGGGAATTGAGAATGTCGGAATGGCAAAACCATACGACTTCAAGACGATAGAAGCCAAGTGGCAGCGGATCTGGGAGGAGCGGGACACTTTCCGGGTTACGGAGGATCCCGGGCAGCCAAAGTACTACTGCCTTGAAATGTACCCATATCCCTCTGGCAAAAACCACATGGGACACCTTCGAAACTACTCCATCGGAGATGTGGTCGCCCGGTACTTCCAGATGCGAGGCTATAACGTTCTTCACCCGATGGGGTGGGACTCTTTTGGTCTGCCAGCGGAGAATGCGGCCATCGAACATGGCCTTCATCCTGCCACGTGGACATATGAGAACATTGCGTACATGCGGAAGCAGCTGAAGCGGATGGGCTTCTCCTATGACTGGGAGCGGGAGATCACGTGTAGTGAGCCAGACTACTATCGGTGGAATCAGTGGCTCTTCCTCAAGATGCATGAAAAGGGGCTGGCCTACAAGAAACCCGCCTTTGTGAACTGGTGCGAGGTATGTCAAACGGTCCTAGCCAACGAACAGGTGGAGGGGGGCCGATGCTGGCGCGATGAGTCAGAGGTGGTTCAGAAAGAGCTCGAGCAGTGGTTCTTTAGAATCACCGCCTATACGGAGGAACTGCTCGGGGGAGTGGATCATCTCCCCGGATGGCCCGAGCGGGTCAAGACAATGCAGCGAAACTGGATCGGCAAGAGCGTCGGCGCCGAGGTAAATTTTCCGCTGGTCAACGGGGAGAGCCCTATCACCATTTTCACCACGCGACAGGATACGCTTTTCGGGGCCACTTTTATGGTATTAGCACCGGAGCATCCCCTGGCCCTGCACCTCGGAGAGGGCAAGGCGGACGTTCAGGCCTTCATCAAGCGGATGCGGGCGGAAGATCGGGTAGTCCGAACCGCCGCCGACACGGAAAAGGAGGGGGTTTTCACCCGTGCATATGCCATCAATCCGTTGACCGAAGAGAAGATCCCTATCTGGGTTGCCAATTTCGTCCTCCTCGAGTACGGCACGGGGGCGATTATGGCTGTTCCCGCCCACGACCAGCGTGACTTCGAATTCGCCCAAAAATACAAGCTTCCCATTCGAGTGGTCATTCAGCCAGAGGGGGGAGGGCTCAGCGGGGAGGACTTGGCAAAGGCCTATGAAGATGAAGGCGTAATGGTAAATTCCGGCCCGTTTAATGGCCTGGCGACTCCAGAAGGGCGGGAAGCAGTGGTGCGGCACCTCGAAGAACGGGGGATCGGCAAAGGGGCGGTGAACTATCGATTGCGCGACTGGGGAATCTCGAGACAGCGATACTGGGGCACCCCGATCCCAATCATCTACTGCGACGAGTGCGGTGCTGTTCCGGTCCCGTACACCGATCTTCCGGTTCTCCTTCCAACAGATGTCGAGATCACCATGAAAGGTGGTTCCCCTCTTGCCAGGGTTGAAGGCTTTGTGAACACACGCTGTCCGACCTGCCAGGGGCCGGCCCGGCGAGAAACCGATACGATGGACACTTTTGTTGATTCATCGTGGTACTTCCTTCGCTTCTGCAATCCGCAGGCGGAGGACCAGGCCGTGGAGAAGGCAAAGGTCGCTTACTGGATGCCCGTTGACCAGTACATCGGTGGGATCGAACACGCCGTGCTTCATCTGCTGTATGCCCGGTTTTTCACCAAGGTGATCCGGGATCTGGGTTTGGTCCCCTACGGGGAACCGTTTGTGAATCTGCTGACCCAAGGCATGGTCTGCAAGGAAACATACCGCTGCCCCACGCACGGGTACCGATTGCCCCAGGAGGTGGACAGCACGGGTCGGTGTACGGCGTGTGGCCAGCCGGCCGAAATCGGCCGGACGGAGAAAATGTCGAAGTCGCGGAAGAACGTGGTGGATCCTGACGAGCTTTTGGATCGGTATGGGGCGGACACGGCCCGTCTCTTTTCCCTTTTTGCCGCACCGCCAGAGAAAGACCTGGAATGGTCCGACAAGGGGGTAGAGGGGGCCTTCCGGTTCCTGAATCGGGTCTATCGGCTCGTCGATGGCTGGGCCAGGCAACTCTCCAAATCACCGACGCACTTTTCCTTTACCGCCCTGACCGTCGGCAGGCCCGTCTACCAAAAGGCCCACCTGACGATCAAGAAAGTTACTGAGGATCTCGACCGGGATTTTCACTTCAATACAGCCATTGCCGCCCTCATGGAATTGGTAAACGTCCTGGGGCAATTCCAGATTAGCGGCGATCCAGGCGAGGAGGCGGAACGGCGCTATGTTGGTCGCTTTGCCGCCGAGACCCTCCTGGTCCTCCTTGCCCCCTTCGCGCCCCACCAGGCGGAAGAGCTCTGGGAGCGCCTCGGACACGATCGGAGTATCTTTAAGGAGTCGTGGCCCACCCACGACGCTGAGGTCATTCAGCGGGAGGAAATCCTGGTGGTGGTCCAAGTGGATGGGAAACTGCGCAGTCGGATTTTCCTCCCCGCGCATGCCGGGGAAGATGACCTCCGCTCCGCGGCACTGCTGGACAGTCGGGTTCAAACGTGGCTGCGAGGCAAACAGATCAAGCGCGTGGTCGTGGTTCCTAAAAAACTGGTCAACATCGTCACGGAAGAATAGCAGTGAGAAAGCTGGAACGCTCGAAGGCTGGAAAGGTAAGCGGCGGACAGCTGACCGCTGACAGTAAACAGCTGATAGCTGGAAGTAGGGTGGCATGAACAACAGGGTGGCATCGATGGGCCTATTCCTGTTGGCAGCAACAGTGTGCGGCTGTGGCTATCGCGGACAGGTGGGTCTTCCCGATGCCCTCAAGCGGATTCATCTCGACATCAACAACACAGGAACCTCCCGTCCTGGGATGGAGGCCGAGGTCAGACACGCTCTTGCACGGGGCATCCTGAATGCCGGTGGACAGGTTGTGGCGGAGAAGTCTCAAGCGGACGCTACGATCAAGGGCACGATCACCTCTCTCAGAGAGGACCCGGTGGCCTTTGACGCCCAGGACATCGCCCAACGGTTCCGCGTGGTGGTCATCCTCAATTTCGAGGTAATCCAGCGGAACGGCAAGGCAGAGGTGACAAAAGAGCAAGTACAGGGAGAGGCATACTATTCTGCTCCTGCTGGCATCACCGGGACCGAGGTGGCAGCAAATGATGCAATCCGCCGGGCCCTTCGTGACCTCGCCGATAAGGTTGTCACGAGAGTGGCCGAACCCTTTTTCTGAGGAACGACACTGTTCGAGCCAATCCTTCATGCCGTAAGCCGGGGCCAAGTGGCTCCCGTGTATCTCCTCCTGGGTGAGGAGATTTCCCTTCGTCAAGACTTCGTCTCTCGCCTCCTGAAAACTCTCTTGCCTCCAGGAATGGAGGCACTCAACCTAGACATCCTCTCTGGGCATGAGGTAGCGGGAGCAGACGTTGCTGCACGCTGTCGAATCGTTCCGGCATTCTCCCCACGACGGGTCATCGTGCTGAAGGAGGCGGACCGCGTCCGCATGGAGGCGTGGGAGGCGATCTTGGGCGCTCTTGAGGTTGCGTCTGCCACCACCTGCCTCATCTGTATAGCCGACAGGCTTGACCCACGGAATCCCGTACTGCAGCAGATAGAGCGCAGAGGAAAGATCCTTCGGTTTACCATGCCGAGATCCGAGGAAGAACGTCGACGATGGTGCCAGCGGTGGATGAGGGACCGAGCGCAGCAGCAAGGCAAATCCCTAACTCCAGAAGCAGAATTACTGCTCTTGAACCTCCAGGGTCCGAATCTCTTGCGCTTGGGTCAGGAAGTGGACAAACTCTGCCTCTTTGTGGGTGAGCAGCCTGAGATCAATCTTGAGGCGGTTGAGGCCCTTGTGGGCGAAGGACGGGTGCGGGAGGTTTTTGAACTGACTCGGGCGGTCAGCCGACGGGATCAGGAAGTAGCCTTGTCGTGTCTCCGGAGGTTGCTGGAAAGGGGAGAAGACGCGCTTGGAATTCTCGGAATGCTCGCACGTCAACTTCGTCTGCTCTTGCGGGCGAAGGAACTTCTCATCCAGTCCCGGCCTCCTGCCGAGATCAGCCGCCTTCTGGGGGTCCCAAGACAGTTTGTTTCCGAGATCCTCGACGGGGCGAGGGCCTCGTCCCAGCCCCGGCTGGAGCAAGGGCTCGTCCGCCTTCTCGACCTGGACCAGACACTGAAGTCCCGGGGAAGGGGTCAATCCCTCCATGTGGAACTCGCCGTTATCGATCTTTGCCGATGAAGGGAGACCTTAGGCAGCGCTTTCAAACGCCTGCAGTCGATGGGCAAGGCGGGATTTGTACCGAGCCGCAGTTCGAGAATGGATGATTCCCTTCGACGCGGTCTTGTCGATCAGCGCCACCGCCGCCCGGAAGGCAGCCATCGCCGCCTCCTGGTTCCCCGTCTGTACCGCCAGGCGGGCCTTCTTCATACTGGTTCGGAGCTGGCTCTTGGCTGCGCGATTGCGCAAGGTTCGCTTCTCGGCCTGGCGGAAGCGCTTTTTTGCGGATCTAATGTTGGCCATTCGTCCCTCCTGAGCCGATTAAGGCTGCGATTTTTATAAGGGAATTCTCCTCTTATGTCAAGCCCTTTTGACCAGAAAGGCACTTCGCACGACGTCGCTACTGCCGCCTCGGTTGTGAGCGGGGCAACGCTTGTCAGCCGGGTCCTGGGATACGTTCGGGATATGATTATTGCCTATGCATTCGGGGCTAGTCTCTCTGCCGACGCCTTCTTTGTGGCGTTTCGCATCCCGAATATGGGCCGTGAGTTGTTAGGTGAGGGGGCCCTCTCTGCCGCGTTCATCCCGGTTTTCACCGAGGCACTGACACGACGGGGGCGGCCATCAGCCTTTCGGCTGGCCGCGACAGCCTTCTGGATAATGGCTCTTGTTCTAATCGTCATTTGTGCGCTTGGGATCGTGGGTGCGCCAGTCCTGGTGAATCTCATGGCCTTTGGCTGGCGGGTGGATCCTGAAAAATTGGCCCTCACGATTGACCTGACCCGGACCATGTTTCCATATCTTTTCTTTATAGGGCTGACCGCACTCATGATGGGCATCTTAAATTCTCTCGGCCACTTTGCTGCTCCAGCCTTCTCTCCCGCCCTTCTTAACATCGCTATCATCCTCAGTGTTCTCCTCGTAGGCCCACATCTGAGAGAACCGGTTTACGCGTTGGCATACGGGGTGTTGGCAGGCGGGTGTCTGCAGCTGCTGTTACAGTTTCCGCCCACCATGCGCCGCGGGATCATCCTCACTCAAGTGGGGGAGTGGAGAGACCCAGCCCTTCCGCGGATCGGAAGGCTCATGGCGCCCGGCACTGTCGGGCTGGCCATCACCCAGATGAACATATTCATCACAACCCTGTTGGCCACCTTTCTCATTCAGGGATCGGTTTCTTCCCTCTACTACGCCTTCCGTCTGGCCCATATCCCCATCGGTGTGGTCGGGGTGGCCATGGCTACGGCCGTCTTCCCCACGATGGCCACCGCCGCTGCGCAGGATTCGCCAGAGGACGTCAACAAGACCCTGGTTTTTGCCCTACGCTTTAGTCTCTTCCTGACCGTTCCTGCCCTCCTGGGCCTTGCCATCTATCGCCACACGATCATCCGTCTCCTGTTTGAACGGGGCGAGTTTACCGCTGCGGCGACGGCCGTTACGGCTCAGGTCCTCCTCGGATACTGCCTCGGGCTCTGTTTTTTCGTCGCGAATCGGGTTGTGATCCCGGCCTTCCATGCCTTCCAGGACACGGTAACGCCGGTCAAGGCGGGGGCGATCTCGGTGGCAGGTAACATCCTCTTTTGCCTCATACTGATGGGGCCGCTTCAGGTGGCAGGGCTCGCCGCCGCTACATCCCTCGCCTCCATGCTCAATTTCTCCGCCCTGATGTATTTTCTCAGAAAACGCCTCGGGGCATTCCCGAGGCATCTGCTGGTTAAGTCGCTGCAAAAAACGGGTTTCGCCGGCGTCTGCATGGCCGGGGCCTGTCTTGCACTTCAAGGCCTGCTCCCATCGATGAAGGGGAGCGGGTTTTTCTTGGAAGTTACCCGCCTGATGGGCGAACTTGGGCTGGGGGCGGCGGTCTTTTTGGGGGTTGCCGCCTTCCTGGGCTCTGAAGAGGTTCGCCTCCTCCGGAGGCTCTTTCAAAGGGGCTCAGGGTAAAACAGATTTTTATTGACAGGGTAGGGGCAAGAGAGCTATTTTATTCGCTACTTTTCGCCCTTGGCCTTAAGCAAAACTGAGTCTCCATCCTTGGAACACTTGAGGGGTCCTGCAACGTACAATAAGCAAGCGAGGAGAGAGCTATGAGTGTTGCAGCAGGGAGTCCCGGTCTCGAGAAAAACGTCGGAAATTTCGCCCTGATCGACACTTTGCGTCAATGGGGCATCCTACATTACACGGGGGTAAATGGCGGAGGTGTGATCCACGTTACCAAATACTTAGAACCGTTAACCCATCCCTCCCAGATCACGGATGGCATCCCCCGGTTGCTCACCATGGGAGAATATGTGTCAGGCTTCATGCCGTTGGGGTATTACCTCGCCTCTGGTCGAATTGCCTGCTCGATCACGACCACGGGTGCCGCAACGAAACTCGGCTCCAGCGGGATCACCGAGGCCAAGCTGCACAACATTCCTGCCCTGTACATCATTGCCCTGAATTCCATCATGTCAATCGGGAGTGCGCCCTTACAGGACGTATCCCAATACGGCATGAATATCGTCCCACAACTCCAGGCCGAATTGGGGGATGGCTGCATCGTCATTGACAACATCAACCGACTCGAACGGGATCTCGATAAGGCCCAGCAAATCCTTCACGATTGCCGCCCCGTGGCCATCGCATTCCATCCGGACATCCTGTCGAATGAAATGGAGCTTCATGTTCCCCACAGGGAACGGCCGCGGACTCTCAACAAGCAAGACGTGGAGACCTTCCTCAAAGAGTTTCCGGGGATGGCCAAGGGACGGCGGGTGATTATTTACGTTGGTGAGGAGGCAGCATTCTGTCCGAACATTGAGGAACTGAGTAGCCAGCTGTCCGAGCTGCTTCACGCTCCGACTATCTGGTCTATCAATGGCGCCAACGCCGTCTCCCCGAAAAACGGGTACAGCTACGGCTACATTCTGTTCGGGGGCAATGACAAGGCGATGGAGCTGTGGCGGAGCATCAACCAAGACGATAGTGTCATCACTCTCGGATTCTGCCCGGGGGAGTATTCGATTAATCTGGAGA
>JBFHXD010000069.1:0-12527 GCA_041599135.1 Methylomirabilales bacterium (SeqCode) | reverse complement strand
GCGTAACCATGCAAATCTTGCATTGCCCATCTGAACCGGGCTGTGAAGGATGATGGTTGGGGTGCCGCTGTGTCCAGCGGGCATCCCTTCTTGCCGATAAAAAGAGGATAGCAATGAAACGGGCGACGGTATTGTTGTGGATGGTAGCGGCAGTATTCTTGGTCTGCGGCTGCTCAATGATACGTAGCATAAATGAGGCCGTCGGAAATAAGGATGTTGGAAATACGAGCGTCGCAAATGAGGCCGTCGCAAATAAGGATATCGGAAATGAGCACATAGTGCTCGCCAGACAAAAGGTGAGCCTCGCTACTCAGGCATTTTGGAAAACCGCCACCGCCGCCCGATACATTATCACCTACCTCGAAGTACAACCGAGCAGCCCCGAAATATTGAAGTGGATGGAGCAGCTTGCCGTGGCTTATCCCCAGACTATCCGTCTGGCATACGATGCTGCCGAAGCCGTTAAGCCTTTACAAGAGAGCGAGCGGATTAAATATGGCCACGCGGAATTTATCAGACAGGAACGCCGGACTAATGAAAAGATGAACCAGCTCCGCTCTATGCTCGATACCTACGGCTTCCCCTCCCCCGAGTTTGGTATCCTCTGGGACCGCATGGAAAAGAGAGCATTAGAGGAGAGAACAATATTGGGTAATAAAGAACAATTCGCAAAGAGTGTCATGATTAAGGACAGTCCACAGGATACGCTTGCCATATTCTCGGGTGGTGATGGCTTTAAGGCAAGAAAAGGTCATCTGCTCATAGTGTCGGATGGTAATTTCCTACGGGCCTTTATCGACAAGAAAACAGGCAGACGGAGTTACTACGTTCACAACATCATTCGCTATCGAAGTTTTGAATGGAGCCTCTACAGTTCCGTAAATTATGAATCTCCGGATGGCCCCATGGCGCAACAGGTAACAGTTGTTGACAGAGATGCATATTGTTTTGAGGCAAGAAAGCTCGGCTGTACCTTTGTCGAACACGTTGCGTTCGAAGTAGATGAGGAATTGGTGATGTTTATAGCAGATCAATATCAGCCCGGTGATACGAACGCCTGGAAATACAAGCTTATACCCGAAAATGGTGAACCCTATAGGGATGGAATGCTACACGCTGAAGTTGCAGGTTTTCTCGAAAGGATGACCGACTATGTGTGGCGGGAGTTGACAATGCTTCAAAGGGGGAGGTGGGCGATTCCGGAGCAGAGGCCTCCCAAAGATGAAGCGGCAGAAAGAAACGCCGAGTACCTTTGCGAGCAGTATCAAATGTGTCCCCACAAGCCAAGGGTACATCCTGGTGGATGGCTGTGGTGATATGCGCGGGATTTCTGTTACCGTTCGAGCTGCTTGAAATCAACTATTTCTAACGAAGTATTCTCTCGTCCTTTGCTTTGCCACTTGACGATCCATCTCTCCTTTGCCCACCAATAGGTAAACTTCTCCTTGTCTTCTGTGACAGTCTGCTCGATGCGCCATGTGCGGAACTTTCCGGCGGGAGTATGAGCAGTCTCTTCACCTCTGATGACAGACGAGATGTTACGCGGTGCCTTTAAGGAATTAAGATCTTTCTCCATCCTAAAAAGGCTGCTCTGTTTCCACTTGTCTCCCTCCCTCAATGGCCATTGCAGCAATACCCATGGCGGGTCGTAAATCATTCTCCCTTTGAACTGCGCTATGACCCCCTGCTCCGTGATGTTTGCAGATACGACCGCTATGTGACCGGATGTCACTTCATACACCGTAGTCACCTCATTCAATTGGACGCCACGTGCCGTTTTTTCTTCTTCTTCATACGTGCGTACCAAGTACTCTCTGCCCTTCTCGTTTATCCGAGTCAGATAACTCGTGTGCGTGATCGTCGACGTACTTCCGTCCGGGTAAACCCTGGTGCCTTCATACTTGGCGATACTGGACGCTTTGGGGAGAAAATCCCAAAGGCCCGAAACTGAAGTGAGTTGGCGAGAGGACCCCTCATGTTGAGCCACACATCCAGAGGTGGCAAGCACGAAAACGATCGAAATGAGAATGAAGCAAGTGATAAGATTCCAAAGGCACCTCGGCATCCCGTGGCCCCTTTCTCTACTGCGATGATCCTCTCCGCTCCACAGCACCGTCTGGTCTTCCTTATCTCTCGCTGGAGCGTCAGAACAGGTCCTGGTGCTTGATGTGCGACCAGCGCTCAGCGTGGCTTATGAAGGGTCCTGCGGCGGAAGATCAGGGTTGCGGGGGGGCGGGATGGCGTGTTTCTGCATTCGGTACCGGAGGGCCTCTCTCCCGATCCCCAGCTTCCTGGCAGCTTCTGTGACGTTTCCTCTGGCCAGGGTCAACGCGTCTTGGATGAGCTGCCGCTCAAGTTCTGCCAGCCGGATCCCTTGCTCAGGGAGGCCTACGCGGAGGTCCCCCTCGTCGCCCACGTGGAGACGGGGAGGGATCGCGTCGAGACCGAGATGGTCCGGGGTGATCTCGTCGCCCTCGCTCAGCAGCACGGCCCGCTCTATGAGGTGGGCCAGCTCCCGGATGTTACCGGGCCAGTGGTAGCGCGGTAGAGTCTGTAGCGTTGCGACGCTGAGACGCCGAGGGCGGGTCGAGTACCGCCTGCTGAACTTTTTGAGGAAGTGTTCGGCGAGAAGCGTGATGTCCTCTCCTCGCTCACGGAGCGGTGGGATATGGATCGTCAGCACCTTTAGCCGGAAGAATAAGTCCTGGCGGAATTTCCCCTCGCGAATCGCGCGGTCCAGGTTCCGGTTGGTGGCGGCGATAATTCGGGCGCTGACCCTCCGCTCCCGAACACTGCCCAAGCGCCGGACTTGCTTACTCTCCAAGACCTTGAGAAGCTTGGCCTGGACGCCCAGACTGAGCTCACCGATCTCGTTGAGGAACAGGGTTCCTCCGTCGGCTACCTCGATGAGTCCCGGTTTCGCGGACGCCGCGTCAGTGAAGGCGCCTCGTTCGTGTCCAAACAATTCTGATTCGACCAGGTCGCGAGGAAGGGAAGTGCAGTCGACCTCGACAAAGGGACCGCCGGCGACCCGGCTCTGGGAATGCAGAAACCGCGCGAACAGGTCCTTTCCACTCCCTGTCTCACCCAGAAGCAGGACGGTGGGAAGGTCGCCGTCTTCGCCTGGTTCGATCTGGGCGATCCGTTTCGCCACCTTCATCGTTTCCTGCATCGCGGGGCACTGGCCCACAATCTCGAGTCCGCCAATGGCCTCCATCTCCCGGCGCTGGTAGTAAGACAATCGTTGCCGGAGTTGCCGACCCTCGAGGGTCCTCTCGACGATCAGCTTCAGTTCGTCGAGATCGAGCGGCTTCTGGATGTAGTCGCTGGCCCCGAGCTTCATGGCCTCTACCGCCGTCTCCACGCTGCCGAAGGCGGTCATCATGATGACGACAATTCCCGGGTCGAGTTCCTGGATCTCCTTCAGGACGCCCAGTCCATCCACGGGTCCCAATCGGATGTCCAGCAGGATGAGATCAGGCCGTTCCTGACGTGCGATCCCGAGTCCGGTATCTCCCGAGTCAGCCGTCTGGCAGTCATGACCGGTCCTGTTGAGGGATCGGGCGATCGACTTGGCCAGTATGGCCTCATCCTCAACGATCAGGATCTTCGCCATTGTCTTCTGCCTCGGCACGGACACAGGGGAGGGTAATCTCGGCAATTGTCCCCCGGCCCGCCGCACTGACGAGGGTAATGTCCCCTTGGTGTTGCTGGACAATCTTTCTGGCGATGGCCAGCCCCAGGCCCATCCCGTTCGCCTTGGTCGTAAAGTAGGGATGGAAGACCTGCTCCCGGAGTTCTGGAGAAATCCCCCTTCCCTCATCCCGGATTCGGAGAAGAACGTGAGACGGGGCCGCTGTTGTGGCGGGTGCGGTTTGCACGGTGATCTTTCCTCCAGGAGGAGACGCCTCGATGGCGTTGGTCAGAACGGCGGCCACTGCCTGTTCCATCCGGTCGGGATCCATGACAATCTCTGGCACGTCAGGATTGAGTTCCAGGACCGTGGTGAGGTCCTTATCTCCCAACGCCTGTTTGTAAACAGACAAACATCCCTCCATTAATTGGTTCACGTTTTGCCTTCGCCGCTGCAAGGAAAGGGGCCGGGTGTATGAGAGGAGTTGTTGAACCCAATGCTCCAGGCGGTCCGCCGCTTGGATGATGTCCTCCAGGATCTCTTTCCCCTCGGGATCGGATGTCTCGTGCATCCCTACCTGAGCAGCGGATCGAATGCTGGCCAACGGATTCCGGATATTGTGGGCGATGTATGCTGAGAGCTCTCCCAGAGCGGCCAGCCGCTCGGCCTGCACGAGCTGTTCCTGGATGCCCTTGAGCTCTGTGGCCATATCATTGATCGAAGTGGCGAGTCGCCCCAGTTCATCTCGGGCACGGATCGGAACCTGATGCTCGAGCTTCCCGGTGCTAATGATCGCGGTCGACTGCGAAATCTCGTCCAACGGGTGAATAAACCACCGGCGGATCAGTAGCGCCAAACCGATCGCCGAAAGAGACGAAAGGATTATGGCTGCCACGGCCAGGGATTTCGCGAGCCGCCCGATGGCGATGTTCTGTTGAACCGATTGCTCTGACGCCGCTCGAGAAAAAGCCTGAAGCGCTCGGACTTCTCCCTCTGCGCGGGGGAAGGCGACTTGCTCGAGATCCTCCTCCATGAGGCGTAGCGCCTCTGCTCGTCGCCCTTGTTCGATGTAGTCGAAAATCTCATTTGAAATGTCCACCACCCGTTCGTAGGCAGCGTGTAATGCCGTAATCCGCTGCCGTTCCAGTGCCGAGCTCGCATGCCGATTCAGCTCGGTAAAGGTTCCCTCGACGCCACTTCCGAGCTGGACAAACTCGGCCCTGGCATCCGGATCACCGCTCACGACTTTGTCGAGCACCTCCTTGATCTGACGGTACAGGTCCCCGACCAGCCTCTGGGCCCTCAATCCCTGGGCTTGGGCAGAGACGAGCTCTCCAGTGGCGGATTGCCAGCTTTGGACAGCCCAGATGGCGACACCCCCGGCTCCCAGGGTGAGGACGAGCATCAAAGCCAGACCCACCTGAAGCTTGCCTCTCAAAGACACCGCGAGTTCCCCTTATTCAAATCCTTCCCAGGAGCGGAGCAAACGGCCTGAGTATCCACCACCGTCGTAGCGGTGTCAAGGACCGGGCCGTTCATTGCTGGAGAGGCATCCGGATCGCTCACCCAGCCACGGCTTAGGGCTTCTTGCGCCTCGTGCCGTCGCTTGACAAGCCTAGGGGCGCATGATACCACAGGTATGCGAAGAGGTCTGAAAGAACGAATCCGATCTGAACCACGGGAGGCGCCATGGGCACGAAGGAGGCCGGGCCGGTGCTCAACATCCAGAAGTTAGGGTGGTGGGCGGTTCGGGAAAAACTGAAGACCGAAGGAGGAGATACGATCCTCATTCCGGTCGGCAGTTGTGAACGCCATGGAAATCCGTACACCCCGCTCGGACTCGATGGGATGGTGACGATGAGCGTCGTCGAGCGGGCAGCTCGGCGAGCGGATGTACTCCACACGCCACTGATGGCCTTCGGATACACGCCACATCACATGGGACGCATGAATGAAGGGACCGGTACCATATCGCTTTCGGTCGAGACGTACCGACGGGTCCTCATGGACATGGGTCGCAGCCTCATTTTCCATGGCTTCAACAAACTGATCTTTGTTTCGTTTCACAGTTTCAACGTCACGAATGCAGAAGAGGTACTGTTCGCGCTTCGGAATCGGACCGGGGCCTTCGTAGCCTTCTACAGCGGGCGTGAGACGCCCGAGGCGCAGCGGATCCTGGAGTGTCCGGAGGACCAGCTGGCCGGTGATCTCGAAGCCTCGTTAGCCCTGGCCCTCCTGGATCCGGAGGAGGCCGGGCGCCCCGAGGATTACGCACGGACCTTCACCATTCATGCGCCGAAGTGGCTCGGCCCCGCGTTTTCAAAGCGGCCGGGGACGGGAATGGCGGTGGGCTTTCAGGGGGAGGAAAATATCTGGACTGCGATGGAAGACTACGAATTCGTGGACCCGTCTGTGGGGGGAGAGGAACGATCCTCCCTGGCCAGCCGAGATAAAGGGCTCAAGCTGCTCGAGGCGCTGTCGGGGCATCTTGCGGCGTTCGTGCTCGAGGTCAAGAAGTTCGCCATCACGGCGGAGAACCGGGATTTTCCCGATCGGGTCCGTTAACTTCTATACCTCATTGCCTTCCTCCGGTTTTCATTGCCCGTACAGGGGCAGCCCATCTCTTCCCGTTCCAAATGAGGAAACGGTACGGTGACGCTCAGACAGAAGCTGCTCTTAGCCTTCTCTGCGATGATCCTCCCCTTGCTGGTCATCGGCGGCCTCACCTGGTGGACCATCCGGGAGGAGAATCTGGCCCTCCAGAGACTCGAGGCCGGCATGGGGAAGGTCCGGATCTTCGTCGAGCTTGAATCGACGATCAACCGGCAAATCCGCGACATCCGTGATTACCTCACAGGGTGGGATGCAGGAGCGAAGGATGAATTCGAGTGGCTGGATCGCGTGACGTACGAACTGATGGAAGAATGGAAACGGGCCGTTTCGCACCCGGAAGATGTCCAGCTCGCAATCGAACTCGAGCGGCTTCACGATGAGGTAAGTGCCCTTGGTCATCGGGCGTTCACCTTGTACGACACGCAGCAGGAGCAAGGAGCGATTCAGCTCGTCCACGATGAGATCGATGGCCGCCTGCTTCCCGACATCGAAAAAACGATCAGGACGATCTACCGGACCTCTCGGGCCCATCACGTCAAGGAGGCTTTTCAACGGCTGGAAGACATCGAAGGCTCCACCAGGATGATCCTGATCTTCTCGGTGCTCGTCTTCGCTGTGTTTGGCGTGTTTTTCGCCATCCTGATCTCGCGCAGCCTCGCCCAACCCGTGGAGGAACTCAAGCGGGCGATGGATATCGTGGGTGGGGGACGCTTGGAGCATACGATCGAGGTGCGATCTAAGGACGAGATAGGCGAGCTTGCCCGCTCCTTTACCGAGATGACCGACAAGTTGAAGCGGGCGCAGGAGAGTTTAATTCAGTCGGAGAAGCTGGCCTTACTCGGGCAGATGTCGGCGGCGGTCGCCCACGGGCTGAGAAATCCGTTAGCGAGCATCCGGGCGGCGACCCAGCTCGGTCTCCGTCGCGTGCCTCGGGAAGATCCGCTGCGAGAGCAGCTCGGATCGGTCATTGGCGAAGTCGACCGCCTGGAGAAGCGCATCGCACACCTCCTCGATTTCACCAAGCCATCCCCGTACCGTCCGATTGCCGAGAGGCCAGAGCGGTTGTTCCAGGACGTCCTGCCGACTTTCTCGGAGAAATTCACGCAGCAGGAGATCCGGCTCCGGGTCGATTATGCCGGGGATCTCCCGGAGGTCTGGGTCGATCCCTTCCAGATCGAGATGGCATTGCTCGAGGTAATCTCCAACGCCGTAGAGGCGATGCCCAAAGAAGGCATGCTTACCATCTCCGCTTGCCATCGTGAGCAGGGAAGCCCAACAAGCGGAGGCGCTCATGTCGAAATCGTCATCGCGGACACGGGAGAGGGCATCCCCGAGAACGTGCGGTTAAGTGTCTTTGAACCCTTCTTCACCACGAAGGCGGATGGAACCGGCCTGGGTTTGTCCATCGCCAAGCGATTGGTGGAGCAGAACGGAGGAACGCTCATCGTTTCCAGCAGCGACGGGAACGCCGGGACATCGGTACGGATTACCCTGCCTATTGCCTCCGTCAATCAAACCGCCCGGGAGTAACTATGGCGCAGTTTACCGTCCTCATTATCGATGACGAAAAGACCTTGGCCAGATCGATCAAGCTCTTTTTGCTCGAGCAGGGCTACGAGGCCGAGGTGGCCGAGGACAAGGAGGCTGCACTCCGGCTGCTTTCGGACATGCATCCCGACATGGTTTTCCTGGATGTCCGTCTTCCCCATGTACACGGGATCGAACTCTTACGGACCATCCGCGAATTTGACCCGCACATTTACGTCGTCATGATGACCGCATTTGGCTCCATCGAGGGGGCAGTCGAGGCGATGAAGCTCGGTGCCTTCGACTATCTGAAAAAGCCAGTGGACCTCGACGAGTTGAAGATCCTGCTGGAGCGAGCCCAGGGAGACCTGCGCCTCAGACAGGAGCTGTCATACTACCGCGAACGCGACGCACGAACCTTCTCCACCGAGAACCTCATCGGGAAGTGTGAGGCGATGCGCCGTGTGTTTCATCAGATAGAGCAAGTCGCCTCGCTGGAGGAGGCGCCCACCGTGCTCATCACCGGGGAGACGGGGACGGGGAAGGGCATGGTGGCCCGGGCCATCCATGTCAATAGTTCTCGCGCATCAGGACCCTACATCGAGATCGACTGCACCGCGCTGTCACCGACCCTGGTCGAAAGCGAGCTGTTCGGCCACGAGAAGGGAGCCTTCACCGACGCCCGGGAGTCAAAGATGGGCCTCTGCGAGGCGGCTGAAGGCGGGACCCTGTTTCTCGATGAGGTTGGGGACCTCGAGCTCCCGCTTCAGGGGAAGCTCCTCAGAACCATCGAAGAGCGAAAGGTCCGCCGGATCGGGAGCGTGAAGGATCGCACTGTCGATGTCAGGATCATCGCCGCGACGAACAAGGATTTGGAGGCGGAGGTGGCCCATGGCACGTTCCGAAAGGAGCTCTTTTACCGCCTGGCCGTTTTGACGATTCACCTTCCCCCCTTACGAGAGCGCGGAGAAGATATCCTTTTGCTGGCGAGGCACTACGCCGAGAAGTTCAGCGCGAAGTATGCAAAGCCGAGCACCAGGCTCGGCGAGGCAGCAGGAGTGGCCCTTTCTCAATACACCTGGCCGGGCAACGTGCGGGAACTGAGGCACGTCATGGAGCGGGCCCTCATTGGGAGCACGGGCGAGGCCATCCAACTCAAGGATCTTTCGATCAGCGCTTCGCCGGCGAGGAAAGCGGTGTCCGTGGGCGATGATGCAGATGTCGCCGCCCAATTTCCCGCTGAAGGAATAAGTTTGCCCCGGTGGGAAAAGCGATTAATCGAACGGGCCCTTCGATTTACCGGCGGAAATTCCAGCCAAGCAGCCCGTGTTCTGGGTATTACCAGGGATACCCTCCGCTCCCGGATGAGGAAGTACAAGATCCGCAGGCCGGGCTAGGGTTGGGTCAAATGACCCATTGGGTCAAATCACCCGCCTCATTGATACTAATATCCATAGAAAATTCAACAACTTAGAAACATATGATTTTGGCACAAAGTATGCCTATAGTGTAGAGAAGTGCTCTGTAACGATCTCCCCAAACAGTTGAGTATCGAAAGCGTCACACACCACGGAGGGGCTGCATGAAGATTGGTATCTACGCAACGGGATCCGGCACGTCGAGCCACACGGATCTCCTGAGGCAGATTGAGTACGCCGAAGAGACCGGTTTCGATTCCGCATGGCTCCGCGAGCGCCACTTTCATCCTGATCATCAGGGGCGGAACTTCTTCACATCACCGCTGGTGGCTGCCTCTTACATCGCCGCCCGGACCACGCATATCCGGATTGGCATCGCCTCGCGTATCCTTCCCCTCGACCACCCCATCCATATTGCGGAGGACGGTGCAACGGTTGACGTCATCAGTAACGGACGACTGGATCTGGGCATTGCCCGGGTGGGCGAAAACGAGCTCTACCAGCTCGCCTTCGGGGTGACGACGGAAGAGGCGCGAGGCCGGTTCGAGGAGTGCGTGGAGATCGTCACCAAAGCCTGGACGTTGCCGCAGTTTTCATACGACGGCACCTATTACAGCATTCCCGAGGTCTCGGTGTATCCCAAGCCCGTCCAGAAACCGCATCCCCCGATCTACCTCGTCGGCATCAGTAGCGAAACCTTCAAATTTGGCTCACAGCGCGGCTTTCCCCTTATCCTGGCAGGCGCGCAGCCGGTTGCGATCGTGAAACGGACCCAGGAGGAGTACTCCCGACTCCTCTCGGATCACGGGTTTCCTGCGCGCGAGATCGAGCTTCCGGTGAATCGGTTTCTGTATGTCGCCGACTCGAACCAGCAGGCCATCGACGAAACACGCGACGCGCTGAACGCCTTTATCCATCGGGGTGCCACGGCCATCCGAGATTTTCTGTTCCGCGCGCCCGAGGAGATCACGCCCGAGTGGCTCTATGAGGAAGTCTGCATTTTTGGTGATCCGGACACCTGCGTCAAGAAGATCAATGCGCTCAAGCAAGAGATCGATCTCCGGCATATCATCTGTACCTTCAACTACTTCACGATCGACCACGATCGGTGCCAGAAGTCGATGGAACGTTTCGTGAAGTACGTGCTGCCGCACGTCAGATGACCAGAGGCATTTGCGCGCAAAACGAGAAAGGGTGACATCGATGCGGTTTGGCTGGTTCATCATGGGAACCGAGTCTGGAACGTATCAGGACATCCTGGAGCAGGTCCAGCTCGCCGAGGAGCTCGGCTTTAACGGGGTCTGGCTGGGAGAGCGTCACTTCGAACATAGTGAGCTCCTCTACTCTTCCCCCTTCCACGCCGCGGCGGCGATGGCGGCGAAAACAGAGCGCATCCGCATTGGGACAGCGGGGCGTATCCTCGCCCTGGATCATCCGATTCACATCGCCGAAGATGCGGCCACCCTGGATCTCCTCAGTGGAGGGCGCCTCGATCTGGGGGTCACCCGGGCGGGTCTCGACCAACGTTTTCACCAGATTTTTGAAAGCCCTGCGGAGGATGCACGGCGGGGACAGTTCGAAGAGGCATTGGAGATCATCGTGAAGGCCTGGACCTGCGATCGGTTTGACTACGAAGGCCAGTACTACCAGATTCCGGAAGTCTCCGTCCTGCCGAAGCCGGTCCAGAAGCCTCGTCCGCCGATCTACCTTGTCGCCGTGAGCCGCCACACCATGGCGTTTGCGGCCCAGAAGGGATATCCGGTCTTTATCGGGGCGCTGCAAACTCCCCGAGAGCTGAAGGACACTCTTGCCTTCTACTGGCAGACGTTCCAGGAATCCGGCCATAATGGCGCCGCGGTGGATCTGCCGGTCAACCGGTTCCTGTACGTTGGCGAGTCGAATGCGAAGGCACGGGAGGAAATCGGGGGGCCCTTCTGGTCGTTCATTCAGCACAAAGCTCCGGATCTTAAGCTAGCCCTTCAGGGGAAGTATGGCGAGAAAGGGTTCAACCTCGAACGATTTTTGGAGGATTTCTGTATCTTTGGTGACGCCGATCTGGTGATCGAACGGATCAAGGAGCTGCAAGCGCTGGGGGTCACCTATCTCCTGTGTACGCTGAATTTCATCACCATGGAGCACAAGTTCTGCCTCACATCGATGGAGCGGTTTGCCACAGAGGTGATGCCCCATTTCAAGGAGACTCCGCAGCGTGAACTCCTCGGGGACCTGACCCGGTGAGCAAGCTCCCGCTGACACTTGCCTGCCTCGACTATGACCGTGTCAAACCCTTGATGCTCAAAACGGTCGAGCCGACCGGAATTGATCTCAACATCCTGCCGTACTCCCCAGATGACTCGGTCTGGCCGATGGTCAGGTACCAGGAGTTCGACGCCTCCGAAATGACCCTTGGCACCTACACGGTCCTCCGCACCCGGGGTGAGGCGCCATACATTGCCATTCCCGTTTTTCTCTCGCGCGGTTTTCCCCACGGCGGAATCTTCGTCCATACAAAGGCCGATATTCACCAGCCGCAGGATCTCAAAGGCAAACGGGTCGGATCCGGGCAATTTCAGATGTCGATTGCGGTATGGGCCCGGGGAATCCTGCAGCACGAATATGGTGTGGATCCCCGAGAGGTGCACTGGCACACCGGGCGGGCGGAGGTGGGACTCAACCTTCCCCCGGAGATGCGGGTGACACTGTTTCCGCCGGGCAAAATGTTGCCGGATCGACTAGAGGATGGTGAGATTGACGCCCTGATCGCGCCCACCATACCACCGAAGTTTCGGGGGGATCATCCCCACGTCCGCCGACTCTTTCCCGACCCCAAAGCGGTGGAGCGTGACTATTTTCAGCGGACCCGGATCTTTCCCATCCTGCACCTCGTCGTCATCAAACAGGAGATCTATGACAAGCACCCGTGGGTTGCGTCGAGCCTGTACCGGGCGTTCGTGCAAGCCAAGGAGATCTGTTATCGGGATCTGAGCGATACTCTGGAGCGGTTGCGCTATACAGTCCCATGGTTGGATACGCACGTGGAGGAGCTCTGGAAAACCATGGGGCAGGACTTCTGGCCGTACGGCCTCAAGGCAAATCAGCACGCCCTTGAGACCTACATCCAATACCTTGCCGAACAGCACCTCATCGATCGCAAGCCGGCGTGTGAGGAGCTGTTTGCCCGCAACGCCTTGGATTGATCCTCGCTCGAGAGACCAATTCCCATGATCGAAGAGAAATGATGCAGACCAGACAGCCATGTGACATCCTCATCATCGGCGGCGGGGGAGCCGCCCTGAGGGCCGCCATTGGGGCGCGAGAGCTGGTCTCTGACGTGG
>JBFHXD010000068.1:0-12626 GCA_041599135.1 Methylomirabilales bacterium (SeqCode) | reverse complement strand
CTGTCGAACCGGAAGTTCACGTCGCCGGGGTCGGTGGGGGCTGCCACCTCCCGCTTGAATTTCGGGATGTCCCCAGACGCCGGTGTGGTTCCCGGAAAGCGCTGGGCCGAGGCATAATTCATCGAGCTCACGACAAAGCCGGTGATTCGGGTTCCGGCGATGTCGGGGATGAAAGGTAATGGTCCTTTCTGTGCGGGGATCTGTTCGAGCTGGATTTCCTGTTCCCCCTTCCCTGGCCTCACCAGTTCCGGTTCCGTTGCGGCAGCCGGGAGCACGGCAACCTGCGCCGGCTCGGATTCCTCCACCCGACTCAGGCGTTCCTGGAGTGCGCTGATCTTTGCGTCGTAGAGCTGTTTCATTTTCTCAAGCTCGGACTTGGCGGCTTCTAATTCTCTTCGGAGTGCTTGCACCTGAGCTTGATTGCTACTCCCGGGATCTGCATGAGCAGGTTGGTTGCCAGCGATCAGGCCGAGGGCGACAAAACCCGTAACAAAAATGATGCGTATGCGGACCATGACGTTCATAGTCTTCTCCTCATTCCTCGAATGCTCGGGGTGAAGACGGGTTGAGTATGCGAGCAGAGGGATCGGGAGAGAGCCTTCCCGGCCAGGAAAGGGGATGGGGATACCTCCTTCCCGACGATCAGCGTTGGGGGATCCCACTGCCGAGGATGCGAAGATTTACGTCGGGAGTGTTAATGGGGGGGCCCGGCTCCGGGGGGCGGGGAAGACACTCGTTGCGGGTGAAATGAGACTTGGGGTCGGTAAGAGATCCGCACACGGCAGTGGAGTGGGCAGGGGAAGGAGTTGCGGTGACTCCGCATTCGTCTGCGTTGAAACCGCGAAGACGGGGCATTCCTGGGAATCACGGTCGTGCAGCCCGTGGTGCACCGTGTGTGCGGGCGTGGTGACGGCGTAAAAGAAAAAGAGACCTGCTAAAACCAGGAAGCCCCGGGTCCTTGCGGACAAGCGGTCTTCGCCGAGAAATCGTCGCGCAGAGGTGCTTACTGCGGTTTGGTACATATCTCCTGATCTTCCCGACATTCCACCGATGATCCCGCCTCGGAGTCTGTATCGGACCTCTCGGCTGGGGTCGAAGGCGTCGCAGAGGCTCGCGAAGGTTTCTCCGCTTGAGGCAGGAGTCCGGAAAATCCACTATACGCCGCCAGTTGCGTCAGGGGTAAGAGGCCTTCATAGCGACGGCCATTGATCGTCCACGTAGGATAGACACGGATCCCCAGGCGGCGGCAGGTCGGCGCTTGGGGATTGAACCGTCCTTGCGGGCTGCACTCGACGTAAGGCAAGCGGTGGGCTGATGCTCCGAAGAGTGTTTTTTGCTCCTGACAATGAGGACACCAGGACGCGCCGTAAAATTTTGCGTCGGTCTGCGCCAAATGAATAGCTAGGGCGCGCACCGTCGGATCTTCTCCTTCCGTCGCCTTCCCCCATGCCCCGCTGTAATGGAGATGGAGGCCGAGGACCAAGAGGAGGCAAACAGTGGTTGTTGAGGGGAGCCAGGAGCGCCAGGAGACGTTGGGAAGACGCCTGGGTTGCTGGAAAGCCACGACTCCGAGAATGCTGATCATCAGCGCTGCCGAGGTGAGGCAGTACGGGCAAGTGGCCTGCAGCTTGACGAAGGCAACCGTCGTGAGGTACGCGCTGTACAGCACTCCGAACAGGGAAACGACCCAGGCAAGTTTCCAGTGGAGCGCCGGCCGTTTGATCCATGCGATTCCGGCAAGACTCAGATAGGTCAGGAAACCCCAGAACGCAGTCGGCTGTCCCAAGAGCTTCGACCAAGGGCTGGTGAGAACAATGTCACACCCACTGCCCACCGAGCAACCTGCAACCGCTTCCCCGCTCCATGCAGTCACGGTGAGATAACTCGCCAGACTCATTCCGAACAGAGCCAGGCCGAACAGGGGCCAATTCGGGACTCCCCTTGCTGGGCTTTGGCGGGGATCCCCTTTTCCACTCGATCTCTTTTCTTGTCTTGCTGCCTTGCCCATTCGCTGCGCGACCCGCACCATCACTACTTCTGGCCATGCCCAGTCGTTTGCTCGATATTATGCTTCATTTGATGTTTCATTTCACCTCGAAGGCTCTTGAGATACGCCACGAGGTCGACGAGTTCAGCCACCGTCAAGTCTTCATTGTAATTGGGCATCGTGGAGAGCCCGTCCTGGCCAGTGTATCCTTCCCCGAGAACGATGATCCGATTCGGGTTGATAATCGTCTCGGCAAAGTAGGCAGCGGGATGATAGGCTCCCATCCCCGCGAGGTCCGGCCCTGCCTTCTCAGCCTTTGTGGGGAACGACTCACCGTGAACGGTGTGGCAACTGTAGCACTCCATGCGAACGAAGACCTCCCGTCCTCGCAGCGGGTCTCCCTTGGGCAGAGCAAACTTCCAGCCGTGGGGCACGCCGCCCATCTGGTGCAGCTCCTGCATGGTTATCCGAATGGGAGCCTCCGGCGTGTCCTCTTGGGCGGGGGCCGAATGTTTATGACCGTGGCCGGAGACATCTCGTGGTTGACTACTCCAGACGAGCAGCGTCAGTGTTATTAGCGCCAATCCTGTTGAAATTGTCCGCATCGCTTTGCTCCTTCGGCTAATTCAGCAATTCTCGGCGGTACGCAGCAATTCTCGGGAATCCTGGATGAGCTGAATCGAGTACCAGGGGTTCTGTTGCCTGTGTAGTACCCCAGGGAAAAAGCCTCGTTCGCATCGGCAGCGTGAAGGGGAAGGCCCACTTCCCATAGAGGAATAGAAAAAGGAGTAATCCTTCTCCCCGGATCAGCCTTGGGGATTCCCTGCCGGTGACGTGGAAATCAGGCGGGAAGCTTCACGGGTGGGGCCCGACTCCTGTAAACTTGAAGGGCTAACCGTGTGGGGGGAATGAGATCGAAGGGCGGCAGCGCATCGATGAATACCAGAGGGCTGGGAAGCGGGAGGATGTCTGGCACATTACCGGTCGTTTGTGTAGTAGTTGCGGAGATAGGGCATTCCTGGGAGTCATTGTCGTGTAACCCGTGGTGGACCGCGTGGGGCGCGGCCGTGACGACGAAAAATAACAACTGGCCGATGGCCGCCAGCACGAGCCAGCGATTCTTCGCCATGGTATCTCCTCGGCAAAAGTGCCCAAGACGTTAGCAGAGGGACCGGGGGGTGTCAAGGAGGCTGCAAAGGACCTCGCCTCCGGCCTGCCAGGCGCAAGGACACGGCAGGTGTGAAGAGATCTTACCCTGGTCCCGGTAGAAGTGGGGGCTTGATTCTATGAAGAGGGTTCGTAGAACAGGCCACGCCTGGCTACACGACGGCGTTCATCGATTCCGCCGACTCACAGCCCTTCTCTTGCTGGTCAGCTCCCTGCCGGCAGGATCCTGGTCGCTTTCGCTCAGAGCCTCGGATGAGGGAGTGAGAATCCCTGACTACAGTCGATGGCAACTTGAAGAGGAGGCGACGACCTATCGGCCGGGGACCGATCTCCAGTTCTACGCCTTGGAACTCAGAAGCTACAGCAATCCGGAGCGCCCGGTCGATAAGGTGGTTGAGTTGCGCCGGCATGATGTCCTCTACATCCTGTATCATTACACCTTCACGGAAAACGGGGCCCGATGGAACATTTACATGGATGCGGGCTTTACCAATGCTCCTTGTGGATTCTTCGACCCAAAGGGCAAGCCCACCGAGCAGTACGTCCGCATCGACCTCTTCTGTCTCCAGGATACCGAGCGGGTTGACCTCCGCTCTGACCAATAGGCCCTTTGCCCTTCCCTTTTCCACACCAGGGAACTTTTGTACTTCCCTTTGGTACAAATCTCGGCAAGGGCCATCAGGCAGTCCCCCTTAGGGCGCTCTCCTATTTTGCCACGGCATGCACACTGAGGAAGGCGACGACCCAGGCCGGCAGAAGCGCGGCGACACCGAGGAACCAGTAAATTATGCCGTGATGGTCTCGGTCTGACTCCCGAAGGCGCTTCACTACAGCGTCCGTAACGATCACGCCGATGAGGGGAAGAGATGATGACCCGATAAAGGCACCCTTAGGCAGGGCTTCCCCTGAAGAGGCCAAAAGAGCAAGGAAGGCAATCAACCAGGCAGGAGCAAGTGCCCCCATTCCCAGAAGCCAAAACCGCTCTGGGCTCCAGTGGGGCCATTGGTGGCTCTTGCGTGCCATCAAAGCGGCGACTCCGCCGACGCCAAGGACGGCAACGATGACCGACCATATCACCATGGCATCCCCACGGACCCCGACAGAAGACCATGCGGAAAGGCATGAGATTAATCACCGCGAACATAGCAACGCGTCAGGGGCCTGTCAAACCTCTGAGGCACGGTAGGATCGGATTCCCTGGCGATTGCCTGCGTGAATCCTAAGGCTCTGAAGGCAAAATTCGTTTTTAGATCGCACTAAATTTATGGTATTCTAAAAACGAAAGTAGTCTTTGCATCGCATTCTCCTCGGAGCGCTTGGGCGCCCATCCGCACCACTGGACCTGATGTCCCCCCGGAGAGTGCTGGCCTGCGGGTCTAAACCGTGCCGCTGGTATCCCTCTCAGCGCTGGGGCACGCCGGTATTATAGATCCCGATCATCCCCTATAACCTCATCTCGCAGGACTCGTGGCGGACGACCCCACAGCGTGAGGGGACGATGGTTGATCACCCTGTACGGGAGCGATGATGGAACTGCGGCCCGTGAGCCAGGCCGTTGAGGATTACGTGAAGGCCATCTACCTTCTCGAGCAATCGGAAGGGAAGGTGACGACGAAGGCCCTGGCGCTTGCGTTGGATGTGGCTGCCCCCTCGGTCACGGCAATGATCAAACGGCTGCATGCCATGCACTTGGTCCGACACACCCGCTATCGGGGTGTGACGCTGACCGCGGCCGGGAAACGGATGGCCCTTGAAGTGGTCCGCCACCACCGTCTTCTCGAGTTGTATCTGGTCGAGGCGATGGGTCTTCCGTGGGACCAGGTGCACGAAGAGGCAGAGCGGCTAGAGCACGTGATCTCCGAGGAGCTGGAGGAGCGAATTGCCGAGCTCCTCGGTCATCCGGTGGCCGATCCCCACGGAGATCCTATCCCGACCAAGGAGGGAGAATTAAAACAACCTGCCTATGTTCCCCTGAGCGAACTCAGTCCAGGAACCGATGCCATCATCCAACGCATCGCAGCCCAGAGCCCGGACAAGCTCCGCTACCTCGGAAAGTTAGGCCTCTTTCCCAAGGTGAAGGTCACGTTGCTGGAGAAGGCCCCCTTTGGTGGACCGATGTCGCTCAAAGTGGGGGGGGCGCAGTGTACCTTGGGAGAGGAGATCGCCCGTCAGATCTATGTCCACCCCGTTCAGGCTCGGTGAGACAGACCGCGTTTACCTGCCTGCCGGTCTCTCCCACTCCCGTTTAAAATCCTCGAGGGGATAGAATTCGTAATGGACATCGATCGTCTGAACGCTCGACGGAACACCCTCATTCACCCGGAAGACAAGCGGGAGGTCCAACTCCTCTCCCGGATCTAACGTCTGCTGGATGAAGCAGAAACACTGAATGATTTCGAGATATTCCTCCGCAGGATGGATCACACTCCGCGCCTTCCCAGACAGCGGTATGTCCGACCGGTTCCTCACCCGGTAGGCGGCTCGGAGAATTTCTCCGGGCGGGGCCCGGACTTCGCCCTGGATCGGCTCGAAGTCCCAGGGCAGTCCATTCATGACTTCCCCCGTAAAGCGGACCAGCACGGTCCCAGCCCAGTTGAGGAAAAGCTTCCAGCCGTCCATCTGTTTGACAAGCTCGAAGCGCTCTTCCCCTACAATAACTGGCAGTTCATCACGTTGATATGCGGTGGCGAGGGCCGCCGAGATCCTTTCCTGTTCAGCGTGCGAGAGGGCCTGGAGCTCTTCTTCGTCGAAATCCAAGAGGAGCTCGCGGAGCTTCGGATCGTTGCCGTTGGGGAGGATGAGCTCGAGCGTGACCGTCGCCCGGTCTCCGTCAATGTCGGTGCGGGGCTGTGCATACCTGATATACGACGCGAGCTGGGCCGCGAGCTGCAGGGCTGTTCCGCCGAAAGACACATGCAGGTGGAGGTATTCCTCTTGGGATTTCTGTTTTTTATCCGCATCTGAGATCAGGGGATACACCTGCGCGTAATTGCGGCTGTAGACCGCCTGGATGTATTGGCGCACGGTCTCCTCGGGTGTCTGTTCCGCACTCCAGGCGACCCAAGCAACCGTAAATCCAATGATCAGCGAGAGTATCCCGCTCCATCTGAGGAATGGTTTTTTCACGTTGGCGGCCCCTCCCTTACCGAGGATTTCTCATTCAGCAACCGTTGTAAGAGTTTCGTCGATTCGGCATCGGTCCAGTCGCGATAGCCCAGCTCCCGCGATCGGATGACCCCGTGCCGGTCGATCACAAACGTCGTCGGGAGTGAGAAACCGCGAAACGTGCGGAGCGTTTCCATGTCGGGGTCGAGAAGGACCTGGAAGGTCAGGCCGAGCTCTTGGAGGAAGTGCTCCACGGCGCTCTTTGGACCGGCATCGACGCTCACCGCAAGGACCTCGAACCCTTTGTGCCTGTACTTCTGGTACGCCTTCTCCATGGTCGGCATCTCCAGACGACACGGAGGGCACCAGGTGGCCCAGAAATTAAGGAGGACCACTTTCCCCCTGTAGTTCGAGAGGTTGATCTGATTGCCGTCCAGATCTGGAAGGGTGAAGTCGGGAGAGACATGATTCGTCTCGGGAGCAGGGAGCTGTCCCCAGACGGGGAGGACCATAAGGCAGACCAGAATAATCGTCATGGTCACCCATGGCAGCCGAGAGTCTCTCTGAGGACGTAAACCGCGCATCTCCCGAGTATTCACCTCTACTCATTTTACTGTGTATATTATAAATAGGTGGTTGTCCAGCCCCAGCAGATAGGACGATCTGTGCGCTGTCTGAATTTAACGAACGTTCTCTCGGATTTATTCCGAGGCTCCTTTATAAGCGACCATATAGGGGAATTCAAGGAAATTCACCCTCCTCCGCTTTTCCATCTTTTTCCTTGACATCCCAAGGGGGGAGGGGTAAGAAGAATCTCGCGGGAGCTGGATGTCTCAGCTCTCCTTCTTTTTCGGGGCTGTGGCGCAGTTGGGAGCGCGCGTGACTGGCAGTCACGAGGTCGGGGGTTCGAATCCCATCAGCTCCACCAGCAAATGAAAAAGCCCGGGAAATCCCCGGGCTTTTTACATTTGCAGAGCCTTGGAGCATTCGAGCAATAGAGCATTAGACATCAGGGATTTGCGAGAATGCGACAATGCGGTCTATTGATCTACTGTTTCATTGCTCTTGCTCTAGTCCTTACGCTTGCCCGTTCCCTTGATCAACGCACTCAGCATCCTGGCCAAAACCTCTAGCTCAGCCTTTAGGCTGGTGAACTGGCTGTCCGTTATTAGCTTCTTACGTTTGCACAGCTCGAGCAGAGGCACGCATTCGAAGACAGGCCCCCTCGCGATCCAGAAGAAGTTCTTTCGTTCCTTCGCATGCCATCGCCCATTGCCCTCGGCAATATTCAAGGATATCGATAGGGATGCTCCCCTGAACTGGTCGACGAGGTGAGAGTGGCCCTTGGCCGGAAAAGTCTCAATCAGGCCAGAGACCTTCTCCGCCAGGTCCACGGCGGCACTCGTACTCCTCACCCTAAGCTTACTCAAACACGAAGGGCATCCACACCTCTCCTCCTTTCCGAGCTACATCGATTGAGTCTCTCCGCCTCACGATCGAGTTGATCAACGTAGGCAAACCTGACACAATTCACGCCAAAACCCACGAGGAGGGTCAGCTCGTAAACCCTAATGACACGGAGAGACGTAGATGGCTGGCAATCTGCTTTTCCCCTGTGAGTATGCCAGAGAGAGGCATCAGAACCTCGTCAAATGGAGGAATCTCTGGACCATTCTCTTGTTTGCGTTCGGTTCGGCGATCACCATTTTCCTGATCGGCGCGATCTTGCTGTTTATCCGCGAGTCATGGCTCCCGGGAGCATTGTCTACTTTGGGAACGATAGTGAGCGGCGTGAGTACTGGTTGGGTCGTGACACGCCGCAAGGAGGCAGTAGAAGAGGAAGAAGCCGCCTACAGAGATGTCGCTGAGAAGTGTGCGGATACGTCGTCGGCTGATGCGACACGCAGCGCAAAGAAGCTTCTCGGAAAATACCTCTGATCGAGCTGAATCGCCACCATGGTCAGGAAACATGAGAAGCCGGACTCAACCCGGCCGGGCCGGAGGCACGCGGCGCATCGCGCTTGACACGAACTCCGAGCCATGGTACCGGTCCCAGGACACACCCGGTCACCTGTGTCGGTTGAGGTCATCGATGGCGATAGAGCTGTCAGAAATCTGGACCGTCGCGGCTATTCTCATCGCCCTGCAAATCGGGGCGGTGACATGGAGGGTTTTCAGGGCGATCACGCTGCTCGAAAGGGGCCCTCGCGGGTGGCTCCTTCCTGCGGACATCATGGCCCTCATCGCGATGGTTGTCGCTTTTGTGGGAGTCTTCGTCGTCCCGTCGGTAGGGATCGAAAATCTCACAATCCCCAAAGTGGCCCTGGGGATATCCATTATTTTATCTGTGGGGTATCCCTTTGCACTGGTCGTTCATTACGCGGTGACCCCCGGGGGCCTCGGTGCCGCGCGACAGGCAATGATCGCGGTGGTTGTCATCTTTCTTGTCGCTTTTCTGTTTCTCCTTCTCTCTCTGTGGTAGATCAGCCCGCGGGGGGAGGAAACTCCAATTGTCAGATCACCAACGTCACACCAGCTATGATCACCGCGATGGAGACGGCAAGCTCAAGATATGCTCCTGTCCAACTGAGCTCATGCCAGATTCCCGTCGCCATCAGCCTGCGACGCTCTTCAGACCACGAGTAGAGCAGATACGCGCCAACGGCGACGAGCCCGGCGCCGATAATGTTCATTGGTCGGCCCCTACACCGTCCAGGGGATGGGCTGCCGGACGGGTCTGATTGCGGTCAGATGCTAACCCAAGCATAGGGATCCTCACAGAATTTTTCAACATCGACCGTTCCCTTGCCCCTCACGAGGCCACCATCGCTTCCGACGGTCTTCGCGGGGGGACCTTTTCCGTCCCCGTCCCGCCAGCCTCCTCCCGACATCGCCCGACTCACCCTGTTCAGAATCCGGGTACCCGCGACCAGTCCGTTCGGCAGAGGTCGAGTGCCACCCACTCCGTGGCGCGCTGCGCCACCGGCGGAAGTATACTTCCCCCGTCCAGGAACGACCAATGTAGGTCGCGCGGCGAGGAGCAGGATCAAGAAGAGGAATGCGATCCAACGACGGAGTTGATTGTCCGGAGACTGCGAATACGAATTCCAACACGGAGGGCGTCGCGGGTGAGCGACTCGACCTGCGCGTGCCATGGCTGTCGGCGAACACGTGAAGGAAGCGTCATGGAGAGCACCCACGACGTGCGTCACACGGAACGCGCACACGCGACGCTGGCACTGATGTTGCAGGGAAATTCGCAACATGCGACAGCGGTCCCTACGACATCCGATTCAGGTCCCAGTACTTTATAAGAAATTGGACCAGGACGAGCGTGCGTCAACAGGAATGGGCTGGACCGAAGATTTGGGAGAACACTGTGCCTGCCTGAAGCTGCCGACGACGCTCCATCTGGGAGGGCCGCTTGGCCTCGTCATTTTTGCGGAACCAGAAGTGATCGAAGTCGAGGCCCGGGTTGTCTGGGTACGCGCAGGAGGCCAACGAAGCTTCTACTATCACGGCGTCGAATTTATTCGCCTCTCGCCCACGTACTATGAGTCCCTCCTTAGGGCGCTTCACCAGGAAAGATCTTCGCAACAACGGGAAATGTACCGCTTCCCTCTCGCGCGGCCCATCTCATGCCAAGTCGGCAGGAGCAACAGCCCGCCCTTGGAGGGTCAGACCGCGGACATCAGCCGAGCCGGAGTGATGGTTTTTCTTCCCGAGGAGGTCCCCGCGCACACCCGCGTCGAGATCATGCTTCATGCTCCGCATCCGGACCGAATTCGCGGCAGGGTGCGATGGGTTGCTGATGCGGACGATCGTCCCAGCCTGATTCGCCACGGGATTGAATTCCTGCGGGGGCCGCTCGCCCCTCAGAGATTTTTAAACCTCTTTTCGGTTACCCTCCCAGAGGAACACTCGGGCGATCGCCTTTCCACGCTGTCCTCATCTCCCTGAGCAGGTTCAATCCTCATCGGAACTTGAGCGCTCCGGGGTTTGCTCTCGCCAATCCTGACACGATGCTGCCACTTTGTCTCACCTTTTGAACCTTTCAATTTTTCTGTCCGATATACACCTTATAGGGGAGCGATTGTCCTCCCCGGAGGTCATCGATACACCATCGCGTCCGTGAAGTGAGTCGCTGGAACGTCTGGCGCTGGGAGGACATGTGAGAGACATGGGGCATACTGCAACTCGCCGACATCCCCGATTCCCGCTTCGCTTGCCGGTCCTCTGTGAAAGCCAGGCGATGCCCGGCTACCGTACCGTCGGTATTACCCAGAATGTGAGCTTGGGTGGGCTGATGCTTGAAGCCCCGCGGCCCCTGGCTCCGCAGACCCCGACGAGCCTCCGCCTGCTTGCAGGGGACCGCATCGCAAAGGTCGAGGCCGTCGTGGTCTGGATGGCCCAAGACCCGACCAGCCGAATGGGCATGTCCTTCACGACATGGGACGGGATCGACTCGTGTATTTGGAATGATCTCCTGAGCTTGCAAGCCGGTCCCACCCCCCGGGCCTGTCTCCGCATCCCGATCACGCTTGACGTCAGGTGTGTGATCCCCCCTGGCACGCGCCTGGGAGGCCGGGCCGAGAATGTCAGCGATGGGGGCCTGATGATCAGTCTTCCCAAGGCCTTTGCCCCCCAAACACGCCTGACCGTGGAGGTCCCCTCGTGGGTCACCCGCCTCCCGGTGGAAGCGGAAGTGATGTGGGTCCTGACCGCTTCCGAAGGCCATGACGTGTTGCATGGCCTGCGGTTCCTTTCTGAGGACGTCGGCAAGGACTTCTTCTTGATCGGCGCCCTTCTCCAACAGCTCCTCGACTAGATCGAGGCGTCGACCGCCGCCGTACTGTCTTATCAGGATGAACGGTAGGGATTTTGGGGGAGATCAAACAATCCGTTGATGGAGTGATTCTGCTAAGGGACGGAGGGTGTAAAACGGGTCCCCGCTATCGCTGGGCGACGGTTTCTTTGTGAGCCGCATGAGTCACCTCGCGAACCAATTGCCATGCGGCCGGGTGAGGATGAACAGGGCAGAGGGGAAACCTTCCCCCCTTGTTCACCAAAATCTCGAAGCCACAGTCGCTGCACCGGTACTTCCCCGAACGCGGGTTTATTTGATTTGGCGATGGCACGCCGTTATGCCCTCCTTTTCATCGAGCAAATATCGTATTTCGAGTGGTTTTGAAGCAAGCGGAATGCCAACGCTAAGTCGTCCAAATTAGGGCACCGGTTCTCGGAGATAATGGGCATAGTGGTGGGGATTTTCCTCATGGCCGGTGAGAATCCCCCCTACGCTGGTGTCCCCCGCCTGAATACGGCAAGTAATTATCCGCGGCGTTCACCATTGAACAACTTTAGAGGAACCTTCGTCTAATCAGGTGATGAGGCAGGTTCACCTCTGGGTCGACGGGCATTGGCAGCGACACTACTATTGACAGTCCAGTGACAAACCCAAGGCCGCCTCTGCACAGGGGGCGTTTTGGGGAAGGAGAAGGCAGATGAGGCCAAGGATGATTGCACCGTTGATGGCAGGACTCCTCTTCGTGAGTGCGTGTGCCGGGGGACCGGCGACGACCCGGGAGAAGGGAACGCTGACCGGAGCGGCCATCGGTGCCGGGACCGGGGCGATCATCGGCAGCCAGAGGGGCAATCCCGGAACCGGGGCCCTGATTGGGGGGGCAATTGGTGGGGTGACCGGCGCCATTGTTGGTGGCGCGATCCAAGAGCAGGAGCAGCGTGTTCCCAGCGTAGCGTCACCCCCTGCGCAGCCCGTGGCAACAGGGTATCCCCAGCAGCCGGGCGTTTCGGTACCCGGGCAGTATCTCGGCGATCCCACCCGAGGGGAGCTGGCGAACGCAACCCGATGGCGGGTTGCCGTGTACATCGATGCCGATCCGGGGCCGCAGAACTCCACCCCCTCCGTCTGGCTTGGGCCCAATGAGGCGCAACCAGCGAATCTGGATATTGGGCAGCATCGAATCGTGGCCAGGGCCTACGTGGACACTCAGTTCGGACCACGCCTCGTAGGGCGATTTGATAAGACGATCGCAGTGGATCCTCGATCCACCGGCTGGAGCTTGCGTTTCGGCGAGGAGGATTTTCATTAACCCCTTGCGCGGCTTCATTTTTCGGGGACGTCGTTCTTGTGGCGCGGCTTGCGGCGCTTTCCCAGCCCCCTGATCGGGCCTGATGCTACGTCGCCCTCCTCGGAGTTAGGTATTCTCCACAAGTGAGGTCTCCTCTGACTCAGGGTCCTTCCATGACTATCGGATGGGAACTCAAGGAGTCCAAGTGTGTCTAAAAAGAGAGGAGCAGGCCTCTCTGCCGTCTCGAACAGTTTGGCCCTGCTCTTGCTTGCACG
>JBFHXD010000067.1:0-12657 GCA_041599135.1 Methylomirabilales bacterium (SeqCode) | reverse complement strand
GGGTTATTGCGGAGGCAATCGAGCGGGTCGGGCTGGGGGCGGTGGCGGATGAGCGGGTGCGGACGCTGTCGAGTGGAATGAAGCGGAGGGTCATGGTGGCCCGGTTGATGCTGAACCCGGCGAACCTGTGGCTGCTGGACGAACCTTACACGAATCTGGACCGGGAGGCCACGAAGGTTCTCGAGGCGGTCCTGCAGGAGCATCAGGCGCGGGGGGGCATGACGGTGATGGCGACCCACAACTTCCTGGACGGTTTCAAGCTGGCGACCCGGCTGGGCATCCTGGCACGGGGCCGGCTGATTCTGGATGAGCCGCGGGAGACCTTGACACTGGCGGCGTTTCAGGAAGTGTACACCTTGCGAGCTGAGGGGCTAGGGCGGTGAGCTTTCTGAAGCTTACGGGACAGATCCTGCGCAAGGATCTTCGCATCGAGGCCCGGAGTCGCGAGGGGGTAAACACACTCCTCTTCTTCAGCGCGCTGCTCGTCTTCCTGTTTCGGTTTGCCGTGGGTTCGACCGAAGCACAGGTGCGCCAAGCAGCGCCGGGGCTCCTCTGGTTGGCCTTCATTTTGACCGGGCTGTGGGGGATGGCCCGCACCTTTCAGATCGAGCGTGAAAATGACTGCCTAGAGTTTCTCCGGCTCACCCCTGGGGACCTGGGGGGACTCTATCTCGGCAAAGTCCTCATCGGGTGCGGTCTGATGTGGGCAACCGAACTGGCGATCGTGGCCATGTTCGGACTCTTCTTTCATATCGATGTGTTGCCCGTCATCGGGCCCCTCGTTCCGATCCTGCTCTTGGGGACGCTCGGCTTTGTGGCCATCGGAACCCTCTTCGCCGCGATCACCGCTCACTTGAAGGCCCGCGAGGTGTTATTGCCCTTGCTCCTCTTTCCGCTCATGGTGCCCATTCTTCTCGCGGCGGGTCGCTTGACGAACCTCGCCCTGGCCGGAGAGAGCCTGTGGGCCGAAGCGCATTGGCTTCGCCTCTTGATCGGCTTTGATGTGGTCTTTGTTGTACTCGGCTATCTGACCTTTCCTTTCGTGATGGAGGACTGACCATGGATCGACTGGCGAGGATCCTGGGGGTGGGGGCCGGAGCGCTCTTGGCGATCGGCCTCTGGTTGGGGCTGGTGCAGGCCCCGCCCGATGCGGTGCAGGGGGAGGTGCAGCGGATCATGTACGTGCATGTGCCAAGCATCATGACCGCCTACCTGGCGTTCACGGTGGTGCTCGTGGCCAGCGTTGCCTATCTGTTGCGGGGGACCCGGAGCTGGGATCGCCTGGCCCATGCCTCGGCCGAGGTGGGCGTGGTCTTCACCGGGATCACGTTAGCTACGGGGTCGATCTGGGGCAAGCCGACCTGGGGGGTGTGGTGGACCTGGGATGCGCGTCTGACAGGGACGGCGGTGTTGTTCCTCATCTATGTGGGCTATTTGATGCTGCGCTCGGTGGTGGACGACCGGGACCGGGCGGGGCGATATGCGGCGGTCGTGGGGATCTTGGGCTTCTTTGATATAATTTTCACCCACATGGCGGTAAAGTGGTTTCGGACGCTCCACCAGCCGTCCTCCTTGGAGCGGGGGGCGATTGATCCGGCGCTGTATCTGCCGCTGATGGTCAACCTGGGGGCCTTCGTCACATTGTACCTCTACTTGTTGTTGCGACGGGTGCGGCTGGTGGTGTTGGAAGAGGCGGTGGAAGCAGAGGTCTTGGGGGGCTAGATGGGGGCCTGGGGATACATTGGGTTGGCATACGGCCTAGCGGCGCTCGCCCTGATCGGGTACCGGTGGAGTCTGGCCGCGCGGCTGCGGAAGTGGCGGACACACCTTGACCGGGCGGCGGCAGTGCGGGAGGAAGTGACATGAGTGGGCGAAGCCGGCGGCTGCTGATTGGTGGGGTGATTATCCTAGGGGCCCTGGGCTACCTGATCTGGACGGGGACCGAGCAGGCGTTGGTGTACTTTTACACCCCGAGCGAGCTGCAGGCACGGGAACTGACGCGATCGGGGCAGCGGATTCGACTGGGAGGCATGGTGGTCGAGGGATCGCTGGTGCACACGCCGGCGGCGTTGAGTTACGAGTTTCAGTTGACGGATGGTGGCGCCAAGGTGCCGGTGCGTTTCAAGGGGATTCCGCCGGACCTGTTCAAGGAGGGCGCCGGGGCCATTGTTGAGGGACAGATTGGAGCCGACGGGGTGTTTGATGCGGATCTGATTATGGCGAAGCACAATGAAGAATACCGGCCCCCCTCGGCGGAGCAGCCCTCGCCACGGGAACTCTATCGGTCACTGATCAGGCAGGACTAAAGCGGGGTTCAGGGTTCAGAGCTCAATCGTGGTTAGTGATTGGTGGCCAGTGGTTGGTGAGAAAAACACTAGCCACGAGTCACCCTTGCTTTTCGGTCGTCGGTTAACGATCATAGAGGAGAAAGGTTCAAGCGGTGACGGCGCAACTTGGAAACATTGCCCTCTGGATTGGGCTCGTGGTCGCGCTCTATGGGGCGGCGGCGGCGGTCTTCGGCCGTCGACGTCAGAGTGGCGTCCTCCTGGAGTCCGCCTATACGGCCGTCCTGGTCCACTGCGCCTTGGTGTCCATCGCCCTGCTCAGCCTGGAGTATGCCCTCATCACGTCCGACTTTACTATTGAGTACGTCGCATTTAACAGCAGTCGGAATTACTCGGTCTGGTACAAGATCGCCGGCCTCTGGGGCGCTTTAGAAGGCTCCCTCTTGCTCTGGGCCTGGATGCAGGCCGTGTTAGCCGCGCAGGTGGTCCTGATGTATCGACGCAAGCATCGGGATTTCATCCCGTACGTGAGTGCCGTCCTGATGGGCATATCCGCCTTCTTCCTTCTCGTGATGCTGATCCCCGCGAATCCCTTTGAAACTCACTTCCCGGTCCCTGCTGAGGGGCGGGGGCTCAATCCGTTGCTGGAAGATACCAGCATGCTCGTCCATCCCCTTTTACTGTACTCCGGCTATGTCGGCTTCACGGTCCCGTACGCGTTTGCGATGGCCGCCTTGATGACCGGCCGCCTGAGCGAAGAGTGGCTGTACATCACCAGGCGGTGGGCGGTGACCGCCTGGGTGTTCCTGACCAGCGGGATCATTTACGGCGGCTGGTGGTCCTACCACGTGTTGGGATGGGGAGGGTACTGGGCCTGGGACCCGGTGGAAAATGCCTCGATCATGCCCTGGCTTGCCGGGACGGCGTACATTCATTCGGTGATGACCCAGGAGAAGCGCGGGATGCTCAAAGTCTGGAACCTCACCCTCATCTCGCTCACCTTCGCCCTGGTCATTTTCGGCACGTTTCTGACCCGCAGCGGCATCCTGAATTCGGTCCATGCCTTCACCCAGGGGGCCGTGGGCTATTTCTTCCTGGCCCTTCTTGCCGTGATCCTCCTTTCCACGGTGACCCTGCTGACCTATCGCGCTGATCAACTCAGAACCGAAGGGGCAGTGGATTCCTTCTTGTCCCGAGAGAGTGCTTTCCTGTTCAACAATCTCCTGTTGATCACCTTGTGTTTTACCGTCTTTTTGGGGACGGTCTTTCCCCTCCTGGCCGAGGCCGTTCGTGGAGTCAAGGTGAGTGTCGGCGCCCCGTATTTCAATTATGTGGCGGCTCCACTCGGGCTGGGACTTCTCTTTCTGATGGGCGTGGGGCCCGTGATTCCCTGGCGGGGGGGGTCGTGGGGGAGCGTGCGGCGTAATCTGATGGGTCCGGGTATTGTGGGACTTGCTGCCGGAGGTGTGACATTCGTGTTTGGCATTCGAGGCCCGTGGGTCGTGGCCACCTATGCGCTGGCGGTCTTTGTCTCGGCGATCGTTGTTCAGGAGTACTACCGGGGAATCCGGGCCAGGCAGAGGACCGCGGGCGAGGGGCCGCTCCGGGCCCTGGGGCAGCTCTTCAGCCGAAACAGGCGCCGGTATGGCGGATTCATCGTCCATTTGGGAGTCGCATTGTTGGCCATTGGGATCGCCTCGTCCTCCGCCTTTCAGATGGAGCGGGAGAAGATGCTCAATAAGGGGGAGGTGCTCGATGTGGGCGGCTACCAGGTCCGCTTCGATCGGCTGGCCGGGAGCGAGGGGCCGACCCACGTGAAAGTGCAGGGGATCTTCACGATCCTCAATGACCGCCACGAGGTGGGACACATGAGGCCCGGCCTGCGGTTTTATGAAAGACAGCAAGAGCCCATCGCCGAGGTGGACTACTGGATCGGCCTGAAGGAGGATCTCTACTTGATTCTCGGGAGCTTCGACCGGGAAGGGAGCTGGGCCGTTGTCAAGGTGTTGGTGAACCCCATGGTTTCCTGGATCTGGATTGGCGGGATAATCATGGCGCTCGGGACGCTAATCGCGCTATGGCCCGCTCGCTCCCGGTTCGCGGCCTCTGCGGGGGAGAAGCCGTGAAGAAGGTTTTGGTTCCGCTGTCGGTCGTTCCCTTGTTGCTTCTGTTGGCCTACGGATTCTGGACTGACCCGAGGAATGTTCCTTCCCCGTTGATCGCGAAGCCGGCACCCCCCTTTGCGTTGACCCTCTTCGATGGGGAGCATCTCAAGTTGGAGGGACTTCGAGGGAAAGTGGTCGTGGTGAATTTCTGGGCCTCCTGGTGTTTTCCTGCCTGCTACGAGGAGGCCCCGGTTCTCGAAGCGGCATGGCGTGCTTACAAGGACAAAGATGTCGTGGTGGTCGGGGTCAATGTCCAGGATACAGAGAAGGCGGCCAAGGAATTCATGGACCGGTTTCAATTCACCTTTCCGAACGGACCTGATCCTGGGGGAAAGATCTCCATTGATTATGGCGTCTACGGGATTCCCGAGACCTTTGTTCTCGATAAGGCAGGCCGGATCGCCTACAAACATGTCGGCGCCGTGACGGCAGGCGTCCTTTCGGCGCAACTCGAATCGCTTCTCCAACAAGCCCCGCGGGCCAGTGACTCGAAAGGGGGGCATGACCGTGGGTCGTAGAAAGTGGGAAGTCGAGCAACGTCGACCGAGCAGGACGCGTCGCCGTGGAGCAATACACCTTGGCATGCTCATGCTCGTGATGTCCGTTGTCTTCCCGCTCGGCGCTGCCTCGTTGGAAAAGCAGGTTCAGCAGATCGCCACCGAGCTCCGCTGCCCGGTTTGCCAGGGTCTCTCCGTGGCCGACTCCCCTTCCCAGATGGCGAACCAGATGCGGGACTTGATCCGAGAGCGGCTCGAGGCCGGGGAGAGCCCCGAGGCGGTCAAGGCGTACTTCGTGGAGCGGTATGGGGAATGGATCCTGCTCGCTCCCAAGAAAGAAGGATTCAACCTCTTAGTGTGGCTATTTCCCTTCCTCGGCCTCGCGGGCGGCGCGGTGGGCCTCTTGGTGGTTTTGAAACGCTGGCGGCAGCGGCCTGCGACGACAGGTCGTGCCTCCGTGGACCCCGCCTACCTGGAAAAAGTCCGCCGCGAGATGGCCCAGGATCAGTCCTAACCCCGGTCCGACTTCCCCGGCAGGGGGGATTAGATCGTCAGCTGGGTACGCTCCTGGACGCCACTAGGTATAAGGGTTTGTCCAAAGCGGCTCAGACGGTGTTAGTCGGGGGACAATTTCGGATCGGGGCTAAAGACACCTACAGGAACCTGTCGTGATTTACATCATCGCACTCCTCATCGCTATTGCTGCGGTTATTGCTGTGACCTATCCCCTGTGGAGCCAAAAGGGTGGGTCCGCGGAGACAGAGCCGGGTGAAGGGAGTGACGATCTCAGGATACAGCGAGAGAAGCTATACGAAGCGATCCGGGAGATCGAGTTGGAGCGTGAAACGGGCTCGCTCTCGCAGGAGGAATTTGAAAAGGCCCGGGCCACGTACGAGATGCAGGCGGCAAGCCTGCTCCAGGAAGAGGAACGCCACGCGAAAAGCCGACCCAAGCCCTCGCGGAGGCCGGCTGCGGCCAGGGCCGAAACGACCCGCCCTGCGCCTGTTTCACATCGCCTCGGCCTGCTGATTCCCGCCGCACTTATCTTGTTGGTCGGAGTGGCGATCGGCTTTTTCCTAGGCTCGTCGTTGACGTCGCGCGATGAGGGAATGGGGGTCACCGGCGGTGTTCCCGCTGTGGAAAGGGCAGTCGGGCCCCCCTCATCCCTGGAAGAGGCGAATGCGGCTTTAGATCGGGGGGATTTTCGGCGAGCGCTAGAGGGTTACAAAAACATCTTGGACCGCGACCCCGAAAACCTGGAGGCGCGGACGCAGATCGGGGTGCTGCTGGCCCGCGGTCAACATTTCGACGAGGCCATCCGGACCTTTGACCAGGTCTTGGCGATGAAGCCCAATTACCCGCACGCCCTCTTCGAGAAGGGGCTGGTTTTTTTTCAGGGGAAGGTCCAACCTCGCGAGGGGGTAAAGGTCTGGGAACAACTCATCAAAACCGCCCAACCCGGCAATGAATACGCGATAACCGCAAAGCAAATGCTCGACCGCGTGCGCGGCTCAACGCCTCGTCCTCCATCCGAGCCCCCTGCGGGACCCGCCAGCAAGTAGGTCTCGTGGTTGGATGACAGTCAGGCACCGAGGTGGGCGACAAGCATCTCATCTGCGACACTTCTGCCTCACTCAGGTAACTACATGTCTTTTACAACGTTCTGCCGGTAATTCATTTCAGAAGCCGCCGCTTTGGTGGGACATCTCTGTCTCAACCCTGGTTTCCTTTGGTCCGCGACACGCTGCCAATGTACTTGGAAATCAAAGGCTTGCGGCCTATAAGGGAGCCGACGTGTTCGTGGCACCCCCCTTGCAAAATTCAGCCCGAAACAAGACGGCAACCAACAAGTTCGAGGGGCTCGTCGAGGATCAAGAGGATGGGCCGGCGGCAAAATTTTGCTTCGATACAATGTGAGAGTGAGAGAGACGCTTAAAGCTATGTTCGAGAGAATCCCCGAGCAGATACGAAGACTGGCTATTGTCTTTGTCATCGTAATCGGGGGGACATTAGTCCTGCGATATCTTATACTGCCTCCCTCTCTCATCGAAACACGACTACACCAAGAATCGACGATAGAAAGGGAAGTGGCAAAACAGGTAAAGTTCGCAGGTGCGGTCGTCTGTGGTGGATGTCATGAAGATATAGCAACGGTGAAGGGAAAAGGTTTTCATAAGAGTCTATCCTGTGAGTCGTGTCATGGACCCGCGGCGATGCATACCGAAGACCCAATGACGGTCAAGCCGTTTGCGCCGAGGCAAAGGAAGTTCTGTCCTCTCTGTCATGCATACGATGCGTCGAGACCGACAGGCTTTCCGCAAATAAATTTGACTATCCACAATCCACTGAAGCCCTGTATCACGTGTCATAATCCTCATCATCCGGAACCCCCGACAGTTCCAAAGGAATGTTCGGCCTGTCACGCACAAATTGCCAGGACCAAGGCGGTTTCACACCATGCACTCGTGAGTTGCACGACATGTCACAAAACCCCGAGACAACATAGGGTGAGCCCACGTCGTGTCAAGCCAACCAAGCCTGATACGAGGGAATTCTGTGGGAAATGTCATCGCGAAGGATCCAAACGAAAGGATGCGCCGAAGATAGACCTGTCCACGCACGGGGAGAGGTATCTGTGCTGGGAGTGTCATTATCCTCATATGCCGGGGGCCGCGTAATGTATCGCAGGGGCTTTCTGAAAGGTTTGCTCTGGTTTCTTTCTACCTGCGTGTTTTCCAGGAATGGGGTAAAAAACGTCATTGCAGGTACGAATCCGGATGCACCCGTAAGTACAAATGCGAATGGCAAATCCACAATAGAGGGGTATGATCCCACGAAACACCGGTATGCGATGGGAATCGACGTGGATAAATGCATAGGCTGCAACAGGTGTGTTGAGGCCTGCACCGTTGAGAACGACGTTCCCCCAGAGCCATTCTTTACACGCACATGGGTGGAGCGGTACGTCATAAAGAAGGATAAGAGTGTGCACGTGGAGAACATCGCGAATGGAAGCGATGGCCCAAAGGAAATGGTGGAGGAAGCTGATATCCTGAGGAGCTTTTTTGTCCCCAAACTGTGCAATCAATGTGAGAATCCTCCCTGTGTGCAGGTCTGTCCTGTGGGAGCCACATTTTCCACAGAAGATGGCGTTGTGTTGATTGACAGTGAGCGCTGTATTGGATGTGGATACTGCATTCAGGCGTGTCCTTATGGGGCACGATACCTTCATCCCAAGACTCGGACTGCCGACAAATGCACGTTCTGTTACCACAGGATTGTCAAGGGGATGCTGCCCGCCTGCGTCGAGGTATGTCCGACAGGCGCACGACTTTTTGGTGATTTGAAGAACAGGGCGAGCCGGCTTGTCAGATTTGAACGCATGAATAAGATCCATGTCCTCAAGCCACATCTCAATACGCATCCGAAGGTGTACTATGCCGATCTTGATGGAGAGGTACGATGAGTCCTGACTCATTTCACACGTTATACGAACTCTTGGGCAGCGTCAGCGGATTCATTTATCCCAACGAGCTTGAAATCCGTTGGTCGATTCTCATTGTGGTGTATCCGTACGTGACCGGACTTGTTGCGGGGGCGTTTATCCTTGCATCCCTGGTCAAGGTGTTCAATGTAAAAAACGTTCAGCCGGTGTATCGACTTTCCCTTCTGACGGCGCTGGCCTTTCTCTTGGTTGCGCCATTGCCACTGCAAGCACACCTTGGCCGGCCCGAACGCGCGTATGAGATATTCCTCACACCACATTTCAGTTCGGCAATGGCCATGTTCGGGTTCGTGTATTTGTGGTATTTGATGGGTGTCCTTCTGCTGGAAATGTGGTTTGAATACCGGCGGGATCTTGTCGTGTGGTCGAGGGAAGAGAAATTCCCCATGAGTTGGATCCACGGGATCCTTTCATTGTTTTCGAGGGACGTCAGCGAAAAGGCAGTGGAATTTGACATGAAGGCTGTGAGAACGATCACGATCATTGGCATCCCGTCGGCCTTTCTCCTCCACGGGTATGTCGGTTTTATATTTGGGTCGGTGAAGGCAAATCCGTGGTGGAGTAGTGTATTGATGCCGATTGTGTTCCTCATGTCTGCCATTGTTTCAGGAATTGCGCTCGTCATCGTGTTATATATGGTGTTGATTCCGCTGAAGGGTGGAAGAATAGACATGAAATGCCTTGACACCCTTTCGTCCTACCTCTTTTATGCGGTGATTGTTGATTTCTCCCTTGAGGCACTGGATTTTATCCATCGCCTCTACGAGAGTGAGGAATCGATCCAGATACTGGGGACATTGATTGCAGATAAGCTACTGATTAGTTTGGTCGTGATTCAGATTCTCCTCGGGATGCTCATACCCGCGGGCATTCTCGTTGCGGTAAAATCAATGAAGTTTGACCAGGAACTGAGAAAGCTTCTCTATTTTGTGTCGGCGATCTTAATTCAACTCGGCATCTTTAGCACGAGATGGAATGTGGTCATTGGAGGTCAGTTGTTTTCAAAAAGTTTCCGGGGGCTGACAACATACAAGATGGAGGTGATGGGGGTCGAAGGACTGCTTGTAGCGCTGGCATTCCTGATTCTTCCATTCATCATTTTGGGTGTCCTCATAAAAATTCTCCCGCCCTGGAAAGCAAGCGAGCTCGGGGAAGCGAAAACTTCATGACGGCATACAGATTCGGGCAGAGGTAAGGCCGTCGTTGCTCCGGGAGCGATAGTAAGGTCCAAGCGCTCAGACCGTCTTCCCGCGGATTGCGCAGTATAACAGGACAAGCTAGGATACGAACCCGGGGGGCGCGTTGATCAGCACGTAGCACGTTGCGCGTGGCCCTTGGCAAAGACTAGGCGGTGCCACGGGCCCGGCCGGTTCTTACTCGTTCGGTGGAGGGTGGGATGAACCAGGCCACCAGGTGCGTTGTCGCAATGGTGGCGTTTCTCCTATGTTTTGCGGGGTCCGTTTCGGCGCAGGAGCTGTTCAGCCCGACGCAGAGCCCGATCGCCGGCTCGCGGGTCTTCCGGATCAAGGGTTGTATCCAATGTCACGCCGTGAATGGGGTGGGTGGCCAGATCGGACCCGACCTCGGCCGTATCCCGCGTCCCCGGTCCTTCTATGATCTTGGTGCGGCCATGTGGAACCACCTTCCTCGCATGGCCGAGCGGATGCGGGAGTTCAGAATCTCCCGCCCGCACCTCTATTCCCAAGAGACCGCCAACCTGATCGCCTTTCTCTATACGCTGAATTATTTCGATCCGCCAGGCAATGTCGAGGCAGGCCAACGACTCTTTGTCGAGAAACGCTGCGTTGTCTGCCATCAAGTGGGTGGGACCGGCGGGGTGGTCGGCCCGAACCTCGACTTCCTCAAGCAGTATGGCTCGCCGATTTTTGTGGCGACGGCCATGTGGAACCACGGCCCCGCCATGGCCGAGGCGATGCAGGCTCGCGGAATCACGCGCCCCACCTTCAAGGGCTCGGAGCTCAACGACCTGATCGCGTACGTCAAATCCGCCTCGCCGGCACCGAGCGAAGAGTCACTGTACATCCTCCCCGGCAGCGCCGAGGAGGGACGTCGGCTCTTCGTGGAAAAGGACTGCCGTGTGTGCCATAGCGTCGGGGGAAAGGGCGGTCGGGTGGGGCCGGACCTCAGCGAGCGAGGCGTTCACCGGAGTCTCACCGAGTTTGCAGCCGTGATGTGGAACAAGGCCCCAGGGATGATCAACGCGATGCGGGGCGGGGGGATTCCCGTCCCCCAGCTCGAGCCTCAAGAGATGGCCGATCTCGTCGCCTACCTCTACTCCGTGCGATACTTTGCCGAGCCCGGCGATGCCGGTAGAGGAGAAAAGGTGGTCCAGGCCAAGGGATGCCTGAGCTGCCATTCGATCCGCGGCAAGGGCGGGAAAAGCGCGGGTGACCTGGCCCGATCCAAGCGCGTCCCCACGCCCGTTGACGTCGTCTCCGTGATGTGGAACCACGCTTTGGGAATGCAAGAGCAGACCGAGACCGAGCAGCGTACGTGGCCGCAGTTCCGCTCGGAGGAGATAGCCGACCTCGTGGCCTATCTTCAAACATTGAGACAAAACCAATGATGGCTATCGTGAAATACGGCGTGTTCGTCTGGCCGGGCCTCTTGGTGTTGTTCACGCCGCTGCCAGTCGGGGCCCAGCCACCGGCTGAGAGCTGCATCGCCTGTCACGCGGAGATCGGCGACGAGCGCCTCGCCGCGCCCGTACGAGAGTTTGGGGAGAGCATTCACGCGGCGAAGGGTTTCGGCTGCGTTTCGTGCCACGGTGGCGACGCGAACGAAGCGGGGATGGAGGCGATGGATCCGGCCAAGGGCTACATCGGCAAGCCCAAGCACCAGCAGATTTCACAGGTCTGTGGCCGCTGCCATTCCGATGCACGATTTATGAAGCAGTATAATCCGTCCCTGCGGGTGGATCAGGTGGCCGAGTACGCGACATCGGTGCACGGTCGGCGGCTCATGGAGCTTGACGATCCCAAGGTGGCGACCTGCGCGAGCTGCCATACGGCCCATGCAATCAAGCCGCTGTCGGATCCGAGGTCGAGCGTCCATCCACTCAAGGTCGCAGAGACATGCGGGTCCTGTCACGCGGATGCAAAGTATATGGACCCGTACCGGATCCCGACCGATCAACTTCAGAAGTACAGGCAAAGCATCCATTGGAAAATGATGGTGGAAAAAGGTGACCTCTCGGCTCCCACGTGCAACGACTGCCACGGCAACCATGGCGCGACGCCGCCGGGGATCTCCTGGGTGGGTAACGTTTGCGGGCAGTGCCACGTCGTGCAGTCGGAACTCTTCACGAAAAGCGCCCACGCGAAGATTTTCGTTGACATTGGAACGCCCGGCTGCGCGACCTGCCACGAAAACCACGAGGTCACGCGGGCGAGCGATGAAATGCTGGGACTTGGGGAGGGGGCCGTATGTGCCGTGTGCCACGCCGCGGAGGATGCGGGGGGGAAGACAGCTATTCAGCTGCGCGAACGTATCGATTCCCTCCGCTCCGAGTACGACAAGGCTCACGCGATCCTGCTCAAGGCCGCGCGCGCCGGAATGGAGGTCAGCCAGGCGGAATTCGAGTTGAAAGGTGCCATAGATTCCTTGGTCAAGGCCCAGGCGGCCGTCCACGCCTTTCGCGTTGAGCCGGTGAAGAAGGAGACCGAGACCGGGCTTGCGATCGCGGCAATGGGGTACGAGCGCGGGGTGCGGGCGCTCGAGGATCTGCAGTTTCGCCGTAAGGGACTGGCGGTGTCCGTGGTCATCATCTTGGCCCTTATTGGGGGGCTCGTGGCCAAGATCCGCCAACTGGAGAGCCGATGACCGATCACCGCAGTTAGGTGTTGAGTGTGGAGTGTCCAGTGCGAAGCTCTCAACTCTGAACCCTGAACTGTGAACCGGCAACCGGAGGCTATGATGCGTGAGGATGTGCTGGGGCAAGAGACGACGCGCAGGAAATTCATCAACTGGTTTCTGGCCACGAGCGGGGGGGCTTTTCTCCTCTCGCTCCTGTACCCGGTGGCCCGGTACCTGATCCCGCCACCGGCAGGAGAGTCCACGGCCGCGACGGTGACATTGCCGATTAAGCCGGTCGATGTCACACCGAATTCGGGGCAGATTTTCAAATTCGGCAACCGCCCTGGGATCCTGATCCGGACGCCGACCGGAGAGCTCCGGGCCTTCTC
>JBFHXD010000066.1:0-13126 GCA_041599135.1 Methylomirabilales bacterium (SeqCode) | reverse complement strand
GCCGTCGTTTTCCCCACAAGAAACCCAAGCAGGTCGGAAACGGCATTCGCCCCCAGTCAATTCGTGGCTTCCTCAATGGGCTCCCTCTAGTATTCCAGCGGCACCAATCGGACGGCCTCGAAGCGACGTATCACTTCACGTTTACCGGGGAGGAGGAGTCAAGGGCGACGACCGTCATCCGAGACAAGACTCTTAGGGTCCACGATGGTCACATTGGTGTTGCAAGCATACATATTACCGCTGATAGCCGCACCTGGCTGGGATTCCTGGCGAAAAAAAAGAGCATCGTCTGGGGGTTGCTGCGGCGCAAAATTCGTATTAAGGGACCGATCCGTTTGCTAAAGGCCTTTGGTCGGTGCTTCCCCTCGTAAAGGGGGAGCTATTATGCGCGCAGAACGAATCGAATTAAAAGATCTGGTAACCACGCAGGGCATTTGGTGACCCAATGAGAAGAGTAATGGAGACGAGAAATGGGTAGCTGGACTATAGGAAGCCTATTGATTCTTTTTCTTGGCCCTGTGGTCGTTTCTTACATCGTGGAGGCGATGCGCTCTGCTCCCGCCTCGCCGACTCGACTGAGCTGGGCGCCGGAGATCCCCCTCAAATACATAAAGGTCAACGGCATCAACCTCCGCTATATCGATGTCGGGGAAGGACCGCCGCTCGTGTTGCTGCACACGCTGCGCACACAGCTTGATATGTTTCAAAAGATGGTTCCAGAACTATCCAAGTACTTCAGGGTCTATGCCCTGGATTACCCGGGGCACGGGTTCTCCGACATCCCAACCGTTGAGTATACCCCTGAGCTTTTTACAAACGTCGTGGCGAAGTTCCTTGAACAGCTAGACATCAAAAGCGCGATCGTTGCAGGAGAATCCATTGGTGGCAGCATCTCGTTGGTGCTGGCAGCACGCCACAATCCACGCGTAAAGCAGGTTATTGCCATAAACCCCTACGACTATGATAAAGGCCGCGGTGCCAAAAGAAGTTCAGCGATGGCGAACGTGCTCTTTTCGCTGAACAACATTCCCGTCCTTGGGCCAACCTTCTGGCGGTTACGTCAATACCGAGTTTTCAAGCTCATCATGGAGGGTGGAGTCGTTTACAAGGACTCTCTGCCACCTGCGCTGCTTCGTGAAATGAACGAGGTCGGTAATCGTTTCCATCACTACCGAGCTTTTATGTCCCTCGTGCGGCATTGGGCTGGATGGGAGGATGCCAGGGTATACTACCCGAAGATTAGTGTGCCTGTCTTATTAATCTACGGTGAACGCGATTGGTCCCGCCCCGAGGAGCGTGGGGCAAACGAGCGAGCGATTTCAGGAGCGACGATGGTTACCGTAAAGGACGCCGGCCACTTTCTATCCCTGGATGCCTCTGAGGCAGTCATCCAGCACATCCTTAATTTCAGCCATGCCAGGGAGTAAGGAATTGAACAGTTCGGGTATAATCGTAAGTCCAAAGGTGCGAAGTGTCTGGCATACCCGGGGGGTAATCTTATGGCCAAGGGTACAGAAGGGTTGTTGAGGCTTTTAGCCGCTGGACAAGGTCAACCGGTCGGGAATGGACAACCCGTTGGGACAACCGGTCAAGATCGTGATGAAGACCTGCTCGATGCGTACTCGCGCGCTGTCGTGATCGTGGTCGAAAAGGTTGGTCCGGCGGTGGTGAGTATCGGGGTAAAGAAGCGGGCCCGCTCGTCGCGCATTGGGCAAGAGGGTGCGGGGTCGGGCGTGATTATCGCCCCGGACGGTTTTGTATTGACGAATAGCCATGTGGTTGAGCAAGCTGACGGTGTCGAAGTGAGGCTGACCGACGGGCGTACGTTCTCTGCGAACATTGTGGGAAGCGACCCCGCAACCGACCTCGCCGTTGTCCGCGCCGAGGCCAGTGGCCTGCCTGCTGCCGAATTGGGCGATTCCAACTCGCTACGCGCCGGTCAGCTGGCGATCGCGATTGGGAATCCGCTCGGGTTTCAGAGCACTGTTTCGACCGGCGTGATCTCTGCGCTCGGACGTGCACTCCGCAGCCAGTCTGGTCGGCTGATTGAAAACGTGATTCAGACCGACGTACCACTCAATCCGGGTAACTCCGGCGGGCCACTGGTGGATAGTCGGGGTCGTGTCATCGGCATTAATACCGCGGTGATTTTCATGGCGCAAGGCATCAGCTTTGCTGTGCCGGTGAACACGGCCAAGTGGGTCGTTGGCGAGCTGGTTATCCGTGGAAAGGTCAGACGCGCCTACCTGGGGATTGCCGGGCAGGCTCGCCCGATTAGCCGACGTGCACAGCGCCGGTTTCAGGTAAGGGATGCCACGGCTGTGGAAGTGATTTCGATAGAAGAGCGCGGCCCGGCCTCGAAGGCAGGGCTCCGTGAAGGTGACGTGATCGTGGCGGTGAACGGTCACGCTGTTGCCAGTGTTGATGATATTCATCGACTGTTGACCGGCTGGACCGCTGGCTCGCCCCTTAGCCTGACCATCCTGCGGAAGGGCGAGCAGCTCGAGGTGCATCTTACTCCGGGTGAAATGTAGTAATTCTGGAACGGCCGTTCCCCCTCCTCGTTCTTATCGTGAAATTCAGCAGGCCAGAGGAATCTCCCTTGGAGGTAGACGGTGGGGGAGGGGTACATCGAGGTGAGCGTCAGCGCCACAGCCGAGACGACAGAGGCGCTCACCGATTTCCTTTTCTCAGCGGGAGCACTTGGCCTCGTCATTGAGGATCCGGCCGAAGGTTCATCTGAAGTCCTCATTCGTGCAAGCTTCCCTTTGACCTCATCGATCAAGCCAATCATCGCGCAGCTCAGGCGGTACCGGCGTGCCCTCGCAGCGCTTGGGCTCCCAGAAGCCGAGAGTCGGATCGAAGTTCACGAAATCCCGGCCAGAGACTGGGGACAGACCTGGAAGGAACATTTCAAGCCTCTGTTCGTTGGGAAACGCCTCATCATTGCCCCCCCTTGGGAAGCGGGGCCTTTCCCGGCAGATCGCCTTCTCTTGCGTATCGAACCGGCGATGAGTTTCGGGACCGGCCACCACACCACCACCAGGATGTGCCTCAAAGCCTTGGAGGCTTTCATAGACGAGTGGCACGAGAGTCGAGGACCCAGGATCCTGGATATGGGAACAGGGACGGGGATCCTCGCGATCGCTGCGGCCGCCCTCGGGGCGGAGCGGGTCGTCGCACTCGATACCGACCACGAGGCGTGTGAGGCTGCGGTGAGGAACATTGGCCTGAACAATGTCAGGAACCGGGTCCAGATCATCCATGGTGGGATCGAGGCCCTCAGACCCCAAATGCCCTTTGACCTGGTCCTCGCGAACCTCGACGCGAAGAGCCTTTCCTTGCTTTTTGATCCACTGAGAATTGTTCTTGCCCCAGATGGCCGACTGGTAGTTTCAGGGATCCTGGTCGAGGTTGAGGAGAGCGTCGCAGCCGCGGCCCGGGCCTCCAGGTTCCGGTTGCTATCGCGCCAATCCGATGGCGAGTGGATCTGCCTCACCTATACTTGTGATCGATAGTGATTGGCTTGGCAGAATATTAGACGCGGCTAGGTCTTTAGCTGTTGGTGGGTGCGTGGGACCTTGAGTCCCACGAGCTGGCGAGCGAGGTGAGTAACATCATCGAGCATGGCGTAGAGGCAGGGGACTAGGACAAGGGTGAGGATGGTGGCAAAGGAGAGACCAAAGACCACAGCGATGGCCATGGGAGAGAGGAACTTGGCCTGGCCGGTCGAGAAAAACGCGAGCGGGATCAGGCCACCTACGGTCGTGATCGTGGTCAACAGGACGGGTCTCAAGCGAGCCACGCCGGATTGCAGGATCGCCTCGTCCCGAGGCGTTCCCGCTTTCTGGGACCGGTTAATGAAATCGACGAGGATGAGTGAATCGTTCACCACGATCCCGGAGAGTGCGACCAGACCCATGGCCGTGAGAAAGCTCAACGGCTCTCCCATGAGCAAGTGGCCGATGACCACACCGTCCAGGGCAAAAGGGATTGCGGCCATGACGATCAGGGGCTGGACGAACGATTTGAAAAGTGAGCCCAGAAGAAAGTAGATCATCAACACGGCGACAAGCGAGACTTGCGGCAGCGCGGCGAGCGACTCTTCCGCCTCTTGCCGTTCACCCTTGATGACCACCCGGTAGCCTGGGAACTTGTCGCTCACATCGGCGAACTCTCGCTTGAGCCGTTGTGTTACTTGGAAGGCGTTCGCCTCCCGCGTATCCACGTCGGCCAGCACGGTGATCGTCCGTTTCTGGTCGTCTCGTCGAATCTTACTTGTGCCGATCGCCGATTCAAGGTGGGCGACGTCCCGTAGGAATACCTTCTCGCCCGAAGGAAGGGTGATCTTCATCCCCGCCACGGTCTCCAGACTGCGGCGTGCTTCCTGGGGAAACCGAACGACGATGGGAACATCCTCATCCCGCCGTTGGATGGTCGAGGCCTCCACCCCGAGGAACGCCTGTTGGACCTGACGCGCAATCTCACGCAAGTCCAGGCCAAGGGCTCGGGCCTCGGGGAGGAGCGTGATCTGGAGCTCTTCCTTCCCCTCGGTGAAATCGTCCCGCACGTCCCGCACGCCTGGAATCCCTCGCAAGAAACTCTTTGCCTCTTCGGATAGCGTGCGGAGGACGGGGATCTCATCCCCGACGATCCGCGCCTCGATCGCTGGTCCCCCGGGCCCGGCCTGAGTCTTCAAGAATTGAATTTTCGTAATCCCGGGAATGTCTGCCATGCCCGTGCTGAGATCCGTTATTACCGCATCGACGCTGCGACGGCGGTCTTCATTGAGCTCGACCAGGAGCTGTCCGAGGTTCGGCCCCCATTCCGACCGGTGTACGTCCAGGAATGTGATCCCGACGTTGGTGGCAACCGATCTCAATTCCTCCGGCGGGAGACGCAAGACCACCTCCTCTGCCCGTTTGGCCACCTCCAGCGTATCCTCGATCTTGGACGCGGAAGAGGTTTCGAAATTGATGATGAACTGGGAGGACTCAAACTCTCGGAAGAGGACAAAAGGAATCCGGTACCACGCCGCGGTTCCGAGCAGGACGGTGACACACAGTAACGAAATGGCAGTCACATAGCGCCATTCGAGCGCCGTGGCCAGAAGGGTGGCGTAGATGTTTCGAGCGCGCATGAGCCAAGGGCGTTCGCGGCGGCGAACACGCTGGGCGTAGGCGGGAGTAATGACGTCGGAAAGATGGGAAGGAAGGACCACCAGTGCCTCAAGGAGCGAGGCGAGCAGCGCAAAGGTGACCACGACCGGGATGGGGGCCAGGAAGACACCCATCGTCCCCGGAATCAAGAGGAGGGGGAGAAAGGCCGCGACGGTCGTCGTCACCGTCGCCACTACCGGCCAGGCCACCTCGGCCGTCCCCTGCATAGCAGCTTGACGGGCATCCATCCCTTGCTCCACATAGCGGTAGACATTCTCCGTGACGACGATCGCGTCGTCGACTAAGAGCCCCAAAACGAGGATCAGACTGAAGAGCGAGATCATATTGAGGCTGATGCCGTACACCGACATGAAGACGATCCCCCCAAGCATAGCGAAGGGAATGCCCAGTCCGGTCAGAAGGGCGATGCGCGTGCGCACAAAGATCCACAGGGTTGTGAGGACGATGACAAGTCCAATGGCGCCGCTCCAGCGGAGGGTGTTCAGGCGATTCCGGATGAAGATTGAGAAGTCGTTGTAGACGCCGATCGTCACCGTCTCGGGCAACCGCTCCCGAACCTCTTGCACCAGGGTTCGGACTGAGGCGGCGATGTCAATGGCGTCTCCAGTCCGCTCCTTGATGACCACGAGATTGATGGCCGGCCGCCCTCCCCATCGTCCGATGGTGAGAGGCTCTTCGAACGTCTCTCGAACGCTGGCCACGTCTGCCACAGTGAGCGGTGTTCCGGTAGCGACACTCCGCAGGATAATCCGCTCGACATCTTCAGCACCGGCCGCCTCTCCCAACGTCCGGACGAGGACCTCGCCGCGGGGCGTCTTAAGGGTGCCGCCCGGGACGTTCCGGTTGTGGGCAGCGATGGCGGCACGGATATCATCCAGGCTCAGCTCATACTGCTCAAGTCGCGCAGGATCCACCTCGACCCAGATCTGCTGCTCGCGGATGCCCAGGATCCGGACGGTAGCGACGCCTGGGAGGCGGCGGAGTTCGTCCCGAAGGTCTTTGGCCATGTCCCGGAGCGCTGCCTCGTCGATCTCTCCCGCGAGCGAGACGGTGATGACCGGGAATGTAGACTTGACCTCGCGGACCTCGGGATCCTCTGCTTCTGCCGGCAAATCGGTGACATCGTCGAGGGCGGCCCGGACGTCGTTCAGGGCCCGGTTCATGTCGGTTTCGGGTTGGAATTTGAGCAGGATCTCGGACCGGCCCTCCTGAGAAACCGAGAGCATTTCGTCCAGCTCGTCGATATCTGCGACCTCTTCCTCGATCTTGGCCGTAATCAACTTTTCCACTTCGTCAGGAGAGGCCCCCATAAACTCCGTCGTGATCTGGACCGCTTGGCGGGAAAATTCGGGGAACAGTTCCCGGTGCATTCGAAAGTAGGTCGCTATCCCTGCCCCCAGGACGAATACCGTGAGCAGGTTGACGGTGACCGGGTTTCGAACGGCGAATTCGACCAGTCTTCTCACGGCGTCAGCTCCCGTGTCTCCACCACCCGGATGGCAGTCCCGTCTCGAAGCCGGCGATGCCCTGTAACCACGAGGAGATCACCCGGCTCTAGGCCCCGTTCGATCAGGTAGCGGGGTCCGAAGGTGCGGGCGATAGTGACCGGGCGGCGGTGGGCAAATTCCCGCTTGGGGTCGGCGACGAAGACCGTCGGTGTCCCGTCCTCGGTCAGGACGCTTGCCCGTGGGATGAGAATAGCCTGAGGATAGGATCGCACCGGGATCATGGCGCGGGCGAACATCCCAGGTAACAGCTGCCTCGGACCACGGTTCTCGATAAGAATCTCCACCGGAAAGGTCCGGGTTTCGGGGTCGGCCCGGGGGCCGATGTGTTCGACGCGACCCTGGAAAGGCTCGGCAAACCCCGTCAGGGTGATGTCGGCTTTCGTGCCGGAGTGCAGGAAGGCGATGTCGTCGGCGGGAATGCGTGTCAGAACCTTCACGCTCTTGATGTCCGCGAGACGGAAAAGGACCGTCCCGGGGGCGACCTGTTCCCCGAGGGTGACTGATTTCTCAGATATGATCCCCGCGAAGGGAGCTCTCACCTGCGTGTTCGCCAGGGCATCCTGCGCCCGCGACAGCTCCGCCTCGGCCGAGGCGAGTTCCGCTTCCGCGACGGCATGCTCGGCCTCCGCCTCCCGGAGACCGCTCTCGGCCCGCTCGAACTCCTCCTGCGTGCGACGAAGAGCGAGCTCGACCGCTTTCACCTCGACCCAGGCGATTCCTCCTTCGTCGAACAGGGATTTCAGTCGATCATATTCAGCCTGGGCCAGCCGCAGCTTGTCCCGATTGATACTGATCAAAGCCTTTTGGCGTGCGATTTCCGCCTGTCGGGTACGGACCTTGGCACGGGCACGGGCCACCTGTGCCTCTCGGTGGCTCACATCGATGCGGAAGGGGGTAGGGTCGATCTCGGCGAGCAGTGTTCCCTCTTTTACTTCAGCACCCAACTCTATCTGCGAGGGGATTGACGTCACGGGGCCTGGGACCTTGACACTGACCGCCGCTTCCCGGACGGCTTGCACGCTCCCCAGCGCCTCCAGTCGATGGGTAAAGTCCTGGGGGCTTACGCGGGCCACCTCGACAGGCACGGGCAACGGTCCTGGCTTTGCGTTACGTGGCTCCTCGACCGCCCGAATCAGATAGACGCCCACCGCGGTCACCAGAACCATTGCTAGGATTAGAAGGACTGAGAGACGGCGCCGGGTCATGGCCGAAGGCTCCGTAAAATCATCTCGGTCAAGTTCTTTCCAATCGCGTCGAGATCGAAAGCGTCGCGGTCGCATAGCCATTGAAGAACAAGGCCGTCGAGGGTGGCAAGGATACTGGCGGCGGCGAGGAGCGGGTTTTCGCAACGGAACGACCCATCCTTGACACCCGCAGCAATGATGGCCGCGACATCCTCGCGCGCGACCGCGTACGCTTCTCGCAACCGCGTCTGCAGAAGCTTCTGCTGTTCCCCTCGGCCCCCTTCGGCCCAGTAGTCGAAGAACACGAGAAAGAACGGCTCCCAGAGACGGAAGGTTTCAAAGGCAACCTCGATGAATCGCTCGAGCATGGCAACCGGCTCCCGGATGCCCTCGAGCTCTTTCATATAAAAGGCCTTTAGCTCGGCCAGCATGTGATCGTGCAGCGCCAAAAAGAGGTCGGTTTTGCTCTTAAAGTATTCGTAAACAGTGCCCTTGCCGATACCGGCCTCCTCGGCCACCACCTCTATCTTTGCCCGGTGGTATCCCTCCCGGGCAAACACGCGCATAGCGGCCTCGAGAATTTCTCTCCGCTTTTTGTCTTTATCAACAATAATAGGCACTTACGATCTCCACACATGAATGACCGACCAACCGGTCATTCTAATTTTATTATCGGCCTTTCTCTGGGTACTGTCAACCCCAGTAGGAGAGTACTTTTTCGGTTTGGGTTAGTTTAAAAGTGGCGTTAAAATCGTGGAGTTATGCGTCCAATACACCGATCGTCGGGATAGGGGGTTTCCCTGCGATGGAAGCGGGCCTGGGAGCCGGCAGAGTGGTCGACGTCTGCGTGATTGGTCATATCACGAGGGACATCATCCAGATCGAGAAAGTGCAAAAAGAGCTCCCCGGTGGCGTCGCATATTATTTCTCGATGGCCTTCAAAAGTCTGGGGGGCCGTGTCTCCGTAATTACAAAATGCGCTGAGGAAGATAAGCTCCTGTTCAACGATTTAGTGAAACATGACATCGACATTTTCTATGTAAAGAGTCAGCAAACGACCACATTCGAGAATATCTACCTGAAGGATTTCAATTCAAGAGAGCAAAAGGTCAACTCGCTTGCCACGCCATTCATTCCCCAAGAGATAGCATATGTTTCTCCACAATATTTTCATCTCGGCCCTCTGACGAATAAGGACATCTCGCTTGATATATTGAGAGCTCTTTCAAAACAATCAAAAGTCTCATTGGATATACAAGGATGTTTGAGAATAATTGACAACGGGGCGATCAGGCACGGTGACTGGCAGGAGAAAGACGAAGGGCTTACGTACGTGAACATCCTGAAGGCCGATGAGGATGAAGCAAAAATCCTCTCGGGAGAAGAAAACATCGAAAGAGCGGCCGAGAGGCTCGCAGCATATGGTATTGATGAAATTGTTATAACATTGGGCAGGAAGGGATCGTTGATTTATTCAAAGGGGGAAGTGTATCGCATTCCGTCTTTTCCACCGAAGAAAATGGTGGATCCTACGGGGTGTGGAGATACCTATATCGCAGGCTATCTTTTCAAAAGATTGAGGTCTTCTGCGATTACCGAGGCCGGACAATTTGCCGCTGCTATGGCGTCATTAAAGCTCGGAGGGTATGGGGCGTTTACAGGATCAGAGGAAGATGTGGCCAAATTCTTGGAGGTGTCACGGGTTCTTTAGCGGAATGGGAATAGCTTGTCCGGTGCGATCTTCCCTTCTATCTTTCTCAGTGAAAGAGGCCCGAACTCCCGGCTATCCTCCCTCACCCATCGGTTATCCCCGAGGATAAAGTAGCTGTCTTTTGCAATTTGATAGGCCCCGATATCTGGATGAGTTTTGCCGTGCGCATATGGTTCTTCTAAACGACGGCCATTGATGTAGACCGCTCCCGACTTAATGAATACATTCTCTCCTGGGAGTCCGACCACGCGCTTGACGTCTAGTACACTATCATCTGGAGTTCTTCGGAACACCACAATGTCTCCACGCTCTGGACTGACGAAGTGGTAGAGGTACTTGTTGACGACGTAATAGCCTTCCTTGGCTAACGTCGGATGCATGCTCTTGTCGATCATAATACCCATGCTCACCACATACCCTTGAATGAAGTAAGCCATCAGGATGGACCAGAACAGGATGAAAGCCAACCGGTAATGTCTACGTCTCTCGTGCAGGCTCCAGACAAAACGCCAGTTAAAAAAGGCTCTATCGTCCTGTGTCCTTGTGCGGCCTGTCCCTGGGGTTGATTCCTCCATCACTCACCTCGCCGCTCGCTTCAACGATACGGATGTCTGAGGACCCCTAAGTGTCACTGAGGAGTCCTGAACAACTTGGATAGAGCGAGATCAACTGATCATTCGCTGAGATGGAACACTTCCCGTAACGAGCGCCAGCGGATACGATGATACTCCTCCGGGAAGAGATCGCGCAGTACCACTTCGAGCAGGGCGTCCACGAAGCCACGCCGCTCTAACTCGCCTGACGGATCGCGATACGCAACCGCGGTCCGCATCGGTCGGTTCCAGGACCTTATGAATGAGGATCGATCTTCCACACCGAACTACCCCCTGGTCTTCCTTCACAGCAATTCCCGTGCCTTCCGGGACTCGGGGGCCTGTTCGGGCCCGTGGTAGCCGGTTCGGGGTTGACTACCCCCCGCTAAGTATGCAGAATCAAAACGGCCGGGCGAATAGCTCAGTGGGAGAGCACCTGCCTTACAAGCAGGGGGTCAGAGGTTCGAACCCTCTTTCGCCCACCAAAATTCGATCGTTAGTGAGTAGTGTAATCAGACACGGGGATGATCGCGGGAGGGAGAATCAAGACCTCACCGCTCACTTGGAAAGATGATGCGTGCAAGGTTGTGCAGGATCTTCTCAAGGCTCTTGACAAGTCGGGAGCTCGGCCTCAGCCCCTCATGTGAACCAACCGCTCCGTCACCCTGACGCCAAGAATCCACAGCCGCCCGTGAACGAAGCGCGATCTCCGCGCATTTCTCACCTGCGCTAGCGTGTGTTAGTCTTCGGGCGGTTTCTTGCTCAGCCGCAATTCCAGCACTGTCGGGCTGACGCTTGAGAGTTGGACGCCGGGGGGCAGCTTAATATCCGCGGGATGGATCGTGTAGCTCTGCCGTCCCTCGCCGGCCTCTTTGAGATCGATGGCGAGCTGCAGCCCACTGGGATCCAGGAAGTTAAGCCGTTCCCGGGACCCCCGCACATTGACAAAGACCTCCTGGACCCGCCTGCCCTCGATGGTCAGCTCGGTGGGGACGTTGACGTAGACCACCGGGATCGAGAATCCCAACTCGGCATTTTGTTGGCCCACCAGGACAAACCAGAGCAGGCTGACCGCGGCCAGCGTGGCCAGCTTGGGGCCCCAGTTTTGGGTAAAGAGCGCCTTGACGGCCCGGGCGCGCTTGGGTTTTTCCTCGGGCGTGGTCAGGCGCTCGGTCAGCCACCCGAGGAGTGCGGTGGTGTCGTCGACCACCGTGATCGTGCCGTGTTCCACGACGGAGACTTTCCCCCGTTCTTCCGAGACCACGACCGCCAGGGCGTCCGATTGCTCGGAAATGCCGAGCGCGGCTCGATGGCGGGTCCCATAATAATAGGCCAGCTGCGGGTTCTCGGACAGCGGCAGGACACAGCCCGCCCGATAGGCCCGGCCGCCCTGAATGTAGAGGGCCCCGTCGTGCAGCGCCGTGGGGAAGGCAAACACGGTCTCGAGCAGCTCGGGACTCACCTGCGCATCGACCACCGTGCCCAGACTCTTCAGCAAGGGTTCCACGGGATCGTCCCGTTCAAAGACCACGATGGCGCCATGGCGCCCCCCGGCGAGGCGAAAAATGGCCTCCACGACGGCCGTCAGCCGCTCCTCGGGCAGCCGCACCCGGCTCGCCCACCGCCACAGGACCATCGCGGGGAGCTTGGGGTTGATCTGCCCCAGCATGTGCCGGATCTCGCCCTGGAAGATCACGACGACGAAGATCAGCGAGGCGGCCCACATGCCCCCCAAGAGCCAGGAGACGAGAAACATGCCCACGGCCTGCGCCCCGAGGTACCCGAGCCCCAGGACGACCAGCCCCGCCACGATGCGCATCGCCTTGGTGCCGCGCAAGCGGATATAGATCTGGTACACGAGGACGGTCATGAGCCCGACGTCGAGGACGTGCTGCCAGGGAAAGGCGCGGAGCGTCCCCCCCACCTGGTGCAGGACGGCCGAGAGCCAGTGGTAGACTGTGGTGTCAGACGGCACGATGTGCACTCCTCATCGCGTCACGGTCCATTCAATATAGCAGTTTTTCCACCGGGTGACAGATCCTTTCGACGAAAACACAGACAGGATCGGGCGCGGCAGCGCCCGATCTGCGGGGGTGCGGCCGAAGAGATCCTGACGATTCGTGCCGCTCCACGCACCGGGTGGACGCTTGGGGGAGCATCTGCTAAAGTAGGGCGGGTTGGCAACACGCTAGCGTAGTAGCGTCACGTGTCTTGGCTAACTTACTTCAAGGGGGGAGGATGCTCTCGTGGTAGCACGGATTAAACAAGGAGTCCAGATCGAGGGTGATCCCCTCTGGTACAAGGATGCGATCATCTACGAGCTGCACGTCCGGGCCTTTTTCGATAGCGACGGGGACGGGATCGGAGACTTTCGGGGCCTCACCGAGAAGCTGGACTATCTCCAGGATCTGGGGATTACGGCCATCTGGCTCCTGCCTTTCTACCCCTCGCCGCTCAAGGACGATGGATATGACATCGGGGACTACACTGAAGTCCACCCCGCATACGGGACCCTGCGGGATTTCCAGGTTTTTCTGCGGGAAGCCCACCGGCGGGACCTGCGAGTCATTATTGAGCTGGTCGTGAACCACACATCCGACCAGCACGCCTGGTTCCAACGCGCCCGTCGGGCAAAGCCCGGTAGCCCCTGGCGCAATTTCTATGTCTGGAGCGACACGACGGAGAAGTACAAAGATACCCGGATCATCTTCAAGGACTTCGAAGCCTCAAACTGGGCCTGGGACCCGGTGGCCCAGGCCTACTACTGGCATCGCTTTTACTCGCACCAACCGGATCTGAACTTCGACAGTGCCGCGGTGCGGCAGGCTGTTTTCCAGGTGATGGATTTCTGGTTCGGGATGGGCGTGGATGGACTGCGACTCGATGCCGTTCCCTACCTCTGTGAGAGGGAAGGGACAAGCTGTGAGAATCTGCCCGAGACGCACGCCGT
>JBFHXD010000065.1:0-13660 GCA_041599135.1 Methylomirabilales bacterium (SeqCode) | reverse complement strand
GCAATGATGCCGAACCCGAAGCTGCTTTTGCTCCGCGCCGCGGAGGCGCACACGTTTCCTGGCGTCGACCCGACGGAAGCACAGGTAAAGGTCGTGAGGGAAGCCGAGGGGTATCTTGAGGCGCTAGCGGAGCGGCTGCGCCGTGAGGGAATCCGGGACGTCCGGACGTCGGTATGGTACGGCCACCCGGCCCAATCCATCGTAGAGGCCGCCCGTTTTTACCAGGTGGACCTGATCGTGATGAGCACGCACGGCCGAAGCGGCCTCGGCCGGTTGATTCTTGGGAGCGTTGCCGAGTCGGCGATCCGAGGGACGACGATGCCGATTCTTCTCGTTCGACGCCCTGAGGCGCCGGTTCAGCTTCCTGAGGGTGTCGGCCAGGCCCGCGAGGAAAAGCGACCGAGTTAGTGTGGATTTTTCCTCTGCAAACAGGTCACCGGTTTTGAAAAGGAAACGTGATGGATTGGGGAATGCGTTACATTTTCCTTGCCATCCTTATTCTGGCAAGCGGCTGCCTTAAACTCGAGATCGTCAGTCCGCGCAATGGTGATGAGTTCATCGCTGGAGCGCGAATTGAGTTCAGGGCTAAGACCGAAGATGCTCACAAGAGCAAGATCCGTTGGATCGTCGGTGGCAACCAAATGGGAACAGGAGAATCCATTGCCGCAACTTCCCTTTCTGTCGGCTGGCATAAAGTGGCGGCCGAACTGAAAAAAGACAGCAAAACCCTTCAGGACACGGTTCATGTCCAGGTAATATCGTGGAATGTGTTGCCGACCCCGAACATGGATCCGGTTCGGGCCATGGTTCGCGACGGCGTGCAGAGAGAGACGTGGCTCGCCGTTCCCGGGGAAGGGGTGTACAAAGTCGACGACCTCGGCAGGGCGACCCTTTTCTCAGCAACGACTGGTGACCTTCCCTCCGATGATGTTCGCGCCGTAACCCTTCGTGGTTCAGAGGTCTGGGTTGGGACCAGTGCCGGTGTGGCGCGCTACGATGGATCGGCCTGGCAGACTTATACCTATCTCGATGGCCTGCCCAGCGATGACGTCCAGGCTCTTTCCGTGGATGCGACAGACTCTCGCCTGTGGTTGGCGACCCCGGCCGGCCTGGCCTCCTGGGATGAGAGGGCATGGCACTCAATTTCGTATGCCGTACCCGCGACAGCGCTGACGGCGAGGGACAGTGTAGCCTGGGTCGGGACGGACGGTAAAGGGATTCACCGCTTCGATGGGAAGGACTGGGATCTCCTGGGTGGGGATGCGGGGCTGGCGAAAGACCGCATCGAACACCTACTACCCAACCTGGTCACCCCGCGCAGCGTCTGGATCGCCGGTGCAATGGAGGGGTTGGCTAAGTACCGTGACGGTGGCTGGGAACGGTTCAATCCGGACAGTGTCGAGCCGCTCGTCGCAGCCGGGATGGCCGTCGAGAAGGCGAGCCGCTCGCTATGGATCGCGGAGGCCAACACGCTCAGCATCCTCAGGCGCTCTGCCAACGGACTCTGGCGGCGCTACGACGCACAGGCAGCGGTGTCCGGTTTGCAGGGGCCGTGGCATGCCATTACGGTCGATGAGGTGACTGGAGTAAAGTGGCTGGCGACGGACACGCACATTGTCTCCCTGGCTGCCAGCGGGCTCTCGCGTGAGGTGATCGACCTGCCTGACCTTGTCACCTATCCTCCAACTTCCATAAGTATCAAGAGCTGGTCGAAAGACCCGAAGCTCATCCTGCAAACGACCATCGCAAACCAGGGTGATGGCGCACTGGAGATCGAGGCGCAGCTGGATCCGAACACGGACCAGAAGGTTGCCGCTCAAAACGTTTACCATCGTGGCTGGATCGTAAAGCAAAATTGCGTTGGGAGATTCTTCTTCGACCAAGACCACAACCACTACCACCTGGATGCCCTTACGATCTACCAGCTTCGAGAGGTTCTTCCAGGAAACGGGGTCGGCGCTATCCACAGTCAGTCGCCGAAGGTCTCCTGGTGCCTTAATGACTTTATAGAAGTCAGCTCGGGCGTGGAGGAGCAGTACTCCTGCAGCAAGAACCTACAAGGAATTTCCGTGGGCTGGGCCGACACGTACTTTGCGAACCAGCCTGGTCAGTCGATTCCCATCGCTGGCATTCCGCCCGGTGAATACTGGGTCGTTGTGACGGCCGCGAGCGTCTTTGCCGAGAAGGATTACCAGAACAACACCGCCATGACGCGGATTCGTATCGACGCTCAGGGGAACGTGACGGTCCTCGAGGCCCAAGGGGGAACCTATGAAAAACCTTTTTGATGCTATCAGATGTTTTGTTACGTAATACCATTTGGCACTGACAATCCTCAGATCGCTTCCCTTGCGGGAACAATCCGGAGGATCCGATCGTCGTCCTTGTGCGGCCACCCCCCGACCATCCCGGTTGCTAGTGCAAAACTAAAGCGCTCGGTCCGGTCCTTCCACCACATCGCGGATAGGCACCAAGGTGGCGTACACGCAACAGGCCAAACGGAAAATACTTGCCAAGATCAGTGGGAACGAATACTACCTCGTTGCGCTGGGCGTGAGTGACTGGGATGACTTTGATCTGGCATGAGCACCGAGTTTTGCTCATTGACAAAGGAAAAGCGAGGGGGAAAGGGGGACTATACGGTCGAAGCAGGCGGAAGTGACTCGAGCTGTTGGATGAGCTGATCACGGAGCTGGCGGAACCTGGCCCGCCGAGATTTGGGAATGGGTTCTCCGGGGATGAACTTCTGGGTGAGAGGATTGACGAACCGGCCGTTCTTGATCACACGATAATCGAGGTGGGGTCCGGTAGACAAACCGGTCGAGCCCACATACCCGATTACCTGTTTCTGTCGAACACGGGCCCCTTTTCGGATTCCTTTCGCGTACCGTGACAGATGGTTGTACATGCTTCGGTAGCCCATGCGGTGCTGAATCAGGATTGACTTGCCGTTTCCCCCCTTCCATCTGGCCGAGAGGACGACGCCGTCGGCGACAGCCCACACCCGCGATCCGTGAGGAGCAGCATAATCGACGGCAAGGTGTGGCCTGACCCCGCCTAGAATCGGGTGGCGCCTGCGGTGGGAGTAGCGGGAACTGATGCGGGTGAATCGCAGTGGAGAGCGGAGGAAGGTTTTGCGCACGGACCGACCGTCAGCCGTGTAATAGTCCCCCTTGCCGGGGCGCGCCTCGAAGTAGATTCCGGTATAGGTCTTTTTGCGATTCTCATATTGAGCGATGAGGATCTTTCGGTAGCGGATGAACTTCTCGCCGCTGTACTCCTTCTCGACCAGCATCCGGAATCGATCTCCGGCTTGGGCGTTTTTGTTGAAGTCGAAGTCCCAGAGGAAGATGTTGACAAACCGCACGGCGAGCTCGGCCTTTTCCCCGAGGGCGTCCATGCTCTCGAAAAGGGAAGAATCGACCTCTCCCTCAATTTTTTCCACCCGTTGTTCAATGGGAACGTCGCGCTTGGCCACCTGGTACTCTGTTCCCTTCCGGATGACCTCGTAGAACTTGAGAGAGGAGTCCTGGTACAGGAAGCGGAGCAGGTCCCCGCTCATATTCATCGTGGCCTGGAAAGTCGCTCCCGGTTGAACATTTTGGAAATTGAGATACGGACGGAGGGCACGGACGAGCCGGTGAACGAGATCGTGGGAAAGACCTTTGACGCTCAGGGCCTCGGAAAAGCTTTGCCCTCGTTGAATCTCGCCGTGGATAACTTGGTTGCGTGATTGGGGAGCGGTCCTGGGGGGAGACTCTCCGCGAGGGGGGACAGAAGCAGGTGAAGGTGTCGCCTGTGGAGGCTGCGGTGTTTCCGTGTGAGTGGGAAAGAAAAAAGCAACGATGAGGGCGGACAGGAAGAAGAACCCTGCGAGAAAAAGCCCCGATCTAAATCCTCCGGGACTCCTCGGCCTACGCCGCTGCCCTCTGAGGAGTGGATCAAGATCCCCTGGTGACTTGTAATCCCGCAATATCCCCCCCTACCGGTGCCAGGCTTATAACAGATAATCATAAGCTATTCAACGATTTTTTAAGTGTTGCATGAAAATCTTTATCATAGGCCATTGATATAGCAGATGTTGCGGGGGGCAAGCCTCTGTTTTACTTTCGGGCTTGATGACGTTCTAGGGTTCGCGGATTTTCCTGTGGTATTCCTCGGCACGATACGATACCTTCCCATCGTGATCTCGAAGGTCGTGGAGACAGGAATGGGGCGGTGGCACTTATATTCAAGGACTATTCTGGGAGGCGTCTTTGCGGTTTTGTGTCTTGCCACCTTTCTTTCGGCTGCAGCCCTAGATCTCACCGGGCCGAAGGAGACAACGAAAAAACTTACCGCGAGGAATATATCGGCCCTCATGGGTGTGTCCACGGCCGTTCCCGAGGAGCTTCACCCCCAAGTCATCGAGGTCATTCAGGCCGTCGAGTCGTCACGAGAGCGCATCATTCTCGTCCTGGATCGAATCGAAAGTGGCTTGTTTCCGTCTGAGGAGGGGATGGAGCGGGCGAGGACCATAGCGCAGGCGTCGGCCCAGAGAGAAAAGGAATTCCTGGAAGCCTTGATGAAACGGGTTCCGCCCGGGAGCGTCCCACAACTGGAGGAGGCGCTCACCGTGTCAGCTGAAAGCTGGCAGAGAGTCCTGTCAACATTCCACCTCCCTAAGGTGCTAGACGAAGAGCCTGAACTTCCACAGCGCCCCGGCTTTGACCTGAGATACACACCAATCCCGATGTCTCCTCCCCCGAGGCAGTAAGGGCCGACCATGACTCATACCTGCCGCCTTACCAGGCTGCGGAGAACGGCCAGGTTTCGCCGGTCAGCTGCCACGGAGTCATCCCCCTTCGGCGTCTCGAGGATCATGGGGATGTGCCGAAGGCGCGGATCGTTCAGAAGGAGGCGGAATCCTTCTAAGCCGATGTGACCCTCACCGATGTGTGCATGACGGTCCACCCGACTCCCCAATTCGCGCTGGGAATCATTCAGGTGGATGCATTTGACATGTTTCAGCCCGATCACGTTGTCGAGTTGCCGCATGGTCCGCTCGTATGGCTTCCGACCCCGGATTTCGTATCCTGCGGCGAAGATATGGCATGTGTCCACACAGACCCCGATCCGTTCGCGCTGCTTCACATCCTCTCGGATCGCCGCCAGATGCTCGAAGCGGTATCCTAAGCTCGATCCCTGGCCGGCGGTGGTCTCTAAGCAGATCAGCACGGAAAAACCCTTGGTGCTTTCAAGGGTCAAGTTAAGCGCCTCCACAATGCGCTTGATACCCGCTGGCTCTCCTGCCCCGACATGCGCGCCCGGATGCATGATCAAGTATGGGATCTCGAGGGCTGACGCCCGCCCGACTTCGACGCGGAGAGCCTCCAGCGATTTCCGGTATACGGTTCCTTTTGCAGAAGCCACATTGATCAGATAGCCGTCGTGGGCGATGACAGGCCAGATCCCGGTAATTGCCCGATTGTGGTGATAGGTCTTGATCTCCCGCTTTGTGAGTGGCTTGGCCCGCCACTGGTTGTTGTTTTTCGTAAAGACCTGGATCGTGTCGCAGCCAATCTGCTGGCCTCGAAGCAGTGCCTTGTCCACTCCACCCGCGATGGACATGTGCGCTCCTAGCCTCGGCCCCCTCGTTTTACCCTGAACCATGAACTCTCAACCCTGAACGATCTCCGAGCATCCCCAAGCGGCAGAGGGCAAAGTCGTACTTCACCGGGTCGGCTGCATCAAAACACTTCAGGTTCTGCGTGATGTCGAGCGCCATTGCCAGGCCCGGGCTCTTCAACCGAGTGAGGCCCAGCTGCTGGGACACTTGGGCCACATGAGTATCCAGGGGGACAATCAGCTTTGCCGGTTCGATTTCGGGCCAAAGGCCGAAATCGATGTGGTCGCGTCGGACCATCCAGCGGAGGAAAAGGTGCAGGCGCTTGCACGCCCCTCCTCGGCGTGGGTTGGGGAGGAGAAAGTGCATCCCCGCCGAGAGGCGGCCTCTCCGATAGAAGGGTCGCGAATCCAGCGCAAGCAGGTGATCGACAAGGGTGGTCAATGCTGCCTTGGTGTGCTCGTGGCGGTCGCTGTAACCGGAGAGGAAGAGGGCGCGAAGGGAGCCGTGTCTCTCCAGCGCCTGCCGGAGGAACCAGAGAAGGCACATGGCGTCCCTGGCGCTGTTAAAGCGATAGAAAAACCCCCTGAAGCACTCGCCATCGCGCCGGGGGTCGAAATGCACCAGGAAATCGTAGGGGTGCGGTCCTAGCACGCGGAGCAGGGCGTCGACCGGGGGGGTAAAGCCCTCGACCCGGCCATACGCGAAGCAGCTCGCGACAAACGCCACGATCTCAATGTCTTCGGGTCGGTGGTACCGGCGGGGAAACTTGAGGGCCGACGTGGGAAGGTAGCTCTGATCATAGGTACGATAGAGGTGGTCCAGGTAGGGTTTGAGCGGAGGGGTCCCGCCCAACCGGACCCGCATCTCTTAGCGCTCCCGAAGCAGGTCCTGCCGTTTCTCCATGAAGCCGATGGCGTATGGACAGATAATATTGGTCTTCCCGATGTAACCGTTGGACTTGTAGTAGGCGGCAATCCGGATGGAATAGCCGTTTACGCCACCGGACAGGGTTCCACCCTTCACATACCCCCAGGGTCTGGACTTGCTGATGTCATTGACCGCCACCACGATGCCGACCGTCGCGTCCGAGAAGTACAGCTTGTCCTCTTTGGAGAGCTGCGTGCTGGCCCGGCTTGGCCCATATTTTGTTTGGGAGTGGTAGTCTCCGACACATTCCCAGCGGGTCGTGCTACGAACCGCTTCTTCCACTCGCTGACTTCGCTTCCAATCGATATGCACCTCGCGATACTTTCGATTGGCGGTCTGATAGGGGACCGCAAACTCGACAAAGACTCGATCAGCAGTGCTGTGACCTAGAAGAATGCCAAAGCACTCCCGGCGGTACACCTCGATCGTGGAAACGAGGAGGCCGATGAAGGCATTTTCGCTCAGGTAGACTTCCATCTCCGTTCCGTGTGTGCAGGGACAGAAAGTGCGCCCTGCTTCTTTGTAAAGTGTGAAGTTCTCTCAGAATGCCAAAGGCGTGGAAACATTCGCTTGTGCCCCGCTGGCGCGGGTTCTTCAGGCATCCAAGAGTTACCTCAAAAATACCTCACCGCCTTTTGGCTGGCAAGGTCAAATTCTACTTGACCAGACCAAAAAATTCGTCAGAATTTACGTAAGTTAGATTTTCTGAAGGAGGTACATCATGGGTCGGGTCATATTGAAGGAACGGGGGCAAGTGACAATTCCGGCTAAGCTGCGAAAAAGTCTGATGTTGGAGACCGGAGATCTCCTAGAGATCGAGGTGATGGGGACTTACATCGTTTTAAAACCCCTCCAGGTTGTGGAACGGGGGGCCGAAAGTTCGCAGGGTGCTTCCGAGGAGCGGGGTGTATGAGGCCCTTGATCATCGTCCACGGTGGAGCAGGCCGGGTTCCGGAAAAGGACTGGGCCGAGCGCCGAGAGGGCTGCCGGGGGGCAGCTCTCGCCGGGTGGGCCTGCCTGCGGCAAGGTGGGTCAGCCCTTGATGCGGTGGAGCAGGCAGTCGCCTTCTTAGAAGATCATCCCCTCTTCAACGCAGGGAGGGGATCGGTCCTCAACGCCGACGGTGAGGTGGAGATGGACGCCTCGCTCATGGACGGGCGGAATCTTCAGGCTGGGGCGGTCGGTGCAGTCCGGGATATTCGTAACCCCATCCGGCTGGCCAGGCGAGTCCTCCAAGATGGCCGGCATGTACTGCTCGTGGGAGAAGGGGCAAGCCGATTCGCACGGGAGGTGGGGATCGAGGCGTGCCGGCCCGGGGAGCTCGTCACGAACCAGCAGCGCGCGCGATGGCGAGCATTGCTCGATCAAGGTCCCGGGACAGTTGGCGCGGTGGCGCTGGATGGAGCGGGAGGCATTGCGGCCGCTACGTCGACGGGTGGTCTTCTCGGGAAGCGTTCAGGTCGTGTAGGAGATAGCGCATTGATCGGTTGTGGAACATGCGCCGATGGGCTCTTGGGCGCGGCCTCCGCCACGGGAAATGGAGAGGCGATTATCCGAGTCGTGTTGGCCAAAATCGCCGTTGATTTCTTACAGGAAGACCGCCATCCCCTGGATGCGGCACAGATGGCCATTGATGTCCTGGGGCGGCGGGGACAAGGGGAGGGTGGAATCATCATGATCGATCGGGAAGGGCGCGTGGGTCATGCCCACAATACGGCCTTTATGCCCGCTGCGGTCATGGACGAACACGCCGAAACGCCAATCCTTCTCTCTTGACAGAATCCAACATCTCGGGGTCTCGCGTCACAAAAAGCATCTTTACAGGGGAGGCGTCGCGGGCTAGTATTGTGCACACCGTTGGCACAGATGGGCGAAGGAGGACACCCAATGCGAAGGTGGCTTATTGGCACGGTACTTGTGACTTTTCTCTCCGTTTGGGGATTTCAAGCCTGGGCTTGTGATTCGGTAGGCCCGAGTGGTCACGTGGGAAAAACTCTGACCGTGAGTCCGTCCGCCATCGAAATTCAGGACTTCCAAACAGGCGATTCTTTCACCTTTCAGGCGACCGCAGAGCAGCTTTCCGGTGTCACGCCCGGTGACCGGGTTATGATTACGTTCAAGGAGGAGGGGAAAGTTCTCGTCGCGGAGGAGATCAGGAAGCTCCGCTGACGGATCGTCACGGGCTTTCGATGAGAATATCTCCCCCTTCCACCTTCACCCGGTAGGTGGGCACAGGATCGGATGCCGGCGGGCTCATCACTGCCCCGGTTTTGACATCGAACTGGGCCGCGTGCCAAGGACAGGTCACCACGTCTCCGTCCAAGTCCCCCTCCGAGAGGGGACCGCCCGAATGGGTGCAGACGTCGCCGATCGCGTAGAAGGTCCCGTTCTCGTTGAAGAGGGCGATTCGTTCTCCTTCCAGTTCCACGAGGATTCCGGTTCCCACAGAAATATCTTTGGTCTCAGCGACCTTAACAAACTCGCCCATAGCTCCTCCCTTGCAGCATGGCAATAGGTATTTGACGGCAAACGCGTGAGCAAGGCTAACAGATGTATCATGCGATTGGCAAGGGGGTCGTATGAAACTGAAAGACAAGGTAGCCCTGGTGACTGGCGCAAGTCGGGGGATCGGCAGCGCGGTGGCGGCCGCGTACGCGCGCGAGGGGGCCGAGGTCGTTATGACGGCGAGGGACCTCGGGCCTCTCGAGGCGGCGGCAGAAGAGATTCGGAAGGCTGGAGGACGTGTTGTGCCACTTGAAGCCGATGTAGCCAATCGGCATCAGGTCAAAAATCTGGCCGAGGAGATCACAAAGCGATGTGGTCGCTTGCACGTCCTCGTCAATAACGCTTCTTTGCTGGGCCCGCGGGTACCAATCCTGGAGTATCCCGAAGAGGAGTGGGAGGCGGTGATCGCCGCCAATCTCAATGGACCATTTTTCGTCATTAAGGGCTGTCTGCCTCTGATGATTGCCGCCGGTGAAGGCTCCATAATCAATGTGAGTTCCGGCGTGGGCCGCATTGGGAAACCTCACTGGGGGGCCTATGCCGCATCCAAGTTTGGGTTGGAGGGGCTTTCGCAGATTCTGGCGGCCGAACTGCAGCCTCTCCATATCCGGGTCAACGCGGTTAATCCGGGGGGAACACGAACCACCATGCGGGCTGCCGCCTATCCCGAAGAGGACCCGCTGACGTTACCGATCCCTGAGGAGATTACCCCTATCTTTGTCTACCTGGCTTCTGACGGCTCCCACGACGTGACCGGCCAGTCCCTCGAAGCGCGCGATTTTCTGTCTCGCTAGCCCAAACATGATGATGCCCGGGAGGGCAGTCCCGGGCATCCGTTGCGGGACATCTTGTTCCGTTCATTCGGAAGGGGTCGTGAGCCGTTCGCGTTCCCGCTTGAAGGCGTCCCTCCCGGCCTCAAAAGCCGAGAGGACAGCCTCTCGCCCCTGTTCAACCGCGTCATCGACCCGTTCTCGGACCTCACCGGCCACATCCACGGCCCGCTCCTGGAGGTCTTCGGTGAGCCGGCGGATCCGTACCCGGGTTCGCCTCCCCGATTCTGGGGCGTAGAGCAAGGCAGCGAGGGCGCCGAAGGAACCCCCCAGGAGAAATGCCAGCGCCAGGGCCGCTCCACCAAATCCGCGATCGTCACTCATCGGTATCACCTCCTTCGTTTCAAAAGTTTCCGAAACACATACCAGCTTCCGGTCTTAAGCCCCACCATCAGCGCCCCGAACGTCAGCAGGTGAGGGTGGATGGTGGTCCGAATAATGTTGCTGGTGTTGTTGAGTGTTTCGCTCAACCCCCCTAGGGCCTTGATGGTGCCACTCAACTGATCCATGTTCTTGTGGACCCCTGCCGAGATCTGGTTGGCGTTGTGGACCGCCTCGCGAAGCTCGGACAAGGTGAGGCGTATATCTCCCTCGGTCGCTTGAATCATCGCGTCCATCCGACTCAGTAGCTGTCGGACCTGCCGGAGCAACGGGAACATGGCAAAGACCGTTATGGCTATCGTGACCGCGATGAACCCGACGGCAACAACAATGACGATCCCGAGCGGCTCAGTCATGCGATGATCTGCTCCTGCTTTAAGACATCAATGGTTTTTGTCTCGAGCTCGAGCCAGCCCGTAAGGATGTCTACCGTGTGTTCGCCAAGTCGTGGCGCTGGCCGGTCGACGCGGCCAGGGGTTTGCGAGAGCTTGATGGGGCACCCGGGAAGCCGCGTCGCTCCGACCTCGGGATCGTGGACCGTGGCAATCATCCCTCGTGCCTGGACCTGAGGGTCCTCCACGACTTGATCGATACGGTTGATGGGGCCACAGGGGACACCTGCCTCCTCCATGACGGCCATCCATTCCCGGACCGTTCTGGCCTTGGCGACGTCGGCGATGACGGGCTGTAGGGCTGCGTGGTGCTCCGCGCGCAGGGCGTTCGTGGCAAAACGGGGGTCCTGCAACAGCTCTTCTCGACCGAGGATGCGGCAGAAGCGTTCCCAGTGCGGAGTCCCCACCGCAAAGATAACATAGCCGTCTTTTGCTTCAAAGGCCTCAAAGGGGGCGATAGAGGGGTGTCGTGCACCTAATGGTCCCGGGATCTCACCGCTGGCAGTATAACGGATAATCGCATTCTCCAAAAGGGCGACTTGACAATCAAGCATGCCGATATCCACCATCTGTCCCTCCCCCGTGCGCTCCCGGGCTTGCAGCGCCGTGAGGATCCCGATTACCGTGAAGAGACCACCGGCGATGTCCCCGACGGCCGGCCCTGTCTTAAGCGGTCTTCCGCCCGGCTCGCCCGTAATGGACATGATTCCTCCCATCCCCTGGATCACCATGTCGTAGGCTCCTCGCTTGCGGTAAGGGCCGGTCTGGCCAAAGCCTGAACAGGCCGCATAGATCAGCCTCGGATTGATCTTGGCTAATGCGTCGTACCCCAGGCCGAGGCGTTCCATGGTGCCGGGACGAAAGTTTTCAACCAGGATGTCGGCGCGCGCCGTGAGCTGCGTGGCGAGATCACGCCCCTTCGCGTTCTTGATGTCGAGAGCGACGCTCTTTTTGCCGCGATTGATGCTCATGAAATACGCGCTTACCCCATTCAGAAATGGGCCGACACCGCGGGCTTCGTCGCCACGAGCGGGTTCCTCGATCTTCACCACTTCTGCCCCGAGATCCGCAAGGACCATCGTACAGTAGGGTCCCGCCAGCACTCGGGAGAAATCAATGACCTTGATATCGTTCAGGGGTTGCATCGGAGTGCCTGGTTCACCGTTCACGGTTCATGGTTGACAGTCCACAAGTGAAAAGACGCTTTTACTGTGAACAGTGGTCGGTGATCGGTGAACGGTTACCTAAGAGCTGGAAGTCGCCGCGGCTTTGGTGAAGTCGACCTGGCCGTCTTTGACATCGATAAGGACGTGGTCGCCTTCCCTGAACTGCCCTTCTAAAATGCGTGTGGCTAGCGGGTCCAGCACTAGCCGTTGAAGCGCTCGCTTGAGGGGTCGGGCGCCATAGACAGGGTCGAAGCCGACTTCGGCCAGATGGTGTCTGGCCTTTTCTGACAGGGTGATCTCGATCTTCCGCTCGCCAAGCCTCCGCCGCAGTTGTCTGAGCTGAATTTCCACGATCTGCTTAATTTCGGACATGCCGAGGCGGTGGAAGATAATGACCTCGTCGATCCGGTTCAGAAACTCCGGGCGGAAATGGCTCCGAAGCGTCTCCCAGATCCGTTCTCGGACGTCTTCCCAGATCCGCTCTCGGATCTCCACCTCATGCGCAAGTTCCTGAATGAACTGGGTCCCCAGGTTCGAGGTCATGATGATAATGGCGTTGCGGAAGTCGACGGTCCGGCCCTGTCCATCGGTCAGCCGGCCGTCATCCAGGATCTGAAGCAACACGTTAAAGACATCGGCGTGCGCTTTTTCGATCTCATCAAACAGGAGGACCGCGTAGGGACGGCGCCTGACGGCTTCGGTGAGTTGTCCTCCCTCCTCGTAGCCCACATAGCCGGGGGGAGCGCCGATCAGCCGGGATACGGTGTGCTTTTCCATATACTCAGACATGTCTATGCGGACCATCGCCCGTTCGTCATCGAAGAGGAACTCGGCGAGCGCCCGGGCCAGTTCCGTCTTCCCCACGCCGGTAGGCCCGAGGAAGATGAATGAACCGAGGGGACGGTTGGGGTCTTGCAGCCCCGAGCGGGCGCGGCGGATCGCGTTGGACACGGCGCTAATGGCTTCATCCTGTCCCACCAGCCGCTCTTGGATCTTGGTCTCCATCCGGAGGAGCTTTTGCGTCTCGCCCTCGAGCAGGCGGGTCACCGGGATGCCGGTCCACTTCGCCACGACCTGGGCAATATCCTCCTCGTCCACTTCCTCCTTCAGCATCATCCCTTCTTGCTGGATGGCCTCGAGCCTCTGGTGCTCGCTATCGAGTTCTCGCTGGAGCTGGGCAGCGATGCCGTACCGCAGCTCTGCCACCTTGCCCAGATCCCCTTGCCGTTCGGCCTGCTGTTCCTCGACGCGGGCCTGCTCCAAGCGTTCCTTGATCCCTCGAATTTTTGTGATGATCTCCTTCTCTCGATCCCAGCGCGCCTTTAGGCCACTGGACCGTTCCCGCAGATTGGCGGCTTCTGCCTCGAGATGGGTCAGGCGTTCCCTGGAGGCTGCATCGGTCTCCTTGCGCAGGGCCTCGCGTTCCACTTCAAGCCGGCGGATCTTGCGCTCGAGTTCGTCGATCTCGGTCGGCATGCTATCGATCTCCATCCGCAGGCGGGAGGCCGCCTCGTCGATGAGATCGATTGCTTTGTCCGGCAAAAACCGATCCGTGATGTAACGATTGCTGAGCACAGCGGCCGCGACCAGGGAGGAGTCCTTGATGCGCACGCCATGGTGCACCTCGTATTTCTCCTTTAGCCCGCGTAGGATCGAGATGGTCTCCTCCACCGTGGGCTGACCAACGGTGATCGGCTGGAACCGGCGTTCCAGGGCCGGGTCCTTCTCGATGCGCTTCCGGTACTCATCGAGCGTCGTGGCCCCGATGCAGCGGAGTTCACCACGGGCCAGAGCTGGCTTGAGCATGTTCGACGCATCCACCGCCCCTTCCGCGGCTCCGGCCCCGACGAG
>JBFHXD010000064.1:0-13695 GCA_041599135.1 Methylomirabilales bacterium (SeqCode) | reverse complement strand
TTCTTCGATCTTTTTCGGGATATCGACCCTCAACTCCCTCTCCAGAATGCTCAGCTCGCCCCGGAGATTGTCTACGAGTTTTTGCAAAGCCATGGCGATCCTCCCTCGTGCTTCGATTCACAAATACGGTTACGTGCCCTCGTGAATTCCATCAGAGATATTGCTCACTCATTACTCAGTCGTTTTTCTGCTGCCACATCGCCTCAAGGCGCTTCAAGCAGATCTCGCGACCCAACAGCTCCATGACGTGAAACAGTGGTGGACTCACGGTACGACCCGTCAGGGCAACCCGGGTAGGCTGGGCAACATCTCCCAACTTGAGCCCCCGTTCGGCGACGAAATCCCGGTAAAGCTTTTCCAGGGTCGCTGCGTCAAAGCGGATGACGCTCCGGATTCTCGTGGAGACATCCCGGAGATGTCTCTGGGTTTCAGGCCGGAGACACTTCTCTCTCGCCCGAACATCATAATCGATCGCAACCCGAAAGAGAAAACGAGAGGCTTGGGCAAGTTCCCACAGAGTCTTGGAACGCTCCCCAAAGGTTTGGACGACTGCCTCGCCGAAGGTTCTGGCGCTCCCCAGACTCGACCAGCGAGCTGCCGCCGCCTCGATTTCGTCTGCTGGCACCTCAGCCTTCAGCCAGAAAGCGACCAGCAGGTCTGCGAGCCGCTTTGGGTCCGCCCCGCGAAGGTAATGGCCATTGAGCCAATCCAACTTGGCCTGATCGAAGACAGCCGGGGTGTGGCCGACCCGCGCGAGGTCAAAGTAGTGAACGAGTTCGTCTCGACTGAAGATCTCCTGATCCCCGTGCGACCATCCCAGGCGCACAAGGTAATTTACCAGTGCTTCTGGGAGATACCCCAAGTCCCGATACGCCAGAACCGAGGTCGCCCCGTGGCGTTTCGAAAGGCGTGTTCGGTCCGGTCCCAGAATCATGGGTACATGCGCAAACTCCGGCAAGGGAAAATCCAACGCTCGATACACCTGGACCTGTTTTGGCGTGTTGGACAAATGATCATCCCCGCGGATCACGTGGGTCACGTGCATCAAGGCGTCGTCCACAACGACGGCGAAATTGTACGTTGGCAGGCCGTCAGATCGGACGAGGATGAAGTCATCCAGTTCGGCGTTGTCAAAACGTACTTCGCCGTGGATGAGGTCCTTAACAACCGTCATCCCCACCTCCTGCACCTTAAGGCGCAAGGCCCAGGGCTTTTCTGGCTTTGAATGGCGATCACGACAGCGACCGTCATACCGTGGAGAGCGCCCAGCCGCCATCGCTGCCTTCCGCCGCTCCTCCAGCTCTTCGGGAGTACAGACGCACGGATAGGCTTTCCCTGCGTCGAGCAATCGCTCAGCGTACTCGCGGTACAGCGCAAGCCGTTCCGCTTGCCGGTAGGGTCCCTCGTCCCATTCGAGACCGAGCCACTGCAGGCTTTTTACAATGGCATCGGCCGCTTCCGCTGTAGATCGCTCTACGTCAGTGTCTTCGATCCTCAGGAAATACACTCCATCGTGGTGCCGGGCGAAGAGCCAGTTGTAGAGGGCCGTCCTGGCCCCTCCAACATGGAGATCCCCGGTAGGGGACGGGGCAAACCGTACCCGGCATGGGTCGGTCATGGTCGCCTCGCTCTGCTTGCTTTCGAAGAGGTGTGTGGGACTGGTACAAAACCGTTGCTACACATTTTCCATTATCTCTATAAGGAAACGGTGCCGTCAACCGCTTTCCGGTTGCTTCGACAGGCTACGAATACATAGGGAGTGGAATTCCAGGGGGGCGAGTCTTACTGATCGAGATCTGGCCGACAGAGCGGTGAGAGATTATGCTTGCCCCCGGGAGTCCAGTTGAGGCACGTCTCTAAGCAGCTCGTGGACCTGGTGAAGGAGTTTATCCAGGCGAAATGGCTTTTCAAGCAACCGATCTACTCCCGATGCTTCCTGGTCTGCCCGACTGACCGCGACATTCCACCCCGTGCAGAGGATGACCTTGATTTCAGGGTCAAGCCTTCGGACCTTTCGGGCCACCTCTAGGCCAGTCAGATCAGCCATTCCCAAATCGGTGATGACCACATCGAAGGGCTCTGCCCGGAACATGTGTACTCCTTCGATTCCACAGCCCGCCCCCACCGCGATATGTCCCTCCAACCTGAGGAGGTTTGTGATAACCTCCCGGAGGTGCGGCTCGTCATCGATGACCAAGATGCGCCCCGTCCGACGGTCTGCCGGGACGCGAAGATGTTCCCGACTCCGGGGAAGCTTTGCCGGAATCGGAAGGGTAATAGAAAAGCGACTACCCCGTCCGATTTCACTTTCTACCGAAATCGCGCCCCCGTGGCGCGCGACGATCCCATAGGAAGTGCTAAGACCGAGACCGGTCCCCTTCACCCCCTTGGTGGTGAAGAAGGGGTCGAAGATCTTTTGTCGCACCTCTTCTGTCATTCCGATTCCACTGTCCCCGAAGACCACTTCGACCGATGGTCCTTTCTCCCGCCCGCGATGAGAACGGGTCTTCACGGTGAGACATCCACCATTTGCCATGGCATCGAGGGCATTGAAGACCACATTCGTAAAGACCTCCCGGAGCTCTGCGGGGTTTGCCGTGATCAGAGGAATGTCAGTGAGTTCCGTCACCACCTCGATCTTGATCCCTCTGAGCTCTGCCTCGTCCTTCCACCGGGCTTGCGTAAACTGGAGGACCTCAGTGACGACGCGGTTCACATCGACGGGGATCATCGATTCGGGCGTTTCGGTTCGAGCGAAGTCTTGCAGTCGGCGAACCGTGCTGGCCCCGTCGAGGGCAGATTGCTGGATGCTATTGAGCCACCGCTTCAGATCGGCTTCCTGTGCCTGCCGTAACAGCAGATCGGTCCGAGCAACGATGGCTGCCAGGACGTTGTTAATATTGTGAGCCACCCCCGCCGCCAGTGTCCCGAGGGCTGCCAGCTTTTCCGAATGCACGTGTTGCTCCCATCCCTTTCGGTCCCCAACGGAATTTACCTGTTCGATTGTAAGCCCCATGAGCTGGGCCATCATCTGGAGAAACCGCAAGTCGCGAGGGGCAAAGTGGCCTCGCCGTCGGCTGTACAGCGCCAGAAATCCTGACCCCCGTCCCCCGATGGCAAGCGGCACGCTCGCGAAGGAACGGATCTTTTGCTCGCCCATCGGCAAGGGAGCGTCTGGTGGTATGTCATCGAAAAGGAGCGTATGTTGACACGGGTCGAGCTCTCCCTGACCGATGCCTTCCGTGTGCGAGGGGTTCCAGGGATTCGCCCACCCCCCTCGACCGCGACAGACGAGAGGAATAAAGGCGGGAGCGGTCTCTTCCCAGAGCCAGAGGATTCCCGCCTCGGCCTCCAAGAGCCCCACAATCTGCTCGACTACGGGGCCGAAGACAACCTCGAATTCCCGGCTTCCCTCAGGCGAAACAGCAGAAAACATCACACCCTCCGCACCAAGGGGTTACTGCGGCGTTCGCAGGTGGTATGCCAACACCGAAATCTCTCGTCCCCCTTGTCCTTGACGGTTACAGACGATCTTCCCTATAGTATTCACATCGGTTTTCCGCTTCTTCGATTCCGAAACGGCCGAGGCGATCAGATGCGTACGTTTTCCTCTCTTGGAGCGGACCTTCACCTTCACTCCTCCTACTCGGATGGGAGCTTTTCCCCTCGAGAGGTCGTTGCCCAGGCGGCTGCCCGCCAGGTGAACCCGATTTCCCTCACCGATCATGACACCGTCGCCGGAATACCCGAGGCACTCCAAGCGAGCAGCGAGTTGCAGGTCGAGGTCATCCCAGGCATTGAACTCTCGGTGTTTGAATCCAACCGAGAGACCCACATCCTGGGCTACTTTATCCACTGGGAAGACGCGGCGTTTCAGAAAACGATTCTTCCGCTGCAAGCCGAACGGCACGAGCGACTCGAAGAAATCCTCCGTCGGCTGCACCGACTGGGGATCCCTCTGGCCCTGGCTGACGTCCTTCAAATCGCCGGGAAGGGCACGGTAGGAAGGCTCCACGTGGCCCGGGCTCTGCTCGCGCACGGAGTCGTGAATACTCTGCAAGACGCCTTCGCCCATTTCCTGGCTCAAGGGCGGCCGGCCTATGTGGAGCGGGTCGGTCTCACCGCCGATCAAGCCATCACGACCATCCGCAACGCGGCGGGCATCGCAGTCCTTGCCCATCCGGGCCAACACGGGCTGGCGCACCTCGCCGAACTCATTGAAGCAGGACTTCAGGGGATCGAGGTGTTCCATCCTTCCCACTCTGCCGAGGATGTCGTTATCCTCACCCGCGTTGCCACAGAACGCGGCCTGCTTATCACCGGGGGTTCGGACTGTCATGGCCTCGCCAAAGGAGAAGCCTACCTCGGCCGGGTTCGGCTTCCCTCCGAATTCATGGAACGCCTCCGGCAAGCCATACCCACCCCCGGTACCCCATGGCCCTAGCACTATAGTCCAAGATGCCTGGCCACGCAAACAAAAAAATAGAACGGGGAAGTATTGTGTCGACGGTGGGTTCGATCAGGTGTCATCTTTAAGGTAAAACGACGCCACTGAAAACGGTTCCTACCGCAGGACAATAGCGAAAAAGGCTACGCCATTGATCTTACTGCAATCTGATTCGCATTCGTTGAAGCATAGCTTGAGAGAGACGAGCAAAGGTATCATAAAATGATGATAAGGTTATGTGACGCCAACAGTATCTATCACTTTCCCTCGGAGGAGGGGGGGTCTGCCTCATCGATCAGCATAACGGGGATACCATCTCGAATGGGATACCGGCGACCGCACGCCTGGCAGATGATTCTCTGACTCGCGTCGTCGAGGCGGACCTCTGCCTTGCAGGCGGGACAGGCCAGGATCTCCAAGAATTCCTTATCAATCATCCCTCTTCCTCCTTTGATAATCGAGGTACACCCGAGACCATCCTTTTGCCTCCTACATCTGGCACCTGGTCTCTTTTATCGACCTCATGATTTTCTCCCCGGGGACCGCCACGAGATCGTCCAATATCCGGAAATGATATTTGTCGGAATTGGTAGTGCGTCCCCACACCACATCCGTGACCACCTGGTGGTCTTGCTTCCGGATGGTTTTCAGTCCCTCCGGATCACGGTAGCTGATACCCTCCAACTGCGCGATGATCTTTTCGGTGTCCAAGGACCCCACCTTCTCGATGGCTTGCTTCAGGAGGTAGATAGCCGAGTAGCTCAACAGTGCCACATCGGCGGGATATTCCCCGTAGAGACCCTTATACGCCTCGACAAAGACGCGGTTGTTCGCCGACGCCGGATAAAGGAACCAGTAGGGTGTCGAGACCCACAGCCCCCCCGGCATTTCATCGCCCAGTGGCACCAGCACGCCTAGGGAGGCCCCTCGTGGGTTGATAAAGAACTTCACCTGCGCAAAGAAGTCCAACGCGTTGGCTGCTCTAATGAAGGCAACGAGGTCTCCACCCCACAGGGTGGACCAGACCGCATCCGGTTTGGCCTGGATCGCTTTTGAAATGACGGGTGCATAGTCGGATGTAAAGGGATCAGGCCAGGACTCGCCGACAAATTGCACCTCTGGCCGGACCTTGCGGATGGCCAACTGAAATGCCTCCCAGGAATTTCGGCCATAATCGGAGTTGGACCCGATTCCATACCAGCGGTTGACCGGTTTGTCCTTCATGACCAACGCCCCAGCACGGGCATCCATCACTGCGTTCGCCACCAGGCGAAAAGCATACCGGTGACACGACATGCCGGTTAGCCGGCTTGTGCCAGCGTGCGTAAAGAGAACGATTTTCCGATGTTTCATTGCCTCCGCGCTGACTGTCAAGGCGACGGTGGATAAATCGATCCCCACCAGAAAATCAACCTCATTCTTGAGAATGTAGCGACGGACTTCTTGTAACGCTGTGGTCGCGTTGCCCCCGTTGGTCACGAATATTTCAAGCTTTCGTCCGAGAATTCCCCCTCGCTCGTTGATCTCCTTCTCGGCCATCCTCATTCCTTGGGAGCCATATCTGCCGGTATCCGCTGCTGAACCGGTTAACTGGAATAGGGTCCCAATCTTAATAGACGGTGGTTCCTGAGCGCTGGCGAATCCATAGAACAGGACCCCAGCGCACAGTGGCGCAGTCACCATGACATGGAGGAAGATCGAACCTGCCGCACTGAGCGAAAGCCTGTTAAATGTCCGGACGAGAACCTCCACTGTGTCTCGCTCCTTTGTTCTCGGAATGAAGGGTGACGGCCGTCTCCAGTCGATCGAGAAACATGAGGACGGCATCCTCAACTGGACCAGTATAGTAGCGCCGTCTTCGTCCGACGACGATGAAACCGAAATGTTGGTAGAGCGACTGAGCTGCCTGGTTGGACGCCCGAACCTCTAACGCGGCCGTCCGCGCCCCATGGTGGGAGGCTTCCACAAGGGCACATAGGAGGAGTTTCTTCCCCACGCCGCGCCGGCGGACGCGGGGATCGACGGCGACATTGCTGATGTAAAATTCGTCCTCGACGATCGATCCACAGAGATACCCCAGCAGCGTATCCTCATCGGCCCGCGCTACCAAGGCCAAAGAAACGCCGGGGATCAGTTCCGTCTCGAACATGTCGCGGGTCCATGGTTGGCTAAAGGAGGCAACCTCGACCCGCAGCACGGCATCGAGGTCCTCCGGATGCATCCTCTCGATCCTCACCGTCCCGTCTGCCACCCTTAATCCCTTTTCCGCCGCTTGAGCTCTGCTTCTGAGGGGCGGATGTATCGGGGGACTAAATCCTCTATGGCATCCTTCTCCCCTTGAAGCAACCTTCGCCGCCCCAAATCGGCCACGGCCGCCGGAGACACCCCTCGCGAGGATGGAGGGGGAATGACCAATCGCCCGAGGGCCTCCTGGAAAAACGGCCCGTACACTCGCCATCCATCCCCCACGAAGAGCGTCGGCCGATCGATCCGCTTCGCAAGCGTCTCAGGATCCAGAGCCGATTCTTCCATCAAGGAGATGAGGCTGGAGCCGTGGTATTCAAAGAGGCCACAGTAAATCTCCTTTTTCCGGGCGTCAAGAATCGGGCAGATGGGGTAGCGACAATATGGAAAGCTCCAGGCCAATGCGCGCAGCGTCGGGACCCCCACAACCGGCTTCCCCGTCGCTAATGCTAACCCCTTCACGGTACTCAATCCTATTCGGAGCCCGGTAAAGGAACCGGGCCCCGTTGAGACTGCCAGCCCCTCAACCTCCGGGATGGAAATTCGAGCGTCTTGAAGGAGCCGATCGATCGCGGGCATGAGACGCTCGGCATAGGTGGCCTCGATATTCAGGACGTACTCCGCCACGACCCCCTGTGCTCCGACAAGGGCCACTCCCCCCTGAGTACTGGCGCTCTCAACACCCAAGACGATCACTGCGTTTCTCTCCCTCTTGGAACAGAGGCCAATGCCCGTTCCAGCTCTGCCGGCAACGGGACATCCGATTCCAGCTCTCCTTTGAGGTACAGGTTGGAGGCGCTGAGATCGAAATGACCGCGGCCACAGAGGGTAAAGACTCTAGAAACGGGATTGTAACACCCCCGTATTGGGGCCGCAAGGGATCCTCCTGTCCGCTTTACCCGACTCCTTCCTCGGAGGCGGGGGGAAACCGGATGGTCACGAACAGGCCGAGCGCCGCCAACAGGAGGAGCAGGAGTGTAATCACGGCGAAACGGTACTTTTCCGGACCATACGCAGCGAACAGGAAAAGGGTGGTTGACCAGAGCAGGGGGCCGATGACAGAAGCCGCCTTTCCCGTGACCCCGTACAGGCCGAAAAACTCTCCGAGCTTCTCCCGGGGGGCGAGAAGTAAGAGACAGAGGCGGGCGACGACCCAGACTCCGCCCAGCCCCGCCCCCGCCAACATTCCCACCAGATAGAAGGGGACCGGTGATCGGACCAGGAAGGCAAGGACAAGGGTGAAAACCCACAGGGAGAGGATAAGGAGCATGACCGATTTGACCGGTCTTCGATCTGCGAGCCAACCGAAGAACCACGAGCCCGCCATGGCACCAACAGCGGAGATCGCAATGAGGAGATTGATGGCTGCCTGGGTCGAAAATCCGACGGCTCTTTCGGCATAGATGGCCATCACCAAGATGATGGTGTGCATCACATCTGCATAGAGGAAGTTGGCCACCAGAAATTTCAGGAGCTCGCGATGCGCCGGTAGGGTCCGGAGCGTCCCGAGCACTTCACGGATGGTCCCTTGTCCTTCGCGTGTTCGCTGGACCATGCGGGGTTCGTGCACCCAGAGAAATAGCGGCAGGGAAAAGAGGAAAAAAAGCATTGCCGTGGGGAGAAAGGCGTTCACCCGGACCGGTGCTTCTCCGACCAGCTCTTCTACGCTCAAGAGATCCACGATCCATTTGAGGGGCGTTGGCAGCCAGCCATACGCTGGCGGATCAACGAAGGGGAGGACCATGTACATCCCTAGAATTGCTCCCACATAGCCCAGCGCGACTCCTAATCCCGAGACCCGACCCCGATTTCTGGCGCTGCTGACTACGGGGAGGAGGGCGTTATAGAAGACGAGACTCACCTGGTACGAGAAATTCGCCAGGGCAAACATGACCAGCGCTGGCCACGCCCGTCGAGGCCACGCGAGCAAGGCAGTCGCCGTGATGCACGTCGCCGTGAAGACAAACAAGAAAGGCTTCTGCCCTTTTTTGTCAGCCAGGTGACCCAGGAACGGGGCGACAAGCGCCACACACAGCATCGAGAGGGAGTACATCGGGGGATAGAGGTATTCTCCGCCCTGGAGATCGGTAGAGATCCACAGGGCGAAATAGAGCGAGACGATATTCAGGGAAAAGATGGTGTTGGCAAAATCGTAGAGGGCCCACGAGAGGACCGGCAGCGACGACAGCTTTTCATGCATGGGCGGGTCTCCGCCCCCCTAGCGGCGGACAAATCCCGCAAATCGCGGTTTCCCGTTCTGATCGAAGGCCACCTCCAAGAGGAAAGGTCTCCTTCCTTCGATCTGGCCGAACTGCAGATCAAAGTACTCGACAACCGGACCGTTCGTATCCTGTCGCACGGAGACGACCGGGAAGCGGGCAAACCTCCTGAACAAGGCTACCAAATCCACTTGCTCAGCCCGCTGGAGGACGTAGCTATCCGGAGGCTGCTGGTACACTCGAAAAGGGCGATCCTGCCGATCGAGGAGAGAGATAAACGTCTGATAGGTGGCGTCCCCGGCGGTGACCACACCAGACCAGCGGAGGGGGCCGAAGGGCCTGGGAAACACTGTCAGATTGTTGGCCGGCAGCCCCGCGCGCCCTACCTGGTCGTGGAGGCGACCTAGGGCTATCTGGTGGCTCACCGCCGCCACAAGAACATACCCTCCGAGGAGCACAAGCGCCATTCGTCCGATCTGGATCGACCGAGGCTGCACACAATACGCGAATACTACGCCGCCAATGATAATTCCAGTGACAAAGATATCTATGATAAAGAGGATATCCCACGCAAACCTCCGATCAGTAAAGGGGAGGAAGACCTTGGTACCATAGCTGGTGCAGAGATCCGTCACGATGTGGAACAGGATCCCGAGGTAGCAGATCCCGGCGAGTCGCCAGTAATGCTTATACGCGCTGAACCGATAGAAGATCGCGGCGAGCACCAAGGCCAAAACTGCCCCGCCAACAAAGGAGTGCGTAATTCCCCGGTGGTGCGAAAGGTAGAAGGCGGTATCCCGGAGACGCAACACCCCATCGAGGTCGGGGACGGTGGCACTTACGGTGAGGGCGACCGTCGCCACCGGCCCCATCCGCTGCCGAAAGCCCGCCTGGGCAATCAAGGTTCCTCCCAGAGCGGTCGTCACCGTCTCCATCGCCACCCCTCACTCAGGCCGTCGACCGTTAATCAGATTCGCGTACCACCTTATAAAACAGCGTGCTTGCCCACAAGTGAAATCGTCTTGATTTTTCTTTCTCCTGTAACCCTTTCCCCTTGACCTTCGTCGTTTGGCACAATAGACTAATGCTCGATACCGAACCCCAAGGTACGCCCATTTCTTCCCATTCCGCCGCCGAGTGCATACATCCTCCTTTTGTCCAAAGAGGGTAGGGTCTCGGCCCCGGCAAATGGGGAACCCGTAAGGAAAGGAGGAACGCGATGGCCTTCGAGTGGAAATTTAGTCCCCGCCCCTACTCTGATGACGAGGCGAAGAAGCTGTTGAGCAATGTCATCAGCCCCGAAACCACCGACTGGCATTACAATACCCACCATAAGGGATACGTGACAGCTCTCAACAACATCGAGAAGGGGCTCGAGTCGGCGGATCGGGCCGCCGCCAACGGCAATTACAGCGTCGTCGGAGAGCTCAAGCGACGCTTTACCTGGAACCATGCCGGTGCCTTGCTTCACGATATCTACTGGGACGTGATGGGAGGGGATGGAGACCCCAAGAAGGGCCCTGAGGTGGTGAAAGCCATTGAAAAGGAGTTCGGTTCATTCGACGCTTGGAAGGCCGACTTCAAGGCGGCCGGCATATCGGCCAAGCTGAGTGGATGGGCATTGCTGGTCTATGACGGCCTCTGGTCTCGACGCTTTTTGAACGTGCTGGTCGACGAACACCAATACGGGGCCATTTGGGGCGGCATTCCCTTGATCGCATGTGATGTCTTTGAACATGCCTACTACCATAAGGATGGGCCCGGGCGTGCAAAGTACATCGATAATTTCATCGGCAATCTGCACTGGGGTCGTATCAACGATCGTTTCACCAAATTTGTTCGCTGACTGACTCTCTAAAAAGCCGAGGCCCCTACGCGGGTGCGCAGGGGCCTATCGCTGCCAACGTCTTACACGCCTGATTTTAACCCTGTTTCCGAATGGCCACGTAGAAGTAACTATCGCCGCGTTGGATCAAAACAAGGTGGGATTGGCGCGTCCACCCTTTGAGCGCCTGGCGAACCTCTTCAAGGGACTTCACCGGCTTCTGATCTACCTCGGCCAATAAATCTCCTGGACGGACACCGGCGCGGGCCGCAGCACTCCCTTCAGTGACCTCGGTCACGACGACCCCTTCATCCATGGACAGTTTAAATCTCTTCGCAATCTCCGGGGTCAGTTCCTCCAGGCTAAGGCCCAGGACATCCCTCGGCGGTGGCTCCGGGGATTCCTCCCGACGCACGAGCACTTCTTGAGTAAACTCTCCCACGGCTGCGGTCAAGGACGCTACACTCCCCTGACGGAGGATCTTGATCTTGACCCTCTTTCCCTTCGCCGTGCGGGCCACCCTGCGTTGAAGATCACGAACGTCTTCGATCGGGTCGCCGTCATACTCTAAGATCACATCCCCCCGCTTTAGCCCGGCCTTCTCGGCCGCCAGCCCCGGGAGCACATTGGTCACCAATGCACCCTTCTTTTCAGGCATCTCTAATGCTTGAGCCAACTGGCTATCGATGTCCTGGATTCCCACCCCCAGGAAGCCCCATGTCACCTTTCCCCGTTCCCGAAGCTGGGGGAGGATCGACTTGGCGAGATTGATCGGGATAGCAAAACCGATCCGCTGCCGAGGAACAATAGCGGTGTTGATGCCGACCACTTCCCCCCGAATATTCACCAGGGGGCCTCCACTATTCCCGGGGTTGATCGAAGCGTCGGTCTGGATATACTCGTCGAAAAACCCAAACCGTCCGAACCCATGTCCCTTCCGGCTCACCACGCCGATCGTTACTGTGTGTTCCAGCCCAAAGGGATTCCCAGCGGCCAGTACCAACTCTCCGATCTCCACCCGATCTGAGTCCCCTAAGGGGAGGACCGGCAGGGACGTCTCAACATCCACCTTGAGGAGGGCGAGATCCGTTCGGCGATCCTTGCCTACCACCTTGGCAGTGAGGACCCGGCCGTCGTGGAGTTCCACATCTACCTCGCGAGACTCACCGACAACATGATCGTTGGTAAGAATATACCCATCCTGACTGACAATGAATCCCGTACCCACTCGAGGACGCTCCGGTCGTTCCTCGGGAACTGGAGGATGGTCACGTGGAAGTCCCTTTCCCTCTTCCCTGTCAACCCCAATCTGTACGACCGCCGGCTGGATCCGCGCCGCCAGCTGGGTCAAGGACCGGTTCAGCCGGACGAGATCCGAATCCTGCTCGGTGAGGAGAGCTCCCTCACGCCAGAACTGCTCCTCCGCGTAAGCCAGAGGCGTTCCCGGTCCAAGATAGCTGAGAACACCAATCCATGCGGCAGCCAACCAGAGGTAACTCCTTCCTCTCCTCCTCATTGCTTCTCCCTCAGCCCACCAGTGCATTGTTTCTGCGTGTCGTAACGACGCTCGCTCTTTGATCAGAGCTTTCTTCCACCCCCGGCTTCGTTAAATGACGTAATGCACAAGCTAGCATGAAAGTGCGATGAGCGCAACAGAAAAAGGCTTACTGGCGCTGCTTCAGCAGTGCCTGCACCACGGACGCGAAGCGATGCCCGTATCCCACAATGGTCAGACGACGGCGCTGCAGCCTGTCCCTTTCCAACACGATATCGAGCCTGTCCTTGGGAAGCCTGGTTTCCAACCTTTCGGCTGCCTCGATGACCGCGACCCCTGCTCCAAACAGATACTCTTCCCATCCGATCGCTTCCAATTCTTCCTCTCCCCGAATGCGGTAGAGATCGATATGATACATCGGGTGTCGTCCCATATACTCATGGACGAGGGTGAATGTCGGGCTTCGAACCCCTCGACCTTTTGGCACGCCCAACCCGGCCGCGATCCCACGAGTGAACACCGTCTTCCCGGCGCCCATTTCGCCCTTCAGACACACCACGTCGCCAGGCTTTAGGTGGCGCCCCACCCACATCCCGACCCGCTGGGTCTCGACGGGTGAGGTCGAAACTATGCTTATCTTCTTTTTCCGACCTACCTCCCCCATCAGTGCCCCGACGTCATTTTACCCGCAGTATGTCACCCGGACTGGAAACCCGCATAGAGCCAGGCACTTTCATTCGCGGGAAATGTGCTATACTCTCCCTCCAAGGGAACTCGCCGGCAAAACTATCGGAGGATTGTAGATGCAGCGCTGCATCACTTTGTCGCTCACCCTCGCTTTGCTTTTCCCGACTGCAGCACGGGGACAGCCACCAGGCTTCCAGGTCGACGCGAAAGCCGCAGTCGTTATGGATGCCTCCTCAGGCCAGATCCTTTTTGCCCAAAATGCAACGACCCGCATCCTCCCAGCGAGCCTCGCGAAGATCATGACCATCTATCTCGCCTACGATGCGCTAAAGGCAGGCACCGTCCGCCTCGATGATCCCGTCTCCATCAGCCGGAGTGCTTACCGAATGGGGGGGTCCCAGATCTTTTTGGAGGCCGGAGACCAGGTCAGCTTCGGACAGTTACTGCAGGGGCTTGCCATCGCCTCCGGCAATGATGCCGCCATCGCCATTGCGGAACACTTGACCGGGTTTCGAGCTGCCTTCGTCTCTCAGATGAACGCGAAGGCAACAGAGCTCGGACTCGTTGATACCCGTTTCCAGAACCCCCATGGCCTGCCTGCTCAGGACCAATTTACCACGGCCCGCGACATGGCCTTCTTGGGACTTCACCTGATCCAGAATCATCCAGATGCCGTCGAGCTACACGCCGGGAAAACGTTTGAGTACGGGGGAATTAAGCAACGCAATCGGAACGGCCTTCTCTGGAAGGACTCGAGGGTGGACGGTTTGAAGACCGG
>JBFHXD010000063.1:0-13804 GCA_041599135.1 Methylomirabilales bacterium (SeqCode) | reverse complement strand
GGTATCCTTGATACCGCCGCCTTTCTTGACCAGGACTTGGGCACCGGTGTAGAAGAAATTGATGCTGAAGTCTACCTTCTCATCCCGGGACCGGGTATAGGTGGTAGAGCCACACTCGATATCGATTGTCCCATCGGCTACCAGGGAGATGCGGTTTTGGGGGTTAACCTCTTTCAGTTCCAGGGTGATCTTCTTTACCAGGTTCCGCTCGAGACGCCCATGGATTGCCTTGATGAGGTCCACGGAGAAGCCGACCCACTCCCCTTTGTCATTCCGGAACCCAAAGGGGATGGAAGCCGTCCTGGTCCCCGCAGTCAATTGTCCGGTCCGGCTGATCTTTTCAAGGACCGTCTCGGCGCCAGCCTGGCCCACCGAGATGGCCAGCAGGCCGCAGATGAATAGCATAACGCTACCGCACACACCGATCGTCTTCTGTCTCATCGTCGCTCCTCCTCACATACTCGTCATGTCACACTATCCCCTCCGACCTTTGTGGGTCACTTGTTCCAGATCTTCTTGACAAGCGACACAAAAGGCCGCTCCGGGAACGGCTTTCAATCGTCGCCGGGGGATTTTCGCTCCACACTTCTGACATTTGCCATAGGTCTGCCGCTGGACACTCTCCAACGCGTGATCCAAAGCGGCCACCCGGGAGGCAAGGCGTGCATATGTCCGCGCCTCCTGTTCCCTGAGGAGCTCTCGCTGGGTCTGATCCATCTCGTCTCCTGGATCAGGGCCAGATGAATCGGGATTCACCCGGGAACGCTGCTTCGTCGGATGGCCGATCCGTTTTAACCACGACCGAATGGCCCGTTGCTCTTCGGTGAGTTGGCCGGTCATGTCTTTTGGTCTCGCCATCTCGTCCCTCATGACCCACGACGCGTCTCGGCCTGACACGCTGCTCCTTGTGACACGCTTTCAATCCATATGGCCTCAGCTTCCCTCGCTTTGGATCCAATGAATCGCATGCCGGAGCAGGTCGCTGCCGCTCTTCAGCTTCAATTTCTCTTTGACGTGCTGTCGGTATGTATTGACCGTCTTCACACTCACATGGAGCGTCTCGGCAATCTGTCGTGTACCAAAGCCCTGCCCGATCAAACGAAACACTTCCAATTCACGGTCGCTCAGCCGCGCGACCGACGGGGCCCCGGGGTCGGGTCGACCTTCGTGGAATGTCCGCAGCAATTTCTCCCCCATCGCATCACTGACGTAGATCTCGCCATTCAGGACCCTCTGGACCGCGGTGACCACTTTTTCGGTCCCTTCCTGTTTCATAATGTAACCCCGCGCCCCCGCCCGCAGCACACGCTCTACATACAAGGACTCATCGTGCATCGACAGGACCAGGATCGGTATCTTTTCATAGTGCCGCTGGAGCTGCTTGACTAATCCAATGCCGTTGCTGCCCTTGAGCGAGATATCAACAATGACCAAATCGGGCTGCAGTGTAGCAACGGCCTCGAGAGCGGTCTGCACATCCTCGGCCTCGCCGCACACCATGAGGTCCGCTTGCTGATTGATAATCGTGGCTAGCCCTTCGCGCACAACCGGATGGTCATCAACAATCAGAATTCGCTGCTTTGAGCGCTCGTGCGGTTGCTGCATCGCCATGGTTGCACGTCCCTTTCTCATCTGCACTGCGAAACGAACTACCTACCAGGCAAGTTCCGCCTCCGCTTGCACCGAGGACAGATCCAGACGACTTCGGTCTTGGAAGACTTGCCGAAGACGACGTAGGTGTGTTGGCATTTTGAACACTTCGTGAGCGTGGGCACCTTCGTGACCTCTCTTTCTTCGCTGAAAAGGCCCTTCGTGTCTCTTATTTAGCGGACTTCTGTAGCGCAGATTCCACGACGGTGTTGCACCACGACCGTGAAGCCTGCTGTGAGAGGCCCTCGCCAACATGGCTGCCATAAAAACCGCGAAGAGGCACACGGCCACCGGAAATCGTCTTCGCAACCCCGGCTGTTCGGCGCGACGGTCAGGCGCTGGCTCTGCCATGCCTGTCATTGCCTCCCCCCTCTGCCTTGTCCTTTCCTCGGAACGCCTGTGCCATAGAAACACAGAGGCCTTTCCCTGTGAATCGGGGCCAGCCCTGTTTCTTTTATCCTGGAAACTACTATGGGTGGTATCGGGGATTTCCCCCATGGCGGCATCGGGGAGGAGAAAAGGGGGGGTCAGGTCGCGGTCTCGCTTTGGACCCACTGGATGGCATGCTGGAGCAGCTCGGTCGAGTTCTTGAATTGCATTTTCTGCTTGATGTGCTCGCGATATGTCTCCACGGTTTTCACGCTCACATGGAGTGTCTCGGCGATCTGGCGTGTGCGGTATCCCTGGCCGATCAAACGAAACACTTCTAACTCACGGTCGCTCAGCCGCGCGACCGACGGCGCCCTGGTGTCCGCACCCCGCTCCCGAAAGGATCTCAGCAATTTCTTCCCCATCGCCTCACTAACGTAGACCTCGCCAGCCAGGACCTTGTGAATCCCGGTGACCACCTTTTCGGTCCCTTCCTGCTTCATGATGTAGCCCCGCGCCCCCGCCCGCAGGACCCGCTCTACATACAAGGACTCATCATGCATCGACAGGACCAGGATCGATATCTTCTTGTTTCGCCGCTGGATCTGTTTGATCAATTCGATGCCATTGATGCCTTTGAGAGAAATATCCACAATCACCAGGTCGGGGTGCAGTTTGTCGACCGCATCGAGCGCGGTCTGCGCATCGTCGGCCCCCCCACACACAGTGAGGTTCGATTGCTGATTGATGACGGTCGCCAGCCCTTCCCGCACGATGGCATGATCATCAACAACCAAGACCCGGTGTTTTTGCCTCGCCCGCGGTGTCTTAACGACCATGACTGCCTTTCCTTTTCTTCTTCTCAATCGTGTCCGTAGTAAACGAACAGGTCACGATCGTCCCCCCGGCAGGACTCTGCTGCACCGCCAGAGAGGCGTCAATCATGCGGGCCCGATGGTTCATGGTATGTAACCCCATGCCTTGATTCCGCTCTACCACATCGGAAAAGCCGACACCATCATCTTTCACAGTCAGGATAGTCCGGTCTTTGAACCTAGCCAGCCCAATCTCCACATCCTGCGCTTTTCCGTGTTTGATCGCGTTATTCACAGCCTCGCGGGCGACATAGTACAGATGAGTCGCCTTGTTGTTGTCATGGACAAGAACCTGGGGGTCATGGTGGAACCGGCAGGAAATGTTGAAAAGCGCAGCCACCTGATCAGCCAACTCCTGGAGCGCAGCCGCCAGGCCTGTGGCCTCCAGATGCACGGGATAAAGCCCGCGGGCCAGATCGCGAGTCTGGACGATGGCCTGGTTGATCAGATGAGCGATCTTCGCCGCGTCCCCCGCTTCCGCCTTTGACTTCGACTTCAGCTTTTGCGCAAGCCCCTTGCTCAGGAACGCCACCCCCGTCAGATGCTGCGAGAGGCCATCGTGGAGATCCTGCCCAATCCGCCGTTGTTCCCGTTCGCTAGCTTCCAAAATTGCCTTCTCTAAGCGTTTGCGCTCGATCACCCGGCCGAGCTGCGTGCCAACATGCGCCATCACCTCGAGCAAGCGCTGGTCGGGCTCGACAGTATCCGGCGAAAAAAACTCCATCACTGCCACGACTTCTCTCCCCACTAGTACGGGAAAGGCGAAGCCTGCCTTGATCCCTACAGCCCTCGCCACCTTCGCCCGAAAAAAAATTGGATCTGTGGTGACATCAATCATCCATTCTGCTTTCTTACTGAGCAAGACACGACCCGGTAGCCCGACCCCCGGCTTCAGTCGGGTTTGCTCGGTCACCCGGCGAAAGAGCTCGAACTGCGCGGGATCTTCAAGATACCACAGCTTCGTGCTGACAAGTTCGTCTATATCATCCCCGGTGTACGCGTATGCATGGCCTATCGGCCATCCGGTCAGGGTGCACACTTCGCCGAGACAAGCCTGCAACGCTTCATCGACGAAGGACGCTTCGTTGGCGGCAACAGCAATTCTTTGTAATAACCGGACGTACTCGGTTTGCTCCCGTAGCGCTTTTTCCGTCAGTTTGAGCTCGGTCACATTCTCGTGCGCGATCACTACCCGATTCGAACCGTCACTCTCAAAACGAGTCGCACGCAACTGAAACCAACGCTTCTCCTTAGGGCTGTGACACGGATACTCCAAATAGAACTCCGCACGCTGTTTCGTTAGGACCTCACGTATGCCCCTACAGGCGGCCTGTACTTGTTCCGCGTCGTCTTGTAAGGCCGGAGTGGAGAAGTCCAAATAATTTTTACCCACGCCATATTCGGGCAAACCCAGCTGATTGGCTTCGGCGAAACGACGCCACGCTGCATTGACGGCTACAATCGTGCCATATTCATCGAGGATGGCAACGTGGCCGGAGAGGGCATCGAGTGTAGATCGCAAAAAGTTTTGGTACTCCTGCAATGCCCCCTCCGCCCGCCTGCGTTCGCTGATATCCCGAACGACGCTCGAAATCAAAAGGCCCTCCTCGGTTTGCAGCGGGCTCAAACTGATCTCGACCGGAAATTCGCGGCCGTCCTTGCGCCGACCGTGCAGTTCCACACCGGTACCCATTGGCCGCACTCGCGGGGCCGCGACGTAGCCTGCACGCTCTTCACGATGTGTGCTGCGGAAGCGCTCGGACATTAAATTCTCCACCGGTTCGCCCATCAACTCGTCGCGGGAGTACCCGAACAGTTTCTCGGTCTGCGCGTTCACCAGGACGATCTTCCCTTCCCTGTCCACGATTACCATCGCATCCGCCGCATGTTCAATGAGCGTACGATAGCGGGCTTCGCTCTGCCGCAGCGCATGCTCCGCCTTTTTCCGTTCGGTGATGTCGCGAACGATGCCGATAAAGACATGCGCGCCATTGCTCTGCCGCACCGCGCCGAAGGATATTTCGATCGGAATTTCACGGCCGCTGCGGTGGAGGCCGGTCAACTCCAATCCTTCCCAGGAGATGCTCCGTTGTTCGGTCTCGACGAACTTTTGGATCGCCGCGACATGGCGTGACCGCAGTGACTCCGGCATCAGCGCGGTCAGCGGTTGACCGAGCAGTTCGTTTACCGGGTAGCCAAAGACCCTCTCGGTCGCGGGATTGGCATAAGTGATCCGGCTATCCTCATGAATGGATATGATGGCGTCGGTCGCAGCGTCCGCGACCACGCGGTACTTTGCTTCGCTTTCGCTCAGCGCTTGCTCTGCCTGCTTCCACTCAGTGATGTCAATCATGAAGCCGCGAAGCGTTTCGGGGTCACCGTCCACAGACACGACGTTGACGATGTCATGTATCCAGAGAACGCGTCCATCTGCTGCGATCATCCGGTATTCAAATTCGTAATCTTGGTAACGACTGGAGTTCTTTTGGCAGAATTCGACCGCCTGCTCCCGGTCTTCCGCGTGAATGTGGGCAACCCAGAAATCTTTTTCATACCATTGCTCGACCGGATAGCCTAAAAGCCTCATAGCTTGAGGGCCGACGTACCTGAACTGCCAGGTCTTGGCGTCCGCCTCCCAAGGAATGGCTTTGGTCGTTTCTAAGAGAACCCGCAGGCGCTCCTCGCTCGCCCGCAGTGCCTCCTCGGTCTGCTGCCGCTCGGTTTGCCCGGCTTCCAATTGCGCGACGCGCTGGCGGAGTACGGTCAGTTCCTTCAGCAGTTGGGCCGCCGTCTTATCGGAAACTCTCATATGTTAGTACTCGGAAAGGTGTCGGCGAATTGCCTAAAGTTACGATGAACAGCGGAGGAAGAAAAACTGCTCAACATGCCGCCAAACAAGGGCTCGAGGGCTCTTTAGAGGCCGGTTCCAATTCCTGCGTCCGCGAAAGTCCTTAAGTATCCCCTAGAGGGGAGAGAGTGTCAAGGCTTTACTGACGCGCTCTTACAATCGCGACACTCCCCGCATTCCCCGATGGAAACCATGACAATCTCCTTGATGAAAAAAATGGGGCATGTGGCTACATCCCCAGGGTTCAGGGTATCTCTCTCCATGTCACAACGGTACCTGAGTATACCCCATGGTCGGTCCCGGTGCCTCGACCTGGCAGGAAATCCTTGACACCTTGTTCCCCTGTGGAACATACTAAATTCCCTCCCCGGGATACCGGGAAAGATTGTTGGCTCCATCGGGGATTTCCCCGATGCAAACCGTAGGAGTTCCCCCGATAAAAAAAAGGGGTATGGCCCCGATTTACAGGCGCCGGGTCTTCAAGTATAGAACTTGAAGGGCGGATCCGGTGGGTGAGCAGCTTGACGCGCTCTCGGGCGCGGCCTGTAAGAATACCCGAGACAATTTGATCCTCTCCAACGTTCGTTCTGCCAGGGGAGAGTAACAGATGACACAACCGACTAACGGGTGGTTCAGCGGTCCTCGATTTGCCATTGGCTTGCTGACTCTAGGGCTCTTCTGCGTCCCCGTCACCACGGTCGCAACGCAAGAGGCGGTCGTCGTGAACTTCGGTGAGGAGAAGCACCCGCTCCCACAGGGATGGAAGCTGTCCGAAAAGCAAGGCAAGGCGGACCTGACCCTCGTGCCTGACGGGGGGACCCAGGCGCTCAAGCTCCGGAGCGACTCGGCATCTTTTTCCTTAAACAAAGATCTGGGAATCGATCTTACAAAGACTCCCTACCTCGAGTGGCAGTGGAAGGTGACCGAGCTGCCTAAAGGAGGAGATTTTCGCCAGAGCGAGACAGACGACCAGGCGGCTCAACTTTATGTGGTCCTGCATTGGGGCACGTTTAAGAAAGAGGCCATCGCCTACATTTGGGACACCACCGCGCCCGTGGGGACGATTGAAAAGATCTCCCCCTCGGTTCCATTCTTGAAAATCCACGCGGTGGTAGTCCGATCGGGCGATCAGGACCTCGGGAAGTGGGTCACCGAGACACGCAATGTGGTCGAGGATTACGAAAAGCTCTTTAGGAGCAAGCCAAAAAACGTTGAGGGCATTCGGATCCAGATCAACAGCCAGCATACCAAATCGGAGGCCGAGTCGTACTGGAGGTCTGTACGGTTCAAAGCGCAGCCCTGACAGCGTCCCGCAGCAACGCAATATGGCGTACGGGAGGCAACAATGAAAAGTCGAGCGATTATCGCGATCGTAATGGCACTTGTCCTCGCGACAAGCGTATCCGGGTGCGGCCGCCGGTCGAGGGCAACGGCAACAACCCAGACCGAGGTGAAAACAACCACCACCGGACAAGAGTTGATGGATCTCAAGAAAGCGTATTACAGCGGTGCAATAACGGAAAAAGAATACGAACGACAGCGCAAGAAGATCTTGGAGGGAAAATAGAAACATACAAAGACCATGTGGAGAGAAGTTAGGGCATAGGGGACCTTCTCGATACATGCACAGGAGTTTTGCCTATGAAAAAAAGGGGGACAGCCCTGTTGTGCAGGCGCATCGTATTCAGACATAACATGTTAGTCTTTGTCCATGGGTCACGGAACAATTGAGAAAGGAGGAAACTCGTGCGTAAGAAAGTTGGGTTGCTTGTGGTCGGAGTGGTCTTGGCCGGGGGAATGGGTGCGTGCACGAAAAGTCCGTACGGTATTCCTCCAGGGGGGCCGCACTTTGCGTCGGGGTCACATTTGGCGTACTCCGTCCGGGGCGGGGACAAGCCAAAACTGACCCGGGCGGAATTTGACAGGGCCCAAAAGGAAGAATGGTGGGGAACCGCCATCGTGTACAACATTGATGAGCTCGAGTAATACGTCGGATTGTCCTGCTGAGGTCGGTCCTAACCGCGAGGATCGGATGACACCACACAAAGGAGGAAAGGATCGTGAGAGACGCGAGGAAGCCGGACCGAAAAGAGGGAAATACGTCGTTCAGCACCGGGTGGGGAGCAATCATGGGTCTGGTCCTCCTCTTGGCGGTGGCTGTGCTTTTGGCTGGTTGCCCCAAGAAGCCGCAGGTACAGACCGCAGCCCCTGAGGCGGAAGCGCCGACCGTGGCGGAGGTGCCTGAGCCAGAGCCGCCTGAGGTTGTCATAATCGAGGAGAAGGAAGAGATCGTGGTGGTCGAGGAGGAGGTCGCGCTCGAAGACGTCTTCTTTGACTTTGACAAGTCCTTGATCCGGCCGGATGCCAAGCAGGGCCTGGACGAAAATATCCGGGCCCTCGCTGCCAATCCCGAGGCTCGCATCGTGGTGGAAGGTCACTGCGATGAGCGGGGGACCAACGAATACAATCTGGGATTAGGGGAACGGCGTGCCAATGCGGTCCGTGACTACCTCGTGGCCGGAGGGATTGACAGCGGCCGGATCACGACGATCAGCTACGGCGAAGAGCGGCCCTTTTGTCTCGGCCATGATGAAACGGCATGGCAATGCAACCGGCGGGGCCACTTTGTGGTAGTCGAATAGTTAGTGAGCAAAAAAACCGGATGCGGTTGAGGCGGACTCTTTCTGCCTCAACCGCACTTTTTTTGGCGTGTGCCTCACTACGATCTGAGCAGACTGAAAGGAGTCGTAGGATGAAGCGCGTAAGAAAACTCATGGTTTCCTTGTTGGTGGTGGCGCTGGTATCCGGGGGCGTCCCAGCATTGGCGGCAACAGGGCTCAGTGGCATTTTGCAGAAGGGGGAATTGGTGGTCGGGACTGCCGGTGACATGCCGCCGTTCAACATGAAGACCAAAGACGGCGAACTCATCGGCTTGGACGTTGACCTCTCCAGACTCATCGCGGACGCCATGGGCGTCAAACTCAAACTCACGACCATGCCCTTTGCAGAGCTGCTCCCGGCGCTCGAGGCCGGTAAGGTCGACATGATCCTGTCCCAGATGACCATCACCCCCAGGCGCAATTTGAAGGTGGCCTTCGTGGGCCCGTATTTCATTTCCGGTAAGGCCTTCCTGACGAAGCAGGAAACGATCGCGAAGGCGGAAGAACCCTCTGAAGTCGATACGCCCCGCGTGGTCCTGGCCGCGATCAAAGGGTCCACCAGCCAGTTTTTTGTCGAGGCCATCATCCCCAAGGCCAAGCTTGTCACCACCACCAATTATGATGAAGCCGTGAAGATGGTGATCGACGGCAAGGTGGATGCCATGGTTGCCGACTATCCGATCGCCGTGATCTCGGTCTATCGCTTCCCTGGCAAAGGGCTGGTTTCGGTGATCACCCCCTTAACGTACGAACCCCTGGGGATTGCCATGCCGGGCGACGACCCCCTGCTGATCAATTGGACAGAAAACTTTCTCCACGTGCTCGAGGCCAGCGGCAGACTCGAAAAGTTGAAACAGCGCTGGCTCGACAATGCCTCCTGGTTGAAACAACTGCCTGAATAGCGGATATACAGGCCTGACCCCGAGGTACCTTTTGTGCTCAACTGTAACGTTCACAATTCCAGACAGGAGGCCATGCGGGAGGACCTCAAGCAGATCCTCGTGGATCACCCGGCAGAGCGGATGATCTGGAAAGGCCCTCCGCTCACCCGTACGGTACAGAAGCTTGAAGGCCTTGGCATGAAAAGTACGGTGTTCGATCCATGTGGCAACGTGCCGCAGGAAGGGGATTACCTAAGCGTGATGCGGCAAAACGTCAGCAATCTCGGCCTCGCCTTTCCCAAATAGCCAGGAGGCTGTTGTGCGATGGTTTGTGTGGCTGATCCTGCCTTTCATCATGGCCGTTCCGGTCGCCGCAGAGTCTCCGCCGGACGTCACGGAGACCGCACCCTGTACTGTTCCTCCCCGCATCGCTGACACCCGGCCCGATCCAGAGGGGGTCCCGACTCGCGTGTCAGTCGGCCTCTATGTTCTCGATATCGCGGATATCAAAGATGTCGCGCAGTCCTTCACTGCGAGATTTGCTCTGAGAGTGAAATGGGAGGATCCTCGGTTGATCGGGCTTTCACATTGCGCATTCGGGCTCGAAGATGTGTGGAACCCGCGAGTGGGGTTCCTCAACCGAGGGGAGCTTGTCAAGACGCGTAAAGACCTCGTCGTTATCGACCCGCAAGGAGGTGTGACCTACACGCAGGGGTTCGCTGGCACCCTCTCGGTTCATCTGAGCCTCAGGGAGTTTCCTTTTGATCACCATGTGTTGCCGTTCACAATGTTGGCAGTCGAGTACGGACCCGAGGAAGTGTCGCTCGTCGTCAACGAGAGGATAACAGCTCGGTCCAAAACGTTTTCCATCCCCGACTGGTCAATTGGTCCCGGGGCGACTCGACTGGGCAGGTGGTATTTCGCGCCCCAAGATCGAAACTTTTCCCGTTTTGACTATGAATTTGTAGCAACGCGTCGCTCAGGCTTCTACGTGTGGAAGGTCATTGTTCCTTTGACGTTGTTCATCTTCATGTCCTGGGCGGTGTTTTGGCTGGATCCGGTCCATCTTGGGACCCAAATCGGCTTATCGGCGACCGTGATGGTGATTCTCGTGATCTTTCAGCTCAACCTCGGAAGTGTCTTACCTCGTGTCTCTTACCTGACGCGCGTGGATTACTTTGTGCTGGGCTCCTTGTTCCTCGTATTCCTGGCGTTGGTGGAGGCGGTGACAAGTGGTACCATCGCTGCAGAGGGAAAGCACGTCCTCGCGCAGAAACTGGATCGATGGTCACGAGTGGTCTTCCCCACATCCTTCATCCTGCTTTTCATATTCGCTTTTTGGGCATAAGAAAGAGCACAGATCTCCACTTCCACTTGGCATGGACTGATTGGGGAAATGCCGGAATTTCGGCTTGTCTTAAGAGCGCCTTGCTTATACGATGGCGCCCTCACTATTTGACTTTTCACCACCCAACAGCGGGACCATGCGGTCACGACTCCTTCTTGCTGCGATCATTGCCCTTGCCCTTGCGCTCGGCATCGCCGCCCCCATGAACTGGAGGGCATCCGACGGCGGCCGACAGCCCCCCGCCCAATCAACCCCAGCAACCTATGTGGGCCGGCAAACATGCACCACGTGTCACAAACGCGAACATGAACTGTGGTCTGCATCTCATCATGACCTCGCCATGCAGGTCGCCAACCAGGACACCGTCCTCGGTGACTTTCACAACACCACGTTTACCCATTTCGGCGTGACGTCAACGTTCTTTAGACGGGATGGGAAATTTTTCATTCGCACGGATGGGCCCGACGGTCAGCTCCATGAGTACGAAATCAAATACACCTTTGGCATCACGCCTTTGCAGCAGTACCTCATCGAATTCACCGGCGGGCGCTATCAGGCCTTAGGCATCGCTTGGGACAGCCGGCCAACAGGCGAAGGGGGACAACGGTGGTTTCACCTTTACCCAGACGAAAAAATCGCGCATGACGACATCCTGCACTGGACCGGGCCCAACCAGAACTGGAACTACATGTGTGCCGAGTGTCATTCGACCAATCTCAAGAAGAATTACGACCTGGAACATGACCGGTACGCGACGACCTGGGAGGAGATCAATGTGTCGTGCGAGGCTTGCCACGGCCCCGGTTCCAGGCACGTTGACTGGGCAAAGACTGGGGGCCGCGGTGAAAAGTTCCCATACGAGAGTCGAAATGGCTTGGTGATCCAGTTCAAAGATCCGAACAACGGCACATGGGAAATTGACACTGAAACGGGCAACGCAAAGCGATCAACGCCTCTCGAATCAAACAGCCAAATCGAGACATGCGCCCGGTGTCATTCCCGGCGATCCGTCATCCACGATGACTATGTCCACGGCCGTCCGCTTATGGATACCCATCGCCCGGCGCTTCTAGAAGAGAGGTTGTATTACGCGGACGGGCAAATTCTTGAGGAGGTGTATGTGTATGGGTCATTCCTCCAAAGCAAGATGTACCACGCGGGTGTCATCTGCAGTGACTGCCACGACCCGCACAGTCTGAAGGTCCATGCCGGGGGCAATGCGCTCTGTACCCAGTGTCACCTCGCCAAGAAATTTGACACGCCTTTCCATCATTTCCATAAACCGGGCTCCCCAGGTGCACAATGCGTGGAGTGCCACATGCCGACGAAAACCTACATGGTTGTGGACCCCCGCCGCGACCACAGCATGCGCGTACCTCGACCAGATCTATCGGTGAAACTCGGGACACCGAACGCGTGTAACGGGTGTCACACCGATCGCTCGGCTGAGTGGGCCACCGACGCCGTCCTAAAATGGTACGGACCGGGGCGATCTCGCGACCCGCACTTCGGCGAAGCCCTTTCCGCGGGGCAGAAAGGATTGCCGGGCGCAGAAGACGCTTTGATGAAGCTTGCTGGTGACGAGGTGAAACCGAATATCGCCCGCGCCTCTGCCCTGTCACTGTTACGCTGGTATCCCAGCCCGGCATCAGTGCGCGCCGCCCGACGGGGACTGGAGGACCCCGATCCCCTCGTCCGTCTGTCGGCGTTGAGCGTCCTTGAGGTCCTCGAGCCCAAGGATCGCCTCGGTATTGCCTATCCGCTGCTGAATGATCCCATACGGGCGGCCAGGATCGAGGCCGCAAATGTGCTGGCCCCGGTACCGCGGACCATGATGACCACAGAGCAACGCGCGAGTCTCGATCACGCCATCGCTGAATATATCGAGTCTCAGGGTGTTAATGCGGATCGGGCCGGCTCGCATCTCAACCTCGGGGTGCTCTACACGCGAAGCGGCAAGTTCGACAAAGCCGAGGCCGCGTATCGGACCGCCTTACGGATCGACCCCGCGTTCATCCAGGCGTACGTCAACCTTGCCGACCTCTATCGCGTGCGGGGACAGGACAACCAAGGGGAACGGATCCTACGCGAGGCACTCACCATCGCGCCCCGCAACGCGGATGTCCATCATGCCCTCGGCCTGCTGCTGGCTCGCCAGACGCGAATGTCTGAGGCGGTCACAGCCCTGGAACAATCCGCAACCTTGAGACCAGAGAATCCCCATTACAGCTATGTCTATGCGGTCGCGCTGCATACGACCGGCAGGCCGAAAGACGCTATCAAAGTGCTTGATGAGACGCACGCACGTCATTCCAATGATCGAGAAGTCCTATACGGTCTGGTCACGTTCAACCGCGATATGGGGAACCTGGACGCGGCCACTTCATATGCCGAAAAGCTCGTCGTCCTCTCGCCACAGGACCCCGCCGCTCGCCGCCTGCTGAACCAGCTCACGCAGCAATAACGGAAGTTTCTCACATAGGCGATTCCCCTATACAGACCCTAACAATTTCGCCTATATAAAAAACGGGGCTACACCCGATTTACAGGTGGAGCGTGTTTAGGTAGTTATAAAGTGCCCGCCAATTACGCTAGCACAAAGGCGGCAACGGTCTCATGGTTTCAGAAACATGACAGCACGAGAGAAGAAGAGAAGAAAGGAAGGAAGGATGATGCAAGCACTGAGAAGGAACCTTTCAGTTCTCACGGCCATCGTGCTGCTGGCGGCCTGGCCGGTCGTCGTGGGAGCCTCGCTGGCCCTTGCCCAGGGTATTTTGGACTTTGACGAAGTGGAGGCCCTCATTGCGAAAGTTGACGTGTCGTCTCGGGCACTAAGCCTGTGGGATTATCGGTCGGGCCGCAGGCGCTCCAACCTTCAAGTCGAGGGGACCGTTGACCTGGACCATTTCAAGGTGGGGGATTACGTCTTCGCCCGGATCGGTGTGGAGAACGATTTGGTCACCGAGATCCGAGTCATACCACCCCCAAAAGGAGACGCAAAGTTCGAGCACGCGCTGCGCTATGTCCTCCGCCAAGAACACAAATAATTACTCCAAGGCCGATCGAGCAGCAGGGGTTGAATCATCGTCAGGCATGCTCACCAAAAAGGAGGACTCCATGAGTGCCGGTGATGCCAGGGAAGCAGTCTTTTGGGCGCAAAGAAAACTTCCATT
>JBFHXD010000062.1:0-13916 GCA_041599135.1 Methylomirabilales bacterium (SeqCode) | reverse complement strand
TCCGTTACAAAGCTTCGGAGGCGTCGGACATCTTTGTAGTCCACCTGCTCTACCTTGTCCACGCAGAACTTGCAGACCTTCTGCCGACGATAGGTCCTTCGTCGTTTGATTACCGCCATTGGTCACTCCTCCGTACGGCCTGGTGCGGGCTACAGGCCCGGACCTTCACCTAAAAGGGTGGTTCCTCCTCTGCCGACGCCGGAGGCGTCTCTTCCTCAGGGCCTTTACGACCTCCAACGAACTGGACCCGATCTGCTACAACTTCATGCTTCGACCGTTTCTGCCCCTCGGGAGTCTCCCAGGACCGTTGGGAGAGGCGTCCCTCCACTAACGTTGTTCTTCCCTTGCTCAAGAACTCCGCACAGGTCTCGGCCTGCTTCCCCCAGGCGACGATGGTGATGTAACAGACTTCATCCCGACGTTCCCCCGCCTGGGTGGTATAACTGCGATTGACGGCAAGATCGAAATTGCAGACCGGCGAACCGGCCGGAGTATATCGTAGTTCTGGATCCCGGGTGAGATTCCCCATCAGGATAACCCTGTTGAAGTTGGCCATACCTTACGACCTCTCTCCTCCCGCTTCAGCAGGTGCGGTTGCCGTGGTTGCCCTTCCTTCGCGCGAGCGGACTGGCGGCTTGACCTTCACCGGCAAATAGCGGAGGACGACCTCCGAAAATTTCAGTTGTCGCTCCACCGCCTGGGGGAGCGTGGGCTTGGCTTTGACCCGGAAGAGGACGTAGAACCCTTCCCGCTTCTTCTTGATCTCCCAGGCCAGGCGCCGTTTCCCCCACTTCTGTACCTCCAGAAGCTCAGCCCCCTCCCGGGTGAGGAATCCTTTAAAGGACTCCACCTGAGCCTCGAGCGCCTCCTCGGACAGTCCCGCTTCGTAGATAACAATGATTTCGTACTCTGGCACTCTCTCACCTCCTCGGGTGATTGTTCGGCGGGGTTGACCGGATATTAAACCGATTCATGGCTGATACCACACCCTCCACAACGATCTCCTCGACCGCGTCGGCCGCACGGACCAAGAGGTCGGGGAGGTGGTGAGTTTCGGCCTCGTCAAAATGGGCAAGAACGAATTGTACTTCGTCCCCCTTGTCCGGCCGGCCGATGCCAACTCGGACCCGCGGAAAGGCAACGGTCCCAGTTGCCTCTTGGATAGAGTAGACTCCCTGGTGTCCACCGTGCCCCCCCCTGGCCACGACCTTAATTCGCCCAAAGGCAAGATCGAGATCGTCATGAATCACCATGAGCCTTTCAGGAAGGAGTGACCTCTTTTCCAGCCAAGCCTTGATCGGCCTGCCGCTCTGATTCATGAAAGAGAGAGGCTTGATGAGGGTAATCGGCTCCCCGCCCAAGGTGACTTCAGCGTACAGGCTCTCCCAGCGCCGACGGCGAATACGCTGGCTGCACCGACGCGCGACCTCTTCCACGACCAAGAAGCCTGCGTTGTGGCGACTTGCGGCGTATTCGCGCCCCGGGTTCCCCAGACCCGCGATGAGCCACAATGGCTCCCCTCACTCCTTCTTGGGAGGCGCCTTGGCGCCAGGCTTTGCGGCGCTCTCCGCCTTGGACGGTGCCCTGGCGCCTGGCTTGGCGCCCCCCTCCGCCTCGGCGCCAGGTTCTTTCGCCAGCTCCTCCTCCGCGGCAGCGGCAGCGGCAACCTCCTCCTCTGTGGGGGCGGCGACCTCCTCGACCTCTACCTTGGGCGCGACCACTGTCACGACCGTCTGATCCAAGTCGGTCAACAACTCCACCCCTTGGGGGATGGGGAGATCACTGACATGGATTACATCTCCAATGTCCAGGGCGGAGACGTCCAGTGTGATTTTATCCGGGATGGCCCCCGGCAGACACCGCACTTTAAGTTCTCGGAGAATCTGATCCAGGATGCCGCCTTTGTCCTTCACGCCAGTCGCCACGCCCACCGCCTCCACGGGCACGTCTACCTCAATTGGTCGTTCCATAGAGATCACGAGGAAGTCCGCGTGAAGGGGTCGCCCCGTCACCGGGTCGACCTGCAGCTCCTTGACCATGGCTTTGCGGCTGAACTCGCCCCCATCCACAATAGTCAGGTTGAGGATTACGTTTTCGCCCGCCTCCGTTCCTAACACCCGGAGGAGACCCTTGGGGTCCGCCGTCAAGAGGATCGGTTCTCCGTCGCCGTAAAGGATGGCGGGAATCTGGTCCCGCTGGCGAAGCTGGCGTGCGACTCCCTTTCCCGTTCCCATCCGGCGCTCTACCTTCAGATCCACAAATTCCATTTACAACCCCCTACGCGTTCATCAACAACCGATGACCGGACTCGATTGGTCGTCTGTCGTCGGTCATTGCACTAGACGAAGAGTGAGCTCACTGAGGTCTCTCGATGGATCCGGTCAATAGCCTCTCCCAACAAGGGGGCCACCGAGAGGATGGTCAGTTTCTTGGAGGAACGCCGCTCATCGAGCGGGATCGTATTTGTGACTACGACCTCTTCGAGAGCCGAGCTCTCGATGCGCTCAATGGCTGGCCCCGACAGGACCGGGTGCGTGCAGCTGGCGTAAATCCGCCCGGCTCCCTGCTCATGAAGGACCGTGACCGCCTGCAGAATGGTTCCCGCGGTGTCAACCATGTCATCCACGATGATCACATTTCGATCTTTGACCTCTCCCACAATGTGCATGACCTTGGCATCGTTGGGGCCTTCGCGACGCTTGTCGATAAAGGCCAACGAGGTTCCCAATCGCTTGGCAAAGGCCCTCGCCCGTTCCACCCCACCGGCATCGGGAGCCACTACCACTCCATCATCCCACTCCATCTCCTGGAAATGTCGGAGCAGGACCGGGGTGGCAAACAGGTGATCCACCGGAATATTGAAAAATCCCTGAATCTGGCCGGCGTGTAGATCCATGGTGAGGACTCGGTTGGCCCCAGAGACCGTGATGAGGTCGGCCACGAGCTTTGATGAAATAGGGACCCTCGGTTGGACCTTGCGATCCTGCCTGGCATAGCCGTAATAGGGAATCACGGCGGTGATGCGAGCCGCAGAGGCCCGGCGCAGGGCATCGATCATGATGAGAAGCTCCATCAGGTGGTGATTGACGGGGGGACAAGTGGATTGGATCACGAAGACATCGGCCCCCCGCACATTTTCAGAGATCTGGACAAAGACCTCTCCATCCGAGAATTGAGAGACTTCGGCCAGGCCCAGGGGGGTTCCAAGATACTCACAGATCTCCTGCGCCAATTTCGGGTTGGCATTTCCGGAAAAGAGGATCATTCGGGTCACAATGTCCTCCCTCTGCGTGGTGGCTGCGGGGCCAGGATTCGAACCTGGACAGCCAGATCCAAAGTCTGGCGGCCTACCATTAGCCGACCCCGCATCGTCGGACACGGGTCCCGCTCCCAAAAAATTGGGGGATGAGCTCCGACCCGTGCGAGAAGCTCATCCCCTCCCTCTGCCTCAGCAGCAGGATCGTTCTGGTCCCATCTGTCCAATCCCCCCGGGATCCAGCGGGGGGTGAGACAGGGTTCGCACCACAAAGACCACGTACCCCTTCTCCCTGAGGCGGCCCGCCCATCCCTCAGCATCCTCGCGTGATCGAGCCCGACCAAAGACTGCCGAGCCAGTACCGGTCAAGAGGGCCGGCCGGGCACCGCAGGCCTCCAGGTATTCTTTGAGCTGCCTGACCACAGGGTAGCGGCGGAACACGATCTCTTCGAAACGATTCCAGGACGAAGCGAGAAGGGGTTCATAGTCACCATTTTCCGCCGCGGTCCTTACCCTAATGCTTTTATCGTCGTCTGTCAATTCCAAATTGGTATACGCCCAGGTCGTGGAGACCGGAAAACCGGGAAAAACGATCAGCAACCAAGACACAGGAAAGGGGGGAAGGGGATAGAGGTCCTCACCCCGACCAGATGCCCACGCCGTGGGTCCGTCGAAAAAGAAGGGGACGTCCGACCCTAACCGGGCGCCCAGCCGCTGGAGTCCTTCTGGCGTGACATCCGCCTGAAAGAGGTGATTCAGCCCCCACAGGGTCGTAGCGGCGTCACTGCTCCCGCCACCCATCCCCGACCCAGGTGGGATATGCTTGGTAATTTGGATCTGCACACCGGTTTGGATACCGCAGGTCTCGAGGAAAAGGGCCGCAGCCCGGTAGGCCAGATTCTCCGCTCCCTGCGGGCTGGGAAGACCCTGCGATTCCACAGAGATGCCCTCCCCTCCCGCCATAATCCGAATCTCATCACACAAGTCCACGTGCTGCAGGATGGTCCGGACCTCGTGATAGCCGTCGGCCCGCTTCCCCAGGACCTCCAAGAACAGATTGACCTTGGCCGGGGCCCACACGGTCAGTGCCATCGGTGAATTAACAGCCCCCGTTTCCTGCGGGGGCGGATGCGGGAAATAAGAAGAGACGATCCGCAAGAATCGGGTTGAGGTCGATCGTCTGATAGGTCACCAGAATACTCACAGGTCGCCGCGCGTGCGTGAGGGAAATGTCCTTGGGGAGCAGAATCCCCTGCACTTCCGACATTGCACTGAACGTAAATCGAAGGCCATCGCCCCCTTCCCAGAGCTCGCCACCCACGAGAGTGCCGGAAGGGTCCACGTACAGCCGCTGGAGCAGATCCCCTTCCACCCCTTCAAGCAGATACGCTTTGCGCGCTGGCAAATAAGATGCGAAGAGGGACGGTGCGACAGTTTGGGGCGGCAGGCCAGCAAGAAGCCGGACAAAAGCAGCAGGGGGCAACTCGAGGCCGAGAAGACGGTGAAGTAGCTCACACCCATCCGGTGAAGACGCCGATGGGTCCCGCGGGTTGCGGACAACCACTGTTTTGCCGTCGGAAGCGATGATCAGGACCGGCAGGCCGAGGGCGCTCAAGGTCTCCATGCGGAAACGGCCATCGCGGCGCAAGGCCACCGCTTCTCTGTACCTGCGCCTCTCCTGATCCACGGTGACTTCGATGGCCGCGATCCCTCGAAGAGAGTGGATCTGCTCCTCGCGGATCTGAAGGCGGGTCACAATCTCGTCCCGCACTTCTCGGGGAACAGGCTCGCCGGCCTCTCGTGGAGGAGGGAGGCTGGCACACCCGGCCAGGAAGATCGCCGCCGCCAACGCCCACCCCCGCGCGCTTTGACCGGGAGGGATCATTCCTTGCCGTGAAGCAGCAGGCTGCGGGCCCGCTGGAGCTTCTCCTTGACCTTCACATTAGTCGCGTCGAGCCCAAGCGAGAGCTCCCACTGCTCGACTGCTTGCGCGTTCATCCCCTTTTTGAAATAGACATCCCCGAGGTGCTCGCGGATGGTCGGGTCGTCTTTCTCCATCAACTCGACGGCCCGCTGGAGTTCGTGAAGCGCCTCGTCCAGTCTGCCCAGCTTGTAGTACGCCCACCCCAGGCTATCCACAAACGCCCCATTGTTTGGATCGAGCTCGAGGGCCTTTTTGATCAGGGACACCGACTCCTCGAGATGGATCCCTTCCTCGGCAAACATGTACCCGAGATAATTGTAGGCATCGGCATACTCGGGGTTCATTTTCAGGGTCCGCCGGAAGGCCTGTTCCGCTTTCGGCAACTGACGATTTCGCTCGTAGGCCGCCCCCAGTTGGTAGTGGTAGCTGCTATTGTCTGGGTTTAGGAGGATCGCCTCCTCTAACGCCGTGACGGCTTGCGGGTACTCCTTCCGCCGGAGATAGGTAACCCCTAAGAGGTAGTACACATTCCCATCCCGTGGTTTGAGACGCTGGGCCTCCTGAAAAGCGGTCAGCGCGTCATCCAATCGATCGAGGTGGCCCAAGACAAACCCTTTATGGATCAGGACGTCAACGTATTTCTCCCCCCCGGTGGGAATCTTCTGGAGCTCCGCGAGGGCTTCTTCGTACCGTTCCTGCTCTTCAAGGCTGATCGCTAAGTAGAGGCGAGCCTCCCGGTTGTCTTCGTCCACAACAAGGACCTCTTGGAGCGCCTTCTGCGCCTCCTCATACATTTCCAACTCGATCAACAACAGACCGATCCGGTTCTGGAGACCAAGATTCCCCGGCTCTTGGGCCGCAATCTCTTGCAGTTGTGCCAGAGCTTCCGCTCGATCCCCCGTCCGAAGGTAGGTCAAGGCCAGTCGCTCTCTGAAGCTTCGATTGGTCGGATCTTCTTGCAAGCCCCTCCGGTACACATCTCGTGCCCGGTCCCACTGCCCCCGTCCCTCATGTGTCAGGCCGAGGAGGAGTCTCGCCTGATCAAAGCTCGGACGGAGTTCTAGCAGCGCCTCCAGCTGGGAAATTGCCTCTTCCACTTGTTCCGAGTCGAGGAGAACTCGGGCCAGGTTATACCTAGCCTGGTAGAGGTTCGGGTCAATCGCCAACGCCTGCTCATAGACCTCCATCGCCTCGGTATATTTCTTCGTCCTCGTGTACAGGTTTCCCAGCTGGAGATAGACATCCGCCCTGTCCGGTTCAAGGCGCAGCACCTCCTGATAATATCGCTCGGCCATTCTTGCGTTCCGGATACTCAAGTAGGCTGAGGCTAGCAGCAGGTGCGCCTCGATATTGACCGGATCGATGGTGAGGATTTCTTCGCCGAGGTTGATGGCCTCCTGATACATGCCGCTCCGCATATGCAGGTTCGCGATAGCCATGCGGACGCTAATGGATGTGGGATCCGAGGCCAAGGCCTCTTCATAGTGTCGGAGGGCGGTGCCCAAATCCCCCTGCCTTTCCGCCAAGCTCCCCAGCAGAAACTGATAGTATGCCGCTCCTTCCTCTCCTTCCTCCTGTCTCTCGCGGCTCACTGCATCCACCTGCGCTTGGTGACGTCGCGGCGCAACCTCTTGGGTTTGGGGCTTCGCAGTGCCTGCGGAGGAGCCGGCCAGGGAGGAACATCCCTGTCCCAGGAAGGAGACGGAGGCCACGAGCATTGTCAATTGTAGACATTTCATGATCGACCGCTTTTCAGTCACCAGTCCCTCTCCTATGCGGGTCCTCCCGAATGGTGCAGATACTGTGCCACACGCTGCCAGAGTTCCCGTTGCCCCTCTCCGGTCACCGCAGAAAAGAAGATGATCTCTCCTGGGTCTCGCATCTTCAGGGCCGCCGTTGCGGTTTCCCGAATCCGGCGTCGGCCTCCTCGGCTTACCTTATCCACCTTTGTCAAGACGACCAGATGAGGAATGGGCGCCGCGTGCAACCATGTACACATCTCCTGATCGAGGGGGGTGGGTGGATGGCGAGCGTCCACAATCACCACGACCGCCCGGAGCGCCTCTCGGCCGCGCAGATATCCTTCCACCATTGCTGCCCAGGACCGCCGCATCTGCTCCGAAACCCTGGCATACCCATATCCCGGAAGGTCAACAAAATAGAAGGCCCCGTTGATGCGGTAAAAATTGATCGTTTGGGTCCGTCCGGGAGTTTTAGAGACCCGGGCGAGCTTTCGCCGGCCGAGGAGCCGATTGAGCACGGACGATTTGCCCACATTCGACCGGCCGACAAAGGCGATCTCGGGCCGACGGTCCTTGGGAAAGTGCCGTGGACCTGTCGCGCTGCCTACAAATTCCGCAGAGGTAACCCTCATCCTCCAGGCGGTAAATTCTGCTCAGGATAACAAAGGCAAAGAACCGGGGCAAGGAGAAAAGGAGACTTATCCTTGACTCCCATGTCCAGATATGGTACCTGCCGAGCCGGAATCAAACAAGCTCCAGCCATCGCGCAGAACGCGGGGACTTTGGGCGCCGCTCGACGCGGATAAGGGGAATACGGAGGAAGGTATGGGAACAATCGTCGTCATTCCCGGGGACGGCATTGGGCCCGAAGTCGTGGACGAAGGCCTTAAGGTTCTCAGGGTTGCCGCCGGCAAAGTCGGCCTTGCCTTGGAGTTTCACGAGGCACTCCTAGGCGGTGCGGCGATCGACGCCACCGGTGATTCCCTTCCAGAGGAGACTCTCCAACGGTGCCGGCAAGCAGAGGCCATCCTATTGGGGGCGGTAGGAGGCCCCAAATGGGATGCCCTGCCACGAGAGAAACGGCCCGAGCAAGGGTTGCTCCGACTGCGACAGGCCCTTCAGCTTTATGCCAATCTTCGCCCCGTTCGCTTCTTTCCCTCCCTCATTGAGGTCTCCCCCCTGAAACGGGAAGTGGTCGAAGGAACCGATCTCATCATCTTCCGGGAATTGACCAGCGGGCTCTACTACGGAACTCCCCGAGGGATTGAGAGACTGGGAGAAGAGGAGCGGGCGGTTGATACGTTAAGCTACACCACATCCGAAATCGCCCGGATTACCCGGCTCGCCTTTCAGACGGCAGAAGGTCGCCGGAAGAAGGTCTCCTCAATCGATAAGGCCAACGTCCTGATGAGCTCTCAGCTCTGGCGACGCGTGGTGACACAGGTAGCGCAGGAGTTCGCCGGGGTCACGCTCGAACACATGCTCGTGGATAACTGCGCGATGCAACTCATCCGAAACCCCCGCCAGTTCGATGTGATCGTGACCGAGAACATGTTCGGCGACATCCTCTCTGACGAGGCCGCAGTTATTGCCGGCTCGATCGGGCTGCTTCCCTCCGCCAGCCTCGGGAGTGCTGGAGGCCTTTATGAACCGATCCACGGGGCCGCCCCCGACATCGCCGGGATGGGCGAGGCCAATCCGATTGGGACCATCCTCTCCGCGGCCCTGCTCCTGCGCTACTCCCTGAAACAGGACGCGGCAGCGACCGCGATTGAGGCTGGAGTCGAGAAGGTACTTGCCCAAGGTTATCGGACCCCAGACCTGAAGCAACCCGGCACTGAGCGTGTGGGGACCCAACGAATGGGCGATTTGATCGCTCGAGCCATGGAAACGGCATAGACAGCAAACCGTAATTAGTCATCCGCAGTCAGCTCTCGGATAAGGCTGGCTTCGAATTTTTACTGACGGCTGACAGGTGGCTGCTGACTGCTATCCTGAGGAGGACGTTTCATGAAATCGTATCGAGAGGAGCTCTGGTTCGACACCAAGACGCGACGGGCCTATATCAACATTACGCCGCAGGTCGAGGCGGCCATCAATAAGAGTGGCATACGGGAAGGATTCTGTCTGGTGAATGCCATGCACATCACCGCCAGCGTCTATATCAACGACAATGAATCCGGTCTCATCCAAGATTACGACGACTTTCTCGAGCGGCTTGCTCCCCATGAGCCAGTAGCCCAGTACCGCCATAATCGGACCGGAGAAGACAACGGCGATGCCCACCTCAAGCGTCAGATCATGGGCCGCGAGGTGATAGTGGCGGTCACGAACGGCAAGCTCGATTTTGGCCCTTGGGAGCAAATCTTTTACGGGGAGTTCGACGGCCGGCGCCGGAAACGGGTGCTGATCAAGATCATCGGCGAATAGCCCCCCACCACCGGTTGCCTCTTGCGATCGCGGACGGAGGCTTCTATTCTAGGGTCGCCTCTCCTGTGAGAGGGATGGCGCGTGTCAGTGGAGGTCGTGGAGGTGCCGAACAAAGAGCCAACTGAAGAAGAAGAGCCAAGCTTTCGTGTGACGGACCGACGGAGGGTGAGTCCGGAGGGTTCTCAAAAGTCCGCCCAGGCACCGGAGGCCCAACCGGAGAGAACGGTGGAACCTTCACCCCCCCCAACGGCCGAACCCCCAATCGAAGAAGAAAAAGAGCGAGAGTTCGTCCTTCTCCCCATTCCCGACCTCGTGCGCATTTTCATCGCCGAGCTGCAGACGCGCGCATTAGTGCATATGGGGCTGATCCCCAACCCGGCGACGCGCCTCGTCGCCAAAGACCTCCCCCAAGCCAGGCTGGCCATTGACTGCGTCGCAGCGTTGATTGAGCAACTGCATCCCATGGCAGTGCCAGCCGAGCGCGAGGAACTGCAGCACCTGCTCACGAACCTGCGGCTAAACTTTGTCCAGCAAAGTGGTGAGCAACCGGGAGCGCCATGAGGCTTGAAATGAAGGTCCCTCCCTGTGAGACGGCGGAGGGGCTGGACATCTCAGGTATGGGTGGTGTCATGGGCGTGGCTTTACCTTCACATACCTCCAGTAAGCCTCGCCTTTCGATTTGGTGTGCTGGCTATTGATCTGTATTCGGATTCCGGCGACCTTGTCGGGGTTACGACCATAGAGTTTTTTGTAGTCCTCGACCACGTTCCGTGTCTCGGTAATCCACTTGCCTTTTTCAGCATCACCGGACTCGACCACGACCACTTTAATGCGCAAGAACGGATAGACCGGAGGGAAGGTGGGCTCCGCCATAGTCCCCTTTGGAGCGTTGCTGTCCCATACGTAGGCGATAACCTCCTTCTGCATAAAATCCGGGGTAAACATCAGGTAGAGTTGGGCGGCCTGGTCGTCCGTCGTAAGGCTGCGGAAATCTCCCTCCTCCGGCAATTCGGTGACCTTCCATTGCCATTCGAGGAATGGGGTCCGCTGGAGATCTATGTCCACCTCTTTCTGGAGAGCAAAGGAGGAAGCATTGCTCCGAAGCCGTAGCACTTGGCCGTTTCCATCCTGGACCAGATCCAAGTTTGCCTTTCCGATTTTTTCCGTCAGCTCCCATCCCGGAGGGAGCCCGTCTCTTTCCTGCCCGAAGTCAACGATGACGACTTCCTGGACACCGAGCGCTCCTCCGGGGACCAGGCCGAGGCTTGAAACAAAAAATGCGATAATCCATCCAATACCTGGCAATACCCGTCGAACGCACTGTCCCACGTCTTCCCTCCGGTGACCCTTTCACGTACGGGAAAGTCGATCCGAGGGGTGCGTGTTGCAAAGCACATGCCGGTATCTTTACCGTGAGCGGAGGCGAAACGGGAACGAATAAAGTTAGAGACCTGCTGGAAAGCGAGACCGACTTGCGATACATTGCACCGATGATGGGCTTGTCGGAGAGTCGGGGTGATCGAGGACAACGAAAGCCGTCAATGTCGAATGTGGATATGCGTGAGTCCGCACATGGGCCGGTACATCTCACCATGGAGGTGAAATGATGGAAGAGATTTGGAATCAAATCACCCGACTGATTGGGGCGTACATCCCGAACCTGATGGGCGCGCTGGCCATCTTGATTCTGGGTTGGCTTGGAGCTGTAGGGGTAGCGGCCGTCGTGCGTGGAGGGCTTCGCCGCACAGGGGTGGCAAACCGCCTGGCCCGCTCGATAACGGGGGAAGATGCCACAGGGGTTGATGTGGAGCGATGGGTGGGCAGGGGGGTCGTTTCCCTGCTCATGCTCTTCGTGCTGGTCGCCTTCTTCCAAGCCCTGGGTCTTACACTCATTATCGAACCCCTCAATCGACTCCTGAACCAGATATTCCAGTTCGCCCCTCAGCTGGCAGGGGCCGGGCTCTTGCTCCTCACCGCCTGGTTCGTCGCCAGCCTCTTGAAGCTCGTCATCTTGCGCGTGCTTACTGCCGCCAGGCTTGATGAGCGCCTTGGCAGCCAGGCTGGTCTTGAAGAGGAGCGGCGCGTCCCCCTCACGAAGTCGCTCGCCGATGCAGTGTACTGGCTGGTCTTCCTCCTGTTCTTACCCGCGATATTGGGCGCCCTCGCCTTAGAGGGGTTGCTTCAGCCGGTCCAAGATATGATGAACCAAATCCTTCGTTTTCTTCCCAACTTGTTTGCTGCTGGCCTGATCCTAGGAATCGGCTGGTTCATCGCCCGCATTGTTCAGCGGATTTTGACCAACCTGCTCGTCGCTCTCGGGGCGGACCGGCTGAGTGAGCGGGTAGGATTGGTGCCGGTGTTGGGGACGCACCGCCTTTCCGGGGTTCTCGGTCTGGTCGTTTACATCTTGATTCTTATCCCGGTCCTGATCGCCGCGCTGAACGCGTTGGCATTGGAAGCAATCGCCCAGCCGGCCAGCAACATGCTGACCTTGATTCTCGAGGCCATCCCCGCCATCTTTGCTGCCATGCTGCTCGTGTCACTAGCATATATGGTGGGGCGGGTGGTGAGTGGACTCATCACGAACCTGCTCAGCGGGGTCGGTTTCGATACGCTCATGGTGCGAGTCGGCCTTGCGAGAGAGAGTCCTGATGAAACGCGGACGCCATCAGCCATCGTTGGATACCTCGTCCTCGTGGCGATCATGTTATTTGCCACCATCGAGGCATTCCAGCTGCTTGGCTTCGAGGCGTTGGGTGACCTCGTGGCGCAGTTCCTGATCTTCGCCGGGCATATCTTCCTGGGGCTACTTATCTTTGCCATTGGCCTCTATCTCGCCAACCTGGCCTCCAAGACCGTGCTGGCGAGTGGAGCGGTTCAGTCCGGACTGTTAGCCATGGCGGCACGGCTTTCGATCGTGGTGCTCGCGGGGGCCATGGCGCTGCGGCAGATGGGGCTGGCAAATGAGATCATCAATCTGACATTTGGTCTGCTGCTCGGGGCAGTTGCCGTGGCAGTGGCCATAGCCTTCGGCCTTGGAGGCCGGGATATCGCGGCCCGTGAGTTAGGGGGGTGGATACAGTCCATACGATCTAGAGACTCTTGAAGGTGACGATTAAGAATATTACAGGGAGGGCCCGGTCACAGTGCCGGGCCCTTTGTTTTCCCACTGAGGCCCGGTTCCTGCGCCCGGTGGGCGGCTGGTACACCTTTCTATTCTGGTTCAGTTTTTGCAAGGATGTACTGGCACACAAGGAGAGACCTTTTGCGTTCCTGGGAACAAACCATTTCGACCTTTCTCGATCTCTTTCGCCTGCACAGCCTCAAGAGCAAAATCTTGGTCTTCGCGTTGCTGGCCACCCTGATCCCCTCCCTGACCATGGGTTGGCTCTCGTACGTCCAGAACAAGCGCTCCCTCACAGAAAAGATCACCGAGGAACTGCGGAATGTCACCTCCCACACCGCACGAGAGATTGATTTATGGCTCAAGGAGCGCTTCTACGATGTACGCGTTTTTTCGAGTTCCTACGAGGTCTCAGAAAACTTGGAGAAAATCCTGCGGGCACCCGGTGCTCCGGCCAGGGAAGAGAAGGCACCCCGACGTCTCCAGGCCTACCTCAGATCGGTCCGCGAAAAATTTATCGACTACGAAGAACTCCTCGTCCTCGACCCGAACGCCCGTGTCGTGGCCACCACTGCTCGCCGACCCGGGACCGTGAACCTCCCTGCGGACTGGCTGGACCGCGCAAAAAAAGACGCAGCAATCCTGGGCGAAGCGTATTGGGACGAGTCCTTGAAAAAAGTGGTCATGATGATCGCGGTACCCATCAAGGCCGCGAATGGCCGCTTCTTGGGCGTGCTGACGGCGCGACTGAATTTTCGCACAATCCATGAGCTCCTCCAGAGCTTCTCCCTTGGGGCGACAGGTCATGTCTATCTGATCAGCCAAGACGGAACCCTGGTCATTAGTTCGCGGCTGATCCCTTCGCACTTCATGAAAAATAAACTGGCGGCTCGGACCACCCAAGCCCTGCTCGAAAAAGAGGCGGTCTCACGCGAATACACGGATTACGTGGGGAAAGAGGTTGTCGGGACCCTCAAGCGGGTGCCGCAGTTGAATTGGGCCGTGGTGGCCGAGATCGGGGGGGAGGAAGCTTACGCTCAGATTCTCCGGCTGTGGAATCTGACTCTGCTGATGGTCTCGGGGCTGCTGCTAGGCATCGGCCTGACTGCTTATCTTCTTGGACTCACCATCGTTCGCCCCCTCGATCGCTTAACGAAAGGTGCGGCCAAGGTGGCTGCCGGCGACCTCCAGGTGGACCTTCCCGTCCTGAGCGGTGGCGAGGTAGGCTACATGACCGAAGTCTTCAACGATATGGTGGCCCGGCTGCGCCAAGGACGGGACGATTTGGCCAGCATCAACCAGACCCTGAGTGAGAGAAACAAGGAGTTGGCACAGCTCTCTATCACTGACAGCCTGACCGGGCTCTATAACCGAAAACACTTGATGGAGACCCTTGGGAATGAAACGGCCCGGGGCCGGCGGCACAAGCGCCTCTTTTCG
>JBFHXD010000061.1:0-13960 GCA_041599135.1 Methylomirabilales bacterium (SeqCode) | reverse complement strand
GCCAGGAGTTGAAAGAGATACTCGTTACCGATCCGTCGGGCCGGATCGCCCGTACACCGCTCTTCATTGCCCAGGATCGCAAAGTCCACCTCAGCTGCTTCCAATACCTGCGCCATCGCCCGAGTCACCTGTTGGCTCCGTTCATCAAAAGCCCCTGCACACCCGACCCAGTACAGAACATCGATCGCCTGAAGCTTCGCTGCTTCGGGGATTCGAAGTCCTTTGGCCCAATCGGTCCGACCGGCACTCACCCCTTTATACGGGTGCCCGCGGGTCTCCAGATTTCTCAGGGTTTCCTGCATTTGTTCCGGGAACCTCGCCTCTTCCATGACCAGGTAGCGACGCATATCCAGGATCTTGGGAATCGGCTCTATATAGACTGGACAGGCTTCATGGCACGCGCCACATGTGGTGCAAGCCCAGATGACATCCTCCGCGATCACGTCGCCGACCATTTCCCGGGTCTCCTCGCCCCGGTACACTTTCGTCAAATGGTCCCGGAGATCCAGGATCACCCCTTTTGGTGTGAGGGGTTTCCCCGTCGTCCACGCAGGACAAGATTCTTGGCATCGCCCACACTCGGTGCACGCATACAGATCCAAGAGGGCCTTTTTCGTAAAATCTCTGATGGTCGAGGCCCCCAGCCGTTCGTCCTCGACCCTCAATGGGCTTATCACGCCTGAGGGCTCCGGATTCCAGAGAAATACGTTCACCGGCGCCGTCAAGAGATGAAAGACGCCCGTATACGGAATCGCGGCGATAAATCCAAAGGAGAGTGCAGCGTGCACCCACCACAGGACTTGGTGAAACGCCTCCGCATACTCGACTCCCACGCCGCGGAAGAGGAGAGACGAAACCCACCCTCCCGGTGACCAGCGCCCCCATGCGTCGCCGGTTGCCTCGATCCGGAGTCCCTCGACGAGGAATCCAGTCACCAGGACAGCCAAGAAAAGGATCAGGAGCCACCCAAACCCATCAAACTTGCGCGGCTCCACCAGGCGCGCCGGAGGGCGAATGAACCGTCGGACGATAGCCATCAGCGTTCCAAGGACGGCCGCCACCCCGAAAAGGTCTACGGTCAAGGACATGAAATAGAGGTAGAAGGAGCCCTGGAGGACCGGCAGGCCAAAGTAATCCTGAAACGCAACCAAGGTCGTGGCAATGAAGAGGACGACAAACCCCCAGGAGATGGTGAGGTGCATGAGGCCCGCGTATCTCTCCTGGACGATCCGTCGCTGCAAGAGGCCCTGGTTCGTGAGCGCCTTCAGCCGCCCTTTTAGCTCACCGAACCGTATCCCTCCCTTGCCTAGCAGGAGGGCGCCCCAGGCTCGATAGCAGCCGTAGAGGAAGATAGCGAGAAACGGAAGAAAAAGAATGTAGAGGAGCAGGTGCTGGGAAATGTTCCAGTAGATTTCCCGCGACGGCACCTGATTCACGCGTTACCCTCCCACGAGTTCCCGGCACTTGGCAATCAGGGGGGGGATGATTGCCTTGTAGTCACCCACGATCCCGAGGTGAGCTACCTTGAAAATGGAAGCCTCTGGATCGGCATTGATGGCCACAATGGTCTTGGCCCCACTGATCCCAGCTACATGTTGGGTCGCTCCGGAAATGCCAATGGCAATATAGAGATCCGGGCTGACCGTCTTTCCGGTCTGGCCTACCTGCATTGAAGAAGGAACCCATCCGGCATCCGTGGCAGCCCGTGATGCCCCGACCGCCCCCTTGAGCACACGTGCCAACTCCACGAGCAAGTTGAATCCCTCGGGCCCTCCGAGCCCCCGGCCACCAGAGACCACTACCGGGGCATCCTCCAGTTTCACGCCGGTGGTCTCCTCCTGAACCCGTTTCACCAAGCGGGTTCGGGCCTGTGCGGCATCGAGCGGCACTTCGATGGGGATTTCTGTTCCTGATCTGTCGCCCGCACGCGCAGCCGGGTCAAAGGTTCGGGGCTTCAGGGTGACCACGAGGGGAAACACTTTCGGGACGATGGCGGAAACGGCCTTGCCCCCATACGCCTGACGGGTAAAGCGCAGATTTTTTCCACCACCATCCACGTCGATGTCGACCACCTCCGTGATAATTCCGGCCTCAAGGCGGAACGCGACGCGAGCGGCGAGGTCTCGACCCAAGGAATCTCCAGGCAGGAGGATGATCCGGGGTTCAGCGGTTCGGGCAATTCGGTCGAGGGCCAGCAAGTATAGATCAGCCTGGTACTCCTTCAGGAGGGAATGATCCACCCGATAGACGGTTTCAACCCCATATGCGTACAGGAGGGCCGCATCCCCTTGGCCCAGCAGGCCGGCCGACAGAGGCTCCTGGAGCCCCGTGGCCAGTTTCTGGGCGCTGCCCACGAGTTCGAGGGTCGAACGAGAGGGCGCGCCATTCTGTATCTTGGCAAGCACGAAAATTCCGGCCATGGGTTAAATCACCTTTTTTTCTCGGAGCTTCGCGATGAGGGTTGCGACTTGCTCGTCTGGCTCCCCTTCCAGGAACTCACAGTGGGACTCTCTGGTTGGGAGGCTGAGCGACTCGATTTCAACACGAGTGACCGCCTTCCCGATCCGCCCGGCCTCAAGACCAATATCACTAAGCGACCAGGTAGGGATTGGCCTGCGGGAGGCAGCCATGATGTCTTTGACCTTCGGATATCTGGGAACATTCAACTCGTGACTGAGGATGGTAAGCAACGCGGGTGATGTGACCTCCCAAATCTCGTAGCCTTCTTCGACCACGCGCTGGGCCTGCAAGCGACCATTCTGTTTTTCCACCCGGGCAACGTAGGTGATACAGGGGATCCCAAGCGCCTCCGCCAGGATTGGGCCAACTATTCTGTCAGCCCAGTCTCCGGACTCGCAACCACAGAGAACCAGGTCTGGTGAGCCAAGCTTCTGAATCCCGTGGGCCAATGCGGCAGCGATTCCAAACGCATCGGATCCCTCGAGGGCCGGATCGCTGATCAGGGCGGCTTCGTCTGCACCCATGGCCAGCCCCTTGCGGAGCGCACTCACTGCCGAAGACTGGCCCGCGCTGAGCACTGTCACGTGACCGCTAGTTTGCGCCTTGAGCTGCAAGGCAAGCTCTAATGCATTCTCATCATAGGGGCTAATGACCAGTGGGTGACCATCCGGCTGCTGTCGCTTGGTCCCGGGATCAATTTTAAACTGACTGCTCGGAAGCTCCGGATCGATAATCTGCTTGACACTCACCACAATGCGCATCCGTTCCCCCTACAAGCGTGTCGGCAAGGACCCGCCGTCCACTGGCGGCTATGGATCTCGGAATTTTTACGATCCGCCGTGGGACCCAAACCAAAGATGCCGAAACGGGAAAGTAGATGTCAATAGACATTCACCCCATTCGGAAAGAGAGACAGAGCTGGGGGAGTCGCGTAAGTCTAACACGCCCGGCACTTTATGACAACCGTTCTCCCTTCCACCCTCTGTCGGAAAACTTGTGTCGTGAAAGCTGTTTTCGCGTCCTTATCGGACCAATAGGCAGGCTCGGTAGGCAAAAAAAAGGGGCCTTTCGGCCCGTGATCGTATCAAATATAAAGACATGCGAGGGAGGTGGATGACTAGTGGGGTTGCTGCGCTGAGTCTATCGCCGCTCCCTGTTTTGTTTCCGCGTCTTCCGAGGATTCTTCGCGCCGGACAGGACGGTTTGTTCACACCTGCCGCACAACCCGGACAGCTGCTCGCGTTTTGTCAAGGGCCCTCCACAGCCGTCACACCGATCGATATCGAAGCTATTTTCATTCTCCTTCATAATCTCCTCTGCCATCTGTCCGTTACGCGGTTCCACCTCAGAAGGAGTGGCCACCCACCATCGTCTAACATGTTTATCGGCGAAAATTCTGTGATCTTTAGACACCCGCGACGCACCCTGCCTACCGCGCTGCGGCTGTACCCGTGCTCCCGATGCAACCCGTGTGCCGATATTTACGCATACACTCTCTAAAAACAAAACACCCTCCCGGGTGTCTTGCGCCCGAGAAGGCATCCAGGGTATAGGAAAAGCGCGATGATATCCGAGGGGCTTGAGGAGGGTTACGTCCCTCCAGCGATCGCAGGAACGATGGAGATCTGATCTCCCGGCTTCAGCGGCGTCGCGGTGCCCTGGAGGAAACGAATGTCCTCGTCGTTTACATAAATATTAATGAACCGCCGGATGTCATCCCCCTCACAAAGCCGCTCTTTTAAGCCCGTGTACTTTTCCTCCAAGTTTTCTATGAGTTCCTGCACAGAGCCCCCTTCTTCGTGAACCTCAGCCTGTCCCTTGGTTAGGTTTCGGAGCGGTGTCGGAATACGGACCAGGATGCTCATGATTCCTCCACACGTGATCTTTAGATGCGAGTTGTGGTCCGAGGACCTGAAGTCACGCTGAGATGCGGCCGTTCGGCAATAGCCTCGTCAAAGGATTTCAAGGTCGGCTTAATCGAAACCGTGGGGCCCAAAGCGTTAAAGACCACTTCCTGCGTCTTGAGTCCATTTCCAGTGATGGAAAGCACCATGCTCTCGTCGCGGGGAATGACCCCTGTATCAATCAGCCGTTTGGCGGCAGCCACGGTGACGCCGCCCGCCGTCTCGGTGAAAATTCCCTCGGTCTCGGCAAGGAGCCTCATGCCGTCAACGATTTCCTCGTCGCTGGCATCGGCAGCATAGCCTCTACTCTCTTGAACAGCCTTGAAGGCGTAGTACCCATCAGCCGGGTTGCCGATGGCGAGGGACTTACAAATCGTGTCAGGGCGTACGGGTCGAATCGTGTCGGTCCCGTTCCGAATGGCCGCGACGATGGGATTGCATCCAGCCGCTTGTGCGACGTGCATCCGAGTCTGACATTCCGGGATCAATCCCAACTGGTGCAGCTCCTTTAATCCCTTCCAAATTTTCGTGACCAGGGAACCACCGGCGGAAGGAACGACAATGTGTCTCGGGGTGCGCCACCCAAGCTGCTCGGCAATCTCATAGCCAAAAGTCTTGGACCCCTCGGCGTAATACGGCCGGATGTTGATGTTTACAAAGGCCCAACCGTATTTATCGGCGACCTCGCTGCACAGCCGGTTGACCTCGTCGTAGTTTCCATCGACGGATACCAAAACGGGGCCGTAAATTAAAGTCCCAACAATTTTCCCCTGCTCGAGGTCGGCGGGGACAAAGATAAAGCTCTTCAGCCCTGCCTCCGCCGCATGCGCAGCAACCGAGTTGGCTAAGTTCCCCGTGGAGGCGCATGAAGCGATCTCAAACCCAAATTCCATCGCCTTCGCGACGGCGACCGCCACAACGCGATCCTTAAAGGACAGGGACGGATGGCAGACTGCATCGTTTTTAATGTAGACCTCCTTTGCCCCCAAGGCTTCCGCGAGGGCCCTTGCCCGAATTAGGGGGGTCATACCACAGTATTTTCCGACCAGCACCTCTTGCTCAATCGGCAATAAGTCGCGGTATCTCCACATGGTGGGCGGGCCGGTCTCGATCCGCTTCCGCGTAACTACCTTCTGCAGAGTGGCATAATCGTAGTCAACCTCTAAGGGCCCGAAGCAGAACTCACACACGTGGAGCGGCTTGGCCGGATAGGGACGACCGCACTCGCGGCACTTCAGCCCCTTGATCTTCGTCATCGAAACCTCCTTCGCGTGAACGCTGCGGACAGATCCACGGTCGTTATCGTTTTTCCCGAACTTCCTCGACCCTTATCCCGCGGTCTACAAGATAGGCTATACCTTTCTTCAAGTCTTCCTCTCGTCCCTGCAAGTCCAAGATGACCTCACCGGTCGTTTCCGTGACTCGTGCTTTTCGAATGTTCGGAACGAGGTCGAATTCCTTTGAAACCCGATATATGACCGGCTCCTTGATCAAAGCCGGGGGAAACGTCAGAGACAAGCGTCGCGTCGCCACAACCTTTTTCATCAAAAAAAAACCCCTCTCGGTATGAGAAGGGGTTGCATAACCGCTGCGCATCCACCCTCTCATCTTTCACCCCGACGCGCAAGATCGGGATGCAGGAGTTGGCACTTCTTTCACCGTCTACGACGGCGAACCGTTGCCGCGGCTTCGTCGGGCCAGTCCCTCAGCCGCTCTTGATGAGAAGTGAAGTCCTATTCAATTAATCACTCATAACAGCAAAAGTCCGCTATGCTGTCAAGCAAAAATCTCATTGGACGACGTCTTGCTCAATGGGGGCCACATGAACCCCCTGTTCCTCCAGCCACCGTATGCCGCCCTGCAGCCCCGCTTCATCTCCCTCTAGCTCCGCCATCAACCACCCAAGGCCTTCGGTATAATCCGCCTGACGAATGTTGAAGACGAGATTGAATTGCTCACTCATGCGCCACAGGAGTGGTTCGTCCTTGAGCTTTCCGGGAAAGGTCAAATGTACTCGTCTCCTTGCCAAGGCTGCCCCCACGCGGGAATACGCGGATGCATTGTACCGAAAATTTTTCGTGCTCACAAGCCCAAGCAGATCCGGTTTCAGATTATTCCCTGGCGTCTAAGAGTTTGGCCAGCGTAGCCTGTGCGTCTCGCGTTGGCGTCAAAACAGCCTCGCGACCAACCACCGTCTCCTCAAACCATTTGAGGACGTACCGAAGCTTCACCACCTCTCCGACAACGATGATCCCTGGCGACCTCATTCCACTCGCCTTTTCTCGAATGTCTTGCAGCGTCCCCGTGACGGTTTTTTGCCGGGGGAGAGTTCCCCACTGTATGACCGCGACGGGCGTTTCCGGATCGCGCCCCTCCTCAACAAGCCTCGCCACAATCAGGGACAGCCGACTAACCCCCATGAGAAAGACCACTGTCCCCATCCCGGCGACGGCTTTCCAGTCGATTCCTGAGGCCTCCTTTGTGAGGCCTTCGTGCCCCGTCACAAACGCCACCGTGGAAGCCAAGTCCCGATGTGTGAGGGGAATCCCGGCGTAACTCGGAACGGCGATCGCCGAGGTGACGCCGGGCACAACCTCGAAGGGGACCCCTGCCTCGGCGAGTGCTTCTGCCTCTTCCCCTCCTCGGCTAAAGATAAAGGGATCACCCCCCTTCAGACGAACGACCAGCCTGCCTTCCCTGGCCCGCTCAATCAGAAGGTGATTGATCTCCTCCTGGGACAGCCTCTGGTCCGACCCCGGCTTGCCCACATGGATTCGTTCGGCCTCGGGGTGGCAGTTCGTCAAGAGGCATTCGTTTACGAGGTAATCGTAGACGACGACGTCCGCTCTTTCGAGGAGATGCTTTCCCTTGACGGTCAGGAGACCTGGTTCGCCCGGTCCTGCGCCGACGAGGTAGACCCGTCCTTGACGGTCGGACGTGAAACGTCCGACTCCTGCTCTACCGAACAATACGCTTTCGGCGGGTGGAGGCCGCCTTGGACTCTCACCCTCCGGTGAGGTGCCACAGCGTCTCCTGAAGGGTCCACCCAAGCCGTTTCCCCCGTGGAGACGTGCGATAACGCCGGTAAGAAAGGTGACCATTGATCCAACCATCGCCTCTTCTCCTTAAAGTCCCTCCCGAACTCCCGTACACTTCCTCGCAAGAAAGGCTGTTCCCTCGAGGCTTTCAGGAGACGGGAAGATAGAAGATCAGATACGGTACTGATCCGTATTGGCCCATTGGAGTAGCACTTCAGCCACCTCTTGCCGTGTGTATTCAGCAGGGGGGATCTCGATCCGGTGCAACATCTCCCGGACCTTGGTCCCCGAGAGGCTCACTCGCTCCTCAGGGCCATGCGGACAGGTCTTGGTGGTAGCCATTCCCTGGCAACTCCGGCAATAAAAAGCATGATCAAAAAAGAGCGGGGTGATCCCCAGCTCTTCGGGGGCAAAGTCCCGAAAGATTGAGTGGGCATCGAAGGTGCCGTAATAGTTTCCCACCCCGGCATGATCCCGGCCGACAATGAAATGCGTACAACCGTAATTTTTTCGGATGAGTGCATGAAAAATGGCTTCACGAGGGCCGGCATAACGCATCGCCGCTGGCAGAACCGCGAGGAGGACACGATCTTTGGGATAGTACCCTTCCAAAAGCACCTCGTAGCAGCGTAACCGGGTTTCCGCCGGGATGTCATCCTCCTTGGTCTCTCCGACTAACGGATGAAGGAGAAGGCCATCCACCACCTCCAAAGCACACTTCTGAATGTATTCGTGGGCTCGGTGAACCGGGTTCCGGGTCTGAAAGCCCACAACGGTTCGCCATCCCTGGTTCCTGAAGGCTTGCCGTGTCTCTGTGGGAGACAGGTGGTAGGGACCATAGTCCTGATACGCAGGAGGTTCCAAGAGTCGGATCGGCCCTGCCAAGAGCATATCACCCTGAGCGTAGAGGGCGCGCACTCCCGGATGGGCTTCGTCAGTGGTTCGGTAAACTTCCTGTGCCTCGCGCTTTTTATCGTATGGAAACTTCTCTTGTAACTCGAGAAAGCCCAGAAGATCCCCATGGTCGTCCACCAAGGAGACCTCTTCGCCCACTCGAGCGGAGGCGACCTCGGCCTCTCTCACGGCCAACGTCACGGGGATGGACCAGGGAAGCCCGCTAACCACACGCATCTCTTCCACGACCCGTGCGTAGTCGGCCCGGCCCATGAATCCATCGAGCGGACTCATCGCCCCGATCCCGATCAAATCCAGATCAGAGATCTGCCGCCGATTCAGGTGAACCGACGTGAGGTCCCTCGCCCGGCGTCGCGCCTCCGGTCGGTCCTCCGGCGGAATCAGCCGGTCGACGAGTTCCCCGCCATGCGGCGCGATGGTGCTCATACGATTTTGAGCCTCCCTATATATTGAATCGGCGCGTTTCCACCGGGGTGACGTGCAAACCGCACTCCTTACTTTCTGGAACCTCCCACCACCACCGTCCGGCGCGGACGTCCTCCCCGGGCTTGATCGCACGCGTGCAGGGTGCACACCCGATGCTCGGATACCCCAGATCGTGGAGGGCGTTGTAAGGCACATCATTGGCTCGGATATAGCTCCACACCTGCTCTTCCGACCATTCAGCCAATGGATTGAGCTTCAGAATGCCTCCATGGCTCTCGTCAAGTTCCACCATCCGGATCGTCGTCCGGGTCACCGCCTGTTCTCGGCGAATTCCAGTGATCCACGCATCGAGATCGCTCAGGGCACGGTTCAGAGGCTCTACCTTGCGTATCCCGCAGCAAAACTTCCGCTCCTCCACACTCCGCCGGAACGAGTAAAATCCCCTCTCCCGTTCGAGCGCCTCAACCGCTACACTGTTTGGAAAATAGCTTTCCATCGCGATACCATACCTTTCCCGGACTCGCTCCATCGCGGCGTAGGTCTCTTCGTGAAGCCGCCCCGTATCCAGGGTAAACACGCGCATCCCCCCATTGATCTTCCAGGCGATGTCTAGAATGACCATGTCCTCTGCCTGGAGACTGGATGCCAGGGCGATGCGAGGATGAAACTGCTCAAGGGCCCACTGGATGACCGCCTGGGGTCCTTCTCCCTTAAACCGATCCGCCAGTTCCGCCGCCTCCACTTCATTCAGCCGGGGTTTCGTCTCCATGTAGGTCTCCCTTCCAAGTGTGCGGATGCTTGAGGGTTCTGGTCATCCATGTGGCTGGTGTCGCAGAGCCCGTTTTCGCGTGCCCGAATGGTCCTGCGCCAGATAGTCGACCGTGGCTCTCACCATGGGCCCCAGCTTATAGAGATCTGGCATGACATCGACACTCACCTTGTGTTCTTCAATCGCCCGGCGCGTGGGCGGTCCCACAGCCACGACAAGCACATCCTCGTTTAAGGACCGACGGAGATCCTCGTCCAGTCCATGGGCTTCCGCGAATCGGAAGAGGTTCCTCGCCGATGGGGGACTGGTGAAGGTAATGATGTGGATTGTCCCGTTCACTAAATCATCAATCAGTTGCAGGATCTTTCGATCCTCAGGGGGTATGGACTTAAAGCCAACCGCCGCAAGCACCTCGGCTCCCCTACTCCCGAGCTCCAGGGAATACATGTAGGCTAACGCCTCGTAAACCTTTGCCCCGCTCCTTTCCAGGGTCTCCCGGATGATCGGATGGGACTCCCCGTACCAGACAATTGCAACGCTCTTGTCACGAACGTCGAACTTCTCCATCTCTGCAGCGATCCCCTCCGACGTGTTGTCGGAAGCGACGAGGCCCACCCGGACCCCATACCTCTCCAATACTTTCTGCGGCTTCGGGCTTCTTGCGACGATGTAGGTGCGGTTTAGGACATCAACCAGCTGGGATTCCAACCCCAGCTTTTCGGCCGTCGACATCACCCGATAGACCCCTGGGCCCGTCGTGAAGACCGCATACTCAAAATCTCTCCCGACCATCCTACGGACCAACTCTTCCGTTTGAAGGTCTGTGTCTTCCTGGATCTCGATCCCCACCGTCGGGGCCACGTACGGTACACCACCGAACTTCGAGATCAGCTCGGCTTGCTCCGTCGCCCTTCTGCTGCCGGTCACCGCGACGGTCAGACCCCTAAGGCTCATCATTGTCTTCTTGTCAGCCACGCCGGCCCACTGACAACTGTTAAATCAGCGTCCCTCTGGCAAGTCAGGCGCTGGAAAAGCGTCACTGCACTCACCAAAGAGACTTCGCGACGATCAGGGCCCCCACGAGGCTAACCACTCCGCCGAGGAATTTTCGCATCCCGTGTGCCGAAAACCCATTGGACGTTTGGACTCCGAGATACACACCCGCGCCGCCCCCAAGCAAAAGCGGCAAAAAGATCTCTCCGGGCGCCACATGCCACTGAACCGCGTAGGAGCCGGTCGCGGTTAAGGCGACCACGGCCCGGGCCAGCAACGAAGAACCCACCACAGTATGGGGCGGGATACCTGTCCATACCAGAAGGGCCACACCGATGGGACCCCACCCCGTGCCGAAGGCTCCCGCCGATACGCCGGCAATCGTGCCGATCCCGAAAAGGGTGCCACGCCTTTCGTGCCATTTCAGCGACTCGAGAACAAACGGGTCCGGCGAATGGAATCCGTTTCGTCTAAAAAACGTGAGAAGCCCCATTATCAAGGTTGACACTCCAATCAAGAGCCGCAGCACCGGCGTCGGGAGCACGGGACTCACCAGGCTCCCCAGTAGGGCTCCTATCATACCGCCGAGCACCAGGGGGACAACTGGACCCACCCGCGAGCGGTCGTACCGCCAGTGGGTGAGGCCACCGAACAGACTGAGGACAACAGAAGCAGCCAAACTGGAACTGATGGCGGTTAACGGCTCGACGCCTGCCAAGATGAGGAGGGGAACACTTAAGGCCCCCCAACCCGCGGCAGAGGTTCCCATGACCCATCCCGAGAGTAATCCCACAAAAGCAATTCCCGGCAAGGAAATCGTCATCCGCCACCACCTTCACGGGATACACGTTTATGCGCGTGCCCGTCGTCGCTGATCAAGAAGACCAACCGCGCCGGAACACCTCGTAAGAGCAACCCTGCTAGACCGCACATTCACCGGTCCCGGTCTTGAGTTCGAAGGTCCCTTCCTCCCCCCAATCCGTGAACCCGTCCGGGGCTTCGTCATAGCTGGGTATCTGGGTGAACTCCGCCAGGCTCTCCGCCACCTGCTTCGGTCCGCAACGCTGGAGAAACGGGAAGAGGGTCTCGCCGTTTGTCCGGTTCGCCTTATAGATCCCAAGGAGCCTGTCGATGGCATTCGGGATGTTCTTCGCAGGGAGCCGAAGAGTGGGATGGCCGAATTCGGCGGTACCATCCCCCCACACGCCTCCAAGAAGCATCTGATAGGTCGGGGCCTGACGCCCAGCGAATTTCCTGGACCCGCCGTAAAACCCGATCGTGGCGATGTGGTGCTGACCGCAGGAGTTCGGGCAGCCCGAGATCTTGATCCGTCCCCCCACTTCCTCCGCCAGATCCGGGTGCTTTTCCTCCACCATCCTCGCGATGGCCAATGCGAGCCCCCGGGAAGACGTAATCCCGAGCTGGCACGTGTCTGCCCCCGGACAGGCGGTGACGTCAACGAGTCGATCGGCACCGGATCGGGCCAGGTCGGCACGGCGAAGGACCCGGTACATCGGCACCAACACTTCCTCCGGAATCCAGCGCAGCAGAAAGTTCTGCTGGCTGGTGGTCCTCACGGTGCCGTCGCCAAACTCGCGGGCACAGAAGGCCAGCAGTCGAAGCTGCATGGGAGTGAAGTCGCCGAGCTCCAAACGGACCGTCACCATGACGTAGCCGGGCTGCTTCTGGGGCCGGACGTTAGAGCGCCGCCACAACTGGTACGCGGGGTCTTGCAGGTCGGCGATGGTCACTGGCGCAGATGCTCTGGCCGGGGCAGCTTCTTCCCGAACGACGATGGGAGGAATCTTGCCGCCCATGGTTACCTTGATGCCAGTCCGCTCTTTAAGAACCAGCTTTCGGAACTTTTCCAGACCGAATTCCTGCAGCACGAACTTCATGCGGGCCCTGCTCCGGTTCTCTCGGTTCCCAAATCGGTCAAACACCCTGACAATGGCGCCCACCGTCGCCAGCAGCTCGTCCGCTGGAGTGAACTCTTCGAGGACTTGGGCATGGTGTGGCACGGGACCGAGCCCGCCAGCCACGATTAACCGAAAGCCCCGGTGGCTTACCCCGTTCTCCTGATGCAGAACGGCCCGTCCGCCGATGTCATGGATGGCTATAATTCCTTCGTCGTCCGGGCACCCCGAAAAGGCAATCTTGAACTTTCGGGGAAGATTCTGGTTTATCGGGTTGCGCAGGAGGAAGCGGGCCACGGCCTCGGCATAAGGCGTCACGTCGAACACCTCGCGCGGGCAGACGCCCGAGCAGGCCCCTGCGGTGACGTTCCGAACCGTATTGCCGCAGGCCTCCCGCGTGGTCAATCCGACCGTTTCCAAGTGGCGCATGAAGTCGGATGCCTCTGCCAGCTGAAGAAAGTGGAACTGGATGTTCTGACGGGTCGTCACATGGCCAATCCCACGAGGGGTCCGCTGGGCCAGGTCGGCTAAGGCCTCCAACTGGTCGGCATTGAGGCCGCCCCAGGGGATCTTGATCCGAAACATCTGAACCCCCTCTTGGCGTTGACCGTAGACGCCGTGCTGGAGACGAAAGCGCTGGAACTCCTGCGCCGATATTTGCTTCCGCCAGAAATTCTGGACGAACTCGTCAAACGTGTCGATCTCCTCCTCCTGAGCATAGGAGGGACGAATCGCCAGCGGTTTATCTTCTATCGTGATGGTCGCCCTTTTGGCGTCCCTATTTTCCAACTGCTGCATTTCCTATTCTCCCTTCCGGACGTTCGCATGTCCGCTTAAGGGTGGCACTCACCTAACAGCCCTCACCACATCGTTCCGACAATGGTCATGGCGCCCACCAGGCCCACGACGACGCCGATGAACTTTCGCATCCCGACTGCCGAAAAACGATTTGACGTCCGGACGCCGAGATATACCCCAGCCCCCCCTGCGAGGAGAAGCGGGACAAACACCCCCAAGGGGAACGTCCCCGCTTGAAGGGTATACGAACCGGTCGCGGTTGAGGCCACGAGTGAGCGGGCCAACAGTGAAGAGCCCACGACCGTATGGGGTGGAATCCCCGTCCACATCATCAGGACAACACCGATCGTGCCCCACCCCGCCCCGAACGCACCGGCGCAGAATCCGGCGACTGTCCCGATGGATAAAAGCGTTGCACGCCTGTCTCGCCATTTCACGGTTTCAAAGCCATTTTTCGTCCCGTTTCCATTTTTCCTGACCAACGTCAGCACACCGATAGTCAGGGTGATCAAACCAATCAAAAGCCGAAGGGTTTGTGTCGGCAGTGCAGGGCTCAGAAAACTCCCCAGGAACGCCCCTCCCACACCCCCGAGCACCAGTGGGAGGAGGGGGGCCACCCGTGAACGGTCGTAACGCCAATGGGTCAATCCGCCGAACAGACTGAGTAGGATCGAGGCCGCCAGGCTCGACTTGATCGCGACGAGCGGCTCCACTCCAACCAGAATCAACAAGGGGACGCTC
>JBFHXD010000060.1:0-14197 GCA_041599135.1 Methylomirabilales bacterium (SeqCode) | reverse complement strand
TGTTAAGAACAATGGGGTCTGGTGGGAGAGAAAGAAGTTTGCGGCGACTGGGGAGTTCGGGCAGAAGGCGGTTTCTCCCAGCCTACATATGTAATGTAATGCTTTAAGAAAAGAGATATATGTATTTAATATTGAACTATATTTATACGAGCATGCACTACAGGACGTAAAGCTCTGGAGATTTCGATCGGGAAGAAGCGCTCGACACGGTTTCCGTCCCGTGTTACCTGTCTTGCGTGATGTAACCGGAAACCAGTTACTCGCCCACGAGAGGGAGTCGAGATTGGCATGAGGATGAAGCGTGGAGATCGTTGAGCGCGTACGACAGGGGGATGTCCGGGCGATGGCCCGCCTGATGTCTCTCATCGAGAACTATTCGCGCGACGCGACCCCGGCTTTGCGGGAGCTCTATGCCTTCACCGGTCAAGCCTTGATCGTGGGGATCACTGGCCCCCCAGGCTCTGGCAAGAGCACCCTCACCGATCAGCTCACCCTGGAGTTTCGGCAGAAGGGGAAGACCGTGGGCATTATTGCCGTGGATCCCACCAGTCCCTTCACAGGCGGTGCGATCCTCGCTGATCGCATCCGGATGCAACAGCATAGTCTGGACAGGGGTGTTTTCATCAGGAGCATGGCTACCCGGGGCCATCTCGGAGGCCTGGCCAAGGCCACCAATGACGTGGTAAATGTGTTGGATGCGGCCGGGAAGGAAATCATCTTTGTGGAGACCGTGGGTGTAGGACAGGATGAGGTGGAGGTGGTGAAGACGGCATATATCTCCATTGTGGTCGCGGTTCCTGGTCTCGGGGATGATATTCAAGCCATCAAAGCTGGAGTGTTGGAGATTGCGGACATCTTTGTGGTCAACAAGGCGGACCGGGAGGGGGCAGATAAGACGGTGACAGAGCTCCAAGCGATGCTGGCTCTCAGTCCAGAGCCCTCGGAGAGGAATCCCCCCATATTCAAGACGGTGGCGACCCAAGGAACGGGCATCAACGAGCTGGCAGAGGGAATCCTCAGCCAGCAAGCTCATCTGGACCGGGCAGGCTTTCGGCAGAGGCGACAGCGCGAGCGGAGTCGCGCTGTCTTTCTAGAGCTCCTCCAGGAGCAGGCAAGCCGGCGCTTGCTCGAACAGGCCATCGCGAACGGCAGTCTTGAGAAAACGATTGAACAGATTGCCCACCGAGAGGTGGACCCGTATTCAGCGGTCGAAGAGCTTCTTGAAAAGGCAGGCCTCTAGATCACGCCGGACAAGGTCCTCCCTCCACGCTGCACGAACAGCATGTCGCCGCTGCCGCCAACCGATCCAGGGCATGGCAAATTTCCTTTCGCCAGCGAATAGGGTGCCCCGATGAAAGTCATCACCTCAGGGGAAGGTCTCTACCGATGGATTCACCCCGACGACTTTCGGGAGTGGGTGCGGGTTCGTAAGAGTCGCGAGTCGGTGGAGAAACTGATGACGGAAGACGAAGCCGTCTCCCGGTTTGTCGGGGACGGGGATTATATCGCCTACGATTTTTCTTCCCTCACCCGGGGTCCCCAAGCCCTTGTTCGTGAAATCATCCGACAGCATAAGCGGAATCTGTGGATCTGCGCGGAGTTTACCTTGCACGATTCATCCCTGCTGGTCGGGGCGGGGTGCGCCGATCGGATCGACGTGGGGTTCTTGGGATATGGCAATTACATTGGACGGGCGGTGGTGGAAGGGAGGGTTCAGGTTTTTGAGTGGACGAATGGGGCTTTAGCCTTTCGGATGCTTGCCGGGGCCAGAGGCATCCCTTTCATGCCCATGCGAAACCTCGGAGGAACGGATACGTTTCTGCGATCAGGCGCCAAAGTGGTAGAAGATCCCTTTACCGGTGATGTGGTGTGCCTAGTACCAGCGCTCAACCCGGATGTTTTCCTTGTCCATGTCCATCAGGCGGATGTTTACGGGAATGCTCGGATCTTCGGAACCAACCTTTTTGCCTTGGAGGGAGCGATGGCCTCGAAGAAGGTGATCGTGTCGGCTGAGGAGATGGTTGATCGACTCGAGTTCCGGAAGGAGCCGGCAAAGACGACGATCCCGTACTTCCTGGTGAGCGCTGTGGTCCACCTCCCTTTTGGGGCGTACCCGGGTGGGGTACCTGGTAGGTACGAGCTCGATTTTGAGCATATCCAACGGTTGAATGTGATCGAGAGCGAGGAGCACATGCGAGGGTATCTTGAAGAGAACGTGTATAGTGTGAGGAACCATGCCGAGTTTTTGGGCAAAAGGGTAGGATGGAAACGCTTAAGTGACATGGTCCGACGGGCATCCATTAAAGAGGGATATGGATAGGGCGGGTGTCAACAAGGAACCCGGCAGTCAGGGCGAGAGTTAGACCGGGAATGATCCTTACGGGATACTATGGGCAGTGTTTCTGAATTCACCGATACGGAAATCATGATTTGCATCGCCGCACGGCTGCTTGAGGACCAAAAGACGGTCTTTGTCGGTTGGGGTATCCCCCAGGTGGTGGCACTTTTGGCTGAGAAACTCTACACGCCAAACCTCGTCCAAGTCTTTGAGTTTGGGGCAATCGGACCTCAGTCGTTAACCCCCTTTGTTCGAGGGACCATGGGGGGGCCTTCGAATATCTACCGTTCGCTCCAATGGACCAACATGAACTGGGCCTTTTCATACGCTGCCACGGGATACTTGGATTACGGAATGATCGGTGCCGTCCAGGTGGACCCGTACGGCAATGTGAATTCGACACTTTTGGGGGGGACCTACGATCGGCCAGGACGACGCTTCCCGGGAAGCGGAGGGGGGAATGAAGTGGCTTCCCTGTGTTGGAAGACCATCGTTGTGTTGAAACACGAACCGCGCCGCTTCGTGCAGCACCTCGACTTTATGACTTCCCCAGGGTACCTGACAGGCCCCGGAGCGAGGGAACGGGCCGGCCTTCCAAGGGGGACGGGACCCTACCGGGTCGTTACTTCACAAGCCGTTTTCGGCTTTGACGAGGAGACCAAGCGGATGGTCCTGCTCGGTGTGTTGCAGGGGCTTTCCCGGGACCAGGTGATCCGGGGTATGCAATTTGAGCCGATGGTGGTAGAGAAGTTGGAAATCGTGGGGCCCCCAACACGTGAAGAACTGAGCGTTCTCAGGGAAGAGATCGATCCAGCTCGCATGATCATTGGACGGCCGGCTGAATGAGCGATGGGATAATCTCCTGGACACGGTAAATGATTTTTTTCGCACGGCATGAAGCATATGCGGATCTCGGACAGCAGAAGGGGATTCAGGACCGCCTGGCCAAGGGGCTCCTTGTGGCCGATGGGGCACTTGGGACAATGCTCAAGGCTCAAGGCCTTGCAGCCGGTGAAGCCCCAGAGCACTGGAACATTACGAGACCAAAGGCCGTCCAGGCAATCCACCGGGCGTACCTCGCTGTGGGGTGTGATCTCGTCGAAACCAACACCTTTGGCGCAAATCGCCTTCGACTGAAAGGTTACGGTCTCGAGAGGCAGGTCGCGACAATTAACCGGAAGGCTGTCCAGCTCGCCAGAAGGGCGTGGGCCGCGGGACACGTCGTCGCTGGCGCGGTGGGTCCCACCGGTTCCTTCGACAAGGGAGAGCAGAGAGGATCGGGAATCGAAATCTCAGCCGCCTTTGAGGAACAGGTATCGCATTTGGTCCAAGCGGGAGTTGATCTTATCCTCATCGAAACGATGACGCACCTGGCAGAGGCTCGCATCGCGCTTCAAGCAGCGCGGCAACACGGCGCGGTTCCTGTTGCGGTCAGCCTCACCTTTTTCGAGCAAAAGGGCCGCGTCATGACTCTGGACGGTGCCTCACCTCAGGAGGCCGTCCGGGAGCTCTCTGCCGCTCAGGTCGTGGGATGCAACTGCATGGACGCCGAGATGATAAGTACCATTCTGCGGCAGATGCGTGAGGCAACTGACCTCCCTTTACTTGCACAACCGCATGCAGGACTCCCAGACCATAGAAAGCAAGGAACCTATCCGGTCACTCCTGAAGACATGATTCAGCAACTTCCCTCGCTATTGGCCTCCACGCTGGGGATCCTCGGGGGGTGCTGTGGTACGACCCCGGCGCACCTCGAGGCGGTCGTGCGCTCCCTCCGCTCCCTGTGACTCTCGCTACTCCATGAAAATTGCCTCCTTCCCGCTCTTCCCTTCCCGATCGTATTCCGACCTGATGGCTGTCGCTTGAGGCAAAAGGCACACGGCTCCCGTAAGCACCGGTGTGGCCCAGAACTTGCTACTCACCGCGGATGCGAATGCGTAGGGGTTGACTGCAGCTACGATCGCCGACGGTGGCATTAAAATTCCTCTTGACATTCTCGAGACAACTCCTTAATTTTCGCGCTTGTGTCTTCAGCCAGGAAGGAGGTGAGATTACTGCATGGCTAAGGGAGAACGAAAGTTGGCTAAATTGGCCTCTCGGGTGATAGACAATGGTCACGCCCGGGATTACCCCTGCCCGGCCGACGGAACCAAGATGATGTGGATCCAGTATGTCGGAGAGAACGGCCGGGGCAGGACCGCCCTGCGTTGTGAGAAGTGCGGGGCTATCAAGTTCCGATCCGATCTGTGATCGTGAGGAATTACGTGGTGTGCGAAAGGGGGGGACGATCGTCCCTCCCTTTTTGTTTTTGAATCGGCAAAGGCAGGCTTAGGTGGTCCTTGAAGTCTGACCACGTTCTTGAAGTGAATTGTAAACTCTGTGAACCTTGCAAACCATGGGTGGGGCGGTACGCGTCATGCGCGGGAATCCTCTGGCGGCATGAGAAGCTCGCTTCCAAGCGCGGATGGCGGTTTGACGCATAGTGGCAATTCTTTTGACAGGCCTGAACCCCTCTGATATGCTCGGGCCGCGTTTCATAGGTATACAGAGGTCGCGTCAGACGTCAGGACGTGGGGCGAACGACAGGTGGCAGAAGAGCAAACCCTCATTAAGAAATACAGTAACCGGAAACTCTACGATCTCAATCGAAGTCGGTATATCACGTTGGAGGAGATCGCCGACCTGATCCGCCGTGGAGGCCGCGTCGAGATCGTAGATGCCGAGACGCAAGAAGACCTGACGAACATTACGCTCGTCCAGATCCTGCTCGAAGAAGAGAAGCGGCGAAACCTCCTGCCCGTTTCCTTCCTCCATCAGCTTATCAAGTATGGCGAGATGTACCAGGATTTCTTCCGCCAGTACCTCTCCTCCACGTTCGATGCGATGGTCTCCCTACAGCGGGATACGGAAAAAGGGATGCGACAATGGGCAAAGTTGGGGAGCTTCGGAGAGAGGGCGATGCCTCGGAAGCCCACCAGCGAAGAATCGCCGTCAACGGGTTTGAAGGCGGAGGTTGACTCCCTAAAGGAAAAACTCAAAGAACTAGAGAAAAAGCTCGGATCCTAGCTGATCTCCTACTTCGGAGTGAGACTCACCGCTGCGCCAGATGGCTCCTTTCGACCAACTCGCCTGATGAATCCAGCGCCTCTCTCGGCTTTCTGCTCTGCGAGAGATCCTCTCTTTGCGGTCCTTTGGTCTATCGGGCAAACTTCACGTGTGCAACGTTGTTGACAGGGGAATTGAAATCGCATAGGTTCCGGGCAAAGATCATGAAGATGTTTTTTTGAAGACTGTGCGTAAACGGAGGGAGGCAGATGGGTGAAACGCGGGAACGGGAACGGGCACTTGATCTTGCGATCGCTCAGATCGAGAAGCTTTACGGAAAGGGAGCGGTCATGCGCCTGGGCAAGGCAGGCGCTTTGGAGCCGGTGGCTGCCATTCCGACAGGCGCACTGGAGCTGGATCATGCCTTGGGGATCGGTGGCGTGCCCCGGGGACGCGTGATCGAAATCTTCGGCCCTGAGTCATCAGGGAAGACGACCCTGGCGCTCCACATCATTGCTGAAGCCCAGCGGCTGAACGGCGGGGCTGCCTTTGTGGATGCGGAACACGCATTAGACCCGAAGAATGCCCAGGCGCTTGGGGTCAACGTCGATGATCTCCTCATTTCCCAGCCGGATACAGGCGAGCAGGCCTTGGACATTACCGAGGTCTTAGTTCGAAGCGGTGCCGTGGATGTCGTGGTCATCGACTCGGTGGCCGCCCTGGTCCCGCGGTCCGAAATCGAGGGGGAGATGGGGGAGCCGACCATGGGGCTGCAGGCTCGCCTGATGTCGCAGGCCCTCCGAAAGTTGACGGCGGCGATTTCGAAGTCCAAGACTTGCGTTATCTTCATTAATCAGATGCGGGAGAAGATCGGTGTCATGTTCGGCAATCCGGAGACCACCACGGGTGGCCGGGCCTTAAAATTTTACGCCTCAGTCCGTTTGGACATCCGCAAGATTGCCAGCATCAAAGAGGGAGACAGGGTGACCGGGGCACGGGTGCGGGTTCGGGTGGTGAAAAACAAGATCGCACCTCCCTTCCGTGAGGCCGAATGTGACATGATCTTTGGGGAAGGCATCTCCCGGATGTCGAGCCTCTTAGACCTCGGGGTGTCTCAGAAAGTGGTGGAAAAGAGTGGGGCCTGGTACTCGTATGGAGGAGAGCGGATCGGTCAGGGACGGGAGAACACCAAGCGATTCTTGGTCGAAAATCCCACAACCGCGGACGAGATTGAGAGGAAACTGCGGGCACTGCTGGGATTGGAGGTCAGCCAGAAAACCGAGGAGCTCTGACCCGGGGCAGACTCGACTTGCGGTGCCCGGAAGGACGAACAGATTTCAAGGTACGAGCTTGGGATCCGGCACAAGAAATGCATAATCCGCAGCGAGAAATGAAAAAACGCTGGGGGTGCCATGGATCTCCGAGACCTTGTAAAAATCGCCGTAGAACGAAAGGCCTCAGACCTCCATATCAAGGTAGGCGGCCCACCGGTCATTCGAGTCGACAATAGGCTCGTCCCTCTGACCGAAAAGGGAAAGATCAGTCAAGACGACGCCATCCGAATGATCTTTTCCGTCATGAACGAGCACCAAAGGGAACGGTTCAAGGAGAAGCGCGAGATCGACATGGCCTATAGCGTGGCGGGCCTCGGTCGCTTTCGTGTCAATATCTTTCAGCAGCGCTCCACCGTCGGGATGGTCATGCGCGTTATTCCGATGAAGGTCATGACCATCCAAGAACTGAACCTCCCCCCCGTAGTGGAAAAGCTGTCTCTGGAAACGAGAGGACTACTCTTGGTCACCGGGACAACCGGGAGCGGTAAGAGCACCTGCCTTGCCTCCATGGTTGAGCATATGAACACCCACCGGACGGCGCATATTATCACCATCGAGGATCCAATCGAGTACCTCATTCGGGACAAGGAGTGCCTGGTCAACCAACGGGAGGTGGGAACGGACACCGACTCCTTTGCCGAGGCACTTCGCAGTGCCCTCCGGCAGGATCCTGACGTCATCCTGGTGGGGGAGATGCGGGATTACGAAACGGTCTCTACGGCGCTCCTGGCTTCTGAAACCGGACACTTGGTCTTGAGCACCCTGCACACGGTGGATGCGGCAGAGACCATCAACCGGATCATCTCCGTCTTTCCCCCGTATCAGCAACGACAAGTCCGCCTCCAACTCGCTTCACTCCTTCGGGGCATCGTCTCGTTACGACTCATCCCGCGGGCTGACGGACGGGGACGGGTCCCGGCTGCTGAAGTCTTGGTGGTCACGAACACCATTCGGGAGTGTATTATTGACTCGGACAAGACACGCAAGATTCCCGACTTCATTGCCTCCGGCCATAGTCAATACGGGATGCAGACCTTTGATCAGTCCCTCATGACGCTGTACCGGCGTAGCCTCATTGCCTACGAAGAAGCCCTCCTGTGGGCGTCCAACCCGGACGACTTTGCCCTGAGAGTCAGGGGGATCGAGCCGGCCTGGGACCAAGTCTTGAAAGTCTCGGAGGAGGATAAGGGTAAGGTTTCTGGGATCGAGCGCCTAACCGGTTAGAGCCTCGCCCTGACTTCCGGGTCCGTCCTGTCGGTTCGACTTTTCGCCCTGAGTGTGAACCCCGAAGATGCCAGAATGCCTCTACGACCAAGGTTTTGCGGCTTCTCTTTTGAATTTCCTTGAAGGTTAATCACCTCACCTACCGAAATCTGCGCATTTTCTTGACAATAGGTTACCAATTCCCTAACATATAAATCCCTGTTTCATATTATTCATTTGGGCATCCATCAGGGGGTCAGTCATGCGGAAACTGAGTGGGGCCGAGGTCCGACAGGCTTTCCTGGATTACTTTGCCTCGCGGGAGCATGCCATCGTTTCAAGCTCTTCATTAGTTCCCAGAGAAGACCCCACGCTCCTGTTTACCAATGCCGGAATGGTCCAGTTCAAGGATTGTTTCCTCGGTGTGGACAAGCGGGACTACAGCCGCGCCACCTCGTGCCAAAAGTGTGTCCGGGCCGGCGGGAAGCATAATGATCTGGAAAACGTCGGCAGAACGGCCAGGCACCACACCTTCTTTGAGATGCTCGGCAACTTTTCGTTTGGGGATTACTTTAAAGAAGCCGCCATCGCGTACGCCTGGGAGTGGATGACGGTCGATCTTGGTCTGCCCGCTGAGCGGCTCTGGGCGACGATCTACAAGGACGACGATGAGGCCTTTCAGTTGTGGCAGAAGTTGGCCGGCCTTCCTGCGGACCGGATTGTTCGCCTCGGTGAGGAGGATAACTTCTGGGCCATGGGAGACACGGGTCCGTGCGGACCCTGCTCGGAGATCGTCTTCGATCAGGGACCGGTGGTGGGGTGCGGTCGCCCGGCCTGTGACATCGAGTGTGATTGCGATCGGTACTTGGAGCTATGGAACCTGGTCTTTATGCAGTTTAACCGAGATGCCAGTGGGACCCTGACCCCGTTGCCGAAGCCGAGCATCGACACTGGAGCGGGGCTTGAGCGGATCGCTGCTGTGGTTCAGGGAGTCCACAGCAATTTCGACACCGACCTCTTGCGTCCGCTCATCACCGCTGTGGAGGAGCTCACCGGGCGGACGTACGGGGTAGAGGAACGGGACGATGTATCCATGCGGGTGATTGCCGACCACGCTCGCGCCACCACGTTCCTATTGAGTGATGGAGTCCTGCCCAGTAATGAGTGGCGGGGGTACGTGCTGAGGCGAATTGTCCGAAGGGCTCTTCGGCACGGGAAACTGTTAGGCCTTGAAGGATCCTTCCTGGCCCAGATGACAGGGCGTGTGGTCGATCATGTGAAGGAGCAGTACCCTGAGCTTCAGAGTACAAGAGACCGGGTGGCGCGTGAGACGCTCGCCGAGGAAGAACGCTTTGGGCATGCCCTGCGTATGGCTATCCCACGACTCGAAGAGGAAATTGCAGAAGCCAAAGCTTCTCACGGAGGTCAGATCCCAGGAGATAAATTATTTATGCTATATGACACATACGGGCTGCCGCTCGATCTCATAGATGAATTTGCTCAGGATCACGGTGTGCGGCCCGATGTGGAAGGCTATAACGTACATATGCATGCCCAGCAGCAAAGGTCAAAGACAATCGCGGCGGCTGCGGCCACGTTTAGCATGGGAGGCCTTCCTGATCTCTCTCGGGAGGGAGTAGAGAAACCAACGACTTTCCTGGGATATAACCAGATAGAGGCTGAGGCTGAGGTCAGCGCGATCGTGAAGGGGGGGCAGAGTGTCCCGGCAGTCCAGGAAGGGGAGCAGGCCGAGGTCATCCTGGACCAGACCCCCTTTTATGCTGAAGCGGGGGGACAGGTGGCAGACGTCGGTATCCTGGAAGGTCCGGGGGGCGTGGCCGACGTCGTCGATGTCCAAAGACCACTGCCTGGCTTAACGGTCCACCGGGTCCGGGTTACACGCGGGTCGATTCGGAAAGGGGACCGTTTACGTGCAGCGATTGAAACGGAGCGGCGGGCACTGGTTGTCAAGAACCACACTGCAACTCACCTGGTTCATGAAGCCCTTCACCGAGTTTTAGGGGATCATGTTCGACAGGAGGGTTCGTTGGTCGCTCCGGACCGGCTCCGGTTCGACTTTCGCCACTTTGGACCAATGACGGCCGCGGAGATCGCCCGCATCGAACGGATCGTGAACGAGCAGCTGTGGCGGAACCTCCCAGTGATGATCGAGGACGGGGTTCCCTACGAGGAAGCGCTAGCCCGAGGGGCGAAGGCTTTTTTTGCCGATAAATACGCAGATCGGGTTCGGACGGTGGCCATACCGGGATTTGGACTCGAGCTGTGCGGGGGTACGCATGTCCAGGCCATCGGCGAGATCGGTATCTTCAAAATCGCAAGCGAAGGAGGAGTTGCTGCAGGAATCCGCCGCATTGAGGCTTATACCGGTCCCGGGGCCTACGACTATCTGTTGAAGGAAGAGGCTGCCCTTCAGGAGTCGGCTGAGGCGCTCAAGGCCCGCCCATTTGAGCTTCCAGAGAAAGTAGATCGGTTAACCCAGCGGGGCGGAGAACTGGAGCGAGAGATCCAGCGACTTCGCAGTCGTCTTGCCGCTACCGTCGTTGAGGAGTTGCTCAAGCAAGCGGAAACGATCGAGGGCCTTCGGGTTGTGCGTGGGCGGGTAGAGCATTTCGACCAGAAGGGACTTCGAGATCTCGTAGACCGTATCCGGACCAAGCTTGGGTCGGGTGTGGTGGTTCTCGCGGCCCTCGCAAATGACAGGGTGGCCTGGGTTGCGGGGATCACTCCGGACATCGTGCCGCGGGTGCACGCGGGAAAGCTCGTGCGAGAGATGGCGCGGATGACGGGAGGAGACGGGGGTGGTCGGGCCGACCTGGCCGAGGCGGGAGGGAAGGACCCCTCAAGGCTGGATCAAGCCCTCGGTCACATCCCGGGAGTCATCCGCAAGCTGTTAGGCGAGGACGGGGGTAAGGCACGCTGACGCGTCGGGCTTGAAATGCACGGGCGCCAGTGTTATACAGGGATTCTCGGGGGTTATGAATTTTGGCTGCCGACCGACCGAGGAACACCTTTCCTGTGGCCTCAGAGGGATGGCCATTTATCCTTCCCCTCTTCGGAGCCGCACTTGTTTTGTGGATATCAGGCCTGCAGATGGGAAGCCTGCTTCTCTTGCTTCTGGCTGCAGCGGTCGTTTTTTTCTTCCGAGACCCGGAGCGGTTTCCACCCGATGAACCTGGAGTGATCCTCGCTCCGGCTGATGGACGCGTAGTCCGCATCGGGCCTTCAATGGACGGACGGCAGGGGACAGAAGTCAGTATCTTCCTCTCCCTTCTGGATGTCCACGTTAACCGTGCGCCTTGTGCTGGGCGGATTGAGGAGGTGCTTTCGAACCCTGGGACCTTTCAGGTCGCGTGGAAAGAAGCAGCGTCTCGCCGGAACGCCCAGACCTTGATCCGATTACGAGGAGGTCCCAGGGATATTTTCATTCGTCAGGTGGCAGGGCTCTTGGCCCGGCAGGTTGTCACCTGGGTTCGACCGGGGCAAGAGGTTCGGGCCGGAGAGCGGATTGGCATGATTCGGTTTGGATCTCGCGTCGATCTGCTCCTGCCTGAGGGAGTGGATCCGAGGGTGCAGATGGGGGATCACGTGAAAGGCGGCGAGAGCGTGATCGGGGTGATCTCATGAGTCGAGAGGTTCGCCGCGGCGTTTACATCTTGCCCAGTATTCTGACAATCGGGAATCTCTTTTGCGGATTCTACGCGATCATCGCGATTCATAAACACGATTTTTCCAAAGCTGTGCTGGCGATCATTATTGCCCTCGTCGTGGATTTTCTGGATGGAGCTGTCGCGCGGTTCGCAAAAGCCACCAGTGATTTCGGCATGGAGTTGGATTCGTTGGCCGATCTGGTCTCCTTCGGGGTTGCCCCAGGCATCCTCGCGTATGTTTTTGCCATGCAGCCCTTTGGGCGTATCGGCTGGCTGGCTGCCTTCCTATTTGCGGCGTGTGGAGCGCTGCGGCTAGCCCGGTTCAATATCCAAACCAAGAAGCTCGACAAGCGCTACTTCGTTGGCCTGCCGATCCCCGCGGCGGCAGGGATCATCGTCTCCAGCGTGCTCTTTCTTGGCGAATCCCCCTCCTTGATCGTCTTCGGGTATGAGTTGCTTTCGCCCGAAATCACCTCGGCACTGATGGTCGTGTTGGTGACCGTGACATCATTTCTCATGGTCAGCAAGGTCAAGTACCGCTCTTTGAAAGAAATCGACATTTCGCGGCGACATCCCTTCACGATCCTCATCAGCGTGGTCCTGGCCATGCTCGTTATCGCCTCGGAACCAAACCTCTTACTCTTCAGCTTTTTCTTCCTGTATGCCCTCTCCGGCTTCCTTCGATACCTTCCCCTATGGCGCAAGCGGGTCCCGGTTGACTTGGGTGAAGAGCTCGAGCTTACGCCGGGGGAGCCCCGCTCCCGGTGAGGGAGGGTTCCCCCGGCGAGGATAACACCAATCGGGATGTACGGATGGCATGGACCAGGTCTTATACGCTCAAAAGATGACGCCGCATAGACAGAGAGGAGACAGAGCATGGCTTCGAGGATTCTGATTTTTGATACGACGTTGCGCGACGGAGAGCAATCTCCTGGATATAGTATGAATACCCGCGAGAAGCTGGAGCTCGCTCGACAGCTCGCCCGGCTGCGGGTCGATGTCATCGAGGCGGGATTCCCGATCGCCTCTCCGGATGATTTTGAGGCCGTCAAGGTGGTTTCGCAGAATATCCGGGAGGGAATAACCATTGCTGGACTCTGTCGGACACGGGAGCAGGATATCGATCGGGCCTGGGAAGCACTGCAGCACGCGGAGCGCCCTCGGATCCATACCTTCATCGCTACCTCTGACATCCACATGCAATACAAGCTCAAGATGAGCCGGGAGGAGGTCCTCGCATCGGCGGTTCGGGCGGTCAAGCGGGCGCGTGGATATACGGACGACGTCGAGTTTTCTTGTGAAGATGCCTGTCGAACCGACGTGGACTTTCTCTGCCAGGTGGTCGAGGCGGCGATCACGGCAGGGGCGACGACGATCAATATCCCCGACACGGTGGGCTATGCGATCCCCTGGGAGTACGGTGAGCGGATTCGGCATCTTATGAATCACGTCCCAAACATCGACCGCGTGATCGTCAGTGTCCACTGCCATAATGACCTCGGGCTGGCCGTTGCCAATTCTCTCGAAGGCGTGAAGCAAGGGGCCCGCCAGGTTGAGTGCACGATCAATGGGATCGGGGAGCGGGCCGGGAATGCCTCCTTGGAAGAGATGGTGATGGCGATCAGGACCCGCAAAGACATCGTGGATGCCGAGACAGGCGTCAAGACCGAGGAGATCTACAAGACTTCAAAGCTCCTCAGCACGATTACCGGTATTGCGGTCCAGCCAAATAAGGCCATTGTCGGCGCCAACGCCTTTGCCCATGAAGCGGGAATCCACCAACACGGGATGTTGTCTCACGCCTTGACCTACGAGATCATGACGCCGGAATCGGTGGGGGTCCCCCAGAGCCGTCTTGTCCTGGGGAAGCACTCGGGACGGCACGCCTTGAAGAAGCGCCTCCAAGACCTCGGTGTGGATCTCGGCGAGGAGGATCTGTCGAAGGCGTTTCAGCGGTTTAAGGAGCTGTGCGACAAGAAGAAGGAGGTTTTTGACGATGACCTCTTGGCTATCGTCGAGGAACAGGTGCTGACCTTGCCAGAAACGTACATGCTTGACCATCTCCAGTTCGCGAGTGGGACCAATATGATCCCGACCGCCACGGTCCGCTTGAAGAAGGAGGACGAGATCCATCAGGAATCCGGCTGGGGGGATGGGCCGGTCGATGCGACCTTCAGGGCCATCGATCAGATTACAGGATTGCACCCGCGGTTGAAGGATTATGGTATTCGGGCTGTGACCTCGGGCAAGGATGCGCTGGGGGAGGTAATGGTCTCGATCGAGGTCGATGGACAGACCATCATCGGTCGGGGGACCTCCACGGATGTGATCGAGGCCAGTGCGAAGGCCTATCTGAACGCCATCAACCGGGCGGTGGGTCGAAAGACCCCTCCCGAAAAAGAGGTGAAAGAAGGCGTGTGATGCGGATCCTCTTACTCTTGGGGCTGCTACAGGTGTGTCCGTTTTCGGAGAAACAATCCCATGGCTGAAACACTCCTCGACAAAGTCTGGCGGACCCATACGGTCCGGACGCTTCCGTCGGGGCAGACGCAGCTCTTTGTCGGGTTACATCTTGTCCACGAGGTGACGAGCCCGCAGGCTTTCCAGAT